>PMON01000060.1 GCA_003162395.1 Acidimicrobiaceae bacterium
GACGTCGGCATAAGCACGACCTGAGGCACTTCGCGGCGACGAGGCTGCTCGCGGCAGGTGTACCCGTGCGGACCGTCAGCGGGCGCCTTGGCCACGCCAACGCGGCGACCACCCTTGGCGTCTACGCCCACTTCCTCGCGGAGTCCGACAGGGAGGCTGCGAACACGATCGAGGAGATTCTGAGGAGCTCGAAGGCGGCACAAGAGAGCACCAACGACGCTGTTCAGGGTGATCACTCGACTGGGGTCATCGAGTGATCACCCTGGCGGTGGACTTTGCACCGGCTTCCGCCTTGCAACTGCTGAGGATTGATCGTCGTTGTGTGTACACCCGATGGGGTCGATCTACAAACCAAAAAAGGTCCAGTGAAGGAAGCAAGGAAGAGGTTGCTGTTGAGGCGGAAATGCCTTGAAGTCTCGGATCCGGCGGGCCGTGAGCATTGGAGGGAGCGGTGACATCATTTATGATGTCACCATGGTCGGTCGAGATGGAGCCGGAGGTCGAGGAGTGGCTGGGATCTCTCGGCGCGAAGCAGTTCGCGAGCGCTGCAGCTCGAATCGACTACCTCGCCGAATTTGGATCCATCGTTCGGATGCCTCGGTCTCGACCTCTCGGTGCTCGGCTGTTCGAACTGCGTTTCGACGTCGACAGAACGGCGATGCGAATCACGTACTTCTTCCCAGGGAGCCGTCGGATCGTCCTGCTGACGGTCTTCCGGAAACAGCGACAGAACGAGCGCGCTGAGGTGGAGCGAGCGCGACGGGGAATGGCGACGTGCGTGGAGCGAGGGCATACAGCCGACGAGGAGGACCGATGACGAGGATGAGCTGGATGGACCTCAAGGACAAGAAGCTTGGAGCGATGTCGCAAGCCGAGCGAGCGGAGTACGACCGGGCTTATGCGGAGGCTCGCCTCGCAGCAGAGGTTGGTGAGCACATCCACGCCGCCAGAGAGGCTGCAGGATTAAGCCAACGTGAGTTGGCTCGCAGAATGGGCACGAGTCAGGCTGCCATCGACCGGCTGGAGTCAGGGGGGGTAGGAGCAACGCTCACCACGTTGCAGCGCGTCGCGACCGCACTTGACCTTGAGGTGAGCATCGAGCTCCGCCCCTCAGCCTGACCGACTGGAATGCCTGATAGTCGATTCAGGTCAGATCGGCCAGTCAACGTCCACTCACGCAGACGCTGGGCCCGTCCAACTGCGCCATGGTCACAGGAAGCGAAGTGGTGACCGTGGTTCCTTCGTATGAGTAGGTGACTGGGACGCTACCGAATTGCGTAGACGTGTCGGCGCCGAGACCATCGCAGTGAAGCGCGATACGGAGTTCGAAGGTCGATGACGCCTTCGGCTGGATGGTTGTCGTCTGGAACGGCTGGACGGCTGTCCAACTTGCAAGCGATGCACGCACGAGAAACGTGCGGGTCACTGTGGGATAAGCCGCAGGCGGCGGGCCGATGTGCAGGATCGTCACAGGTGCAGGTCCCTGATTGAAGATGGGAATCATCCACCACAAGGTGTCGGGCTCGAGTGAGAAGTGGAATTCCCGCCAGTCACCGAACGGCGACTGACGAAAGTGTTCCGCGATCTCCCGCCCACTTGGCGAAAAGCCAATAACTCCTCCGCCACCGGATTCCAACTCAGCTCTCGGTGACGGTGATGACTTCGACAACTGTTGGGCCCCGAGAGTCACGACGGCACCCGCGAGAAGACCTGCGAGGAGCATGACCCACCAGCGGTGGGTCTTCCCGACACCCATGCCGGAAGAGAATCCCGACCATTGAGAGTCGACGTCTCGCTCGACGATGGTCACGATCGAAGTATCGCAGTGAGGCCGTGCACGTCCGGTCGAACGCGAAGTGCATGAACAGGTTGGCCAGGATCGGCGAGACCGCCGACCCCTGGGGAGTCCCCCGTTCCCGCTCTCTGACGGTGCCGTCGTGAAGCTGCAGCGGTGCGCGCAACCAGCGACGCACGTACAGGATCACCCACGGGAGATCGGTGACCGCCAGGACCGCCTTTTCCATGAGGTCCCAGGGCACGGAGTCGAAGAACGCCTGGACGTCGAGATCGATCACCCAGTCGAACTTCCAGCACCGCTTCCGGCACACCGCGATCGCGTCGAGGGCAGAGCGCCTCGGGCGATAGCCGTAGGAGTCGGGGTGGAAGCGCGGTTCCGCGGCCTTCCCCAGCTCCATGGCCACCACCGTCTGGGCCACCCTGTCAGCAATCGTCCTTTTCCCTGTCGCTCACCTCCCCGGGCTTCGCCAGTCGCATCAGCAAAGGCTCTATACGCCTTGGTGAGAACCAAAAACCGTCAGGACCAAGTTCGAGCCATAGGTCACGAGCCTCCACCAGCCACACGTCAGGTGACTCGTCCGGCATCCCGTTGAAGAACGAGATGCACTCGGGGTGATCTAGAAAGACTCCCGGCAACTCCGCATCCCGACTCCCTGCGATTCCTGGCGCGGCACCCATTCGGTCCCAGTCGAGTCCGAACTCCTCGATCGACTGGCGGTTCAACTTCGAGGACGCGTGCGCGAGAGTGCCGGAGAACGTGCCCACTGCCACCTTGGCCTGGCGCCACCCACCGGCGGCTCGCTCTCGTTGGGAGTCGAGTGCCCGGAGGGCCGCTTGCACCCAAGGATCCGGCTTGGAGTTCCGCTAACTCATCGAGATGCTCCTCCAGACGCGAATCACGTGCCTCGACGAAGGCCCGAGGACGCTGTATCGATCGGTACTCCACCACCTTGTAGAGGTACTTCTCGAACTCACCCTCCTCCTCGTCGACCATCGGCGGACAGTACTTTCCACGACTCATTTGTTTCCGTGCTGCTTCGCAGCCGGCGGTATGGGCTACTTGGAACTGGCTGGTAGACCATCTCGGTCAACCGCCAAGGTCGAACTGAAGCAAGGGGCAAGATGAGCGTCGTCGTCGTTACCGGGTGCAGCAGCGGATTCGGGCTTGAGATCGCCCTCGCGTTCGGGCGGAGGCGAGATCTCGTATACGCCACCATGCGCGACATCAGCCGTGGCGGGGGACTCCAGGAGAGGGCTCAAGCTGAAGGTCTGGTTATCGAGGTAGTAGCTCTCGACGTGACGAAGGACGGGTCAGTCACCTCGACGATCAAGGGCATCGAATCGAGGCATGGAGCGATCGACGTCATCGTGAACAACGCGGGGATCGCCCACATTGGCGCAATCGAAACCGTCGACCTCAGCAAGGCAAGAGAGGTCTTTGAGACGAACTACTGGGGAACGATCCGCATGATCCAGGCGGCACTGCCGGAAATGCGCGCAAAGGGCAGCGGCGTCATAGTGAACGTCGCGTCGATCGCTGGCCGCATATCGCCGCCTCCGTGCTCGAGCTGGTACGCCGCGAGCAAGCACGCCGTGTGTGTCCTCAGCGAGGCGCTGGCCATCGAGTTGGAGGGCACCGGGGTCAGAGTGGTGAGCATTGAGCCTGGCTTCTATAGGACCGAGATCGGCAATAAAGCTTCGAACGCAACCTCACCGCCGGGCTACTACTCGTCAGACGAGGCGTGGATCGCTGACTTCTATGCCAAAGGGGCCGGTGAAGGCGGGGACCCCTCTGAGGTTGCATCAGCCATCGTCAAGGCAGTGGCTGATCCAAGGACTCCTCTGCATGTCGTCCTACCCCCCAGCATTGACGCACTGATCCTTGCCGGACAGGCTGGGAGCTTCGAGCAGACGCACGCGGCGAGGATGGCCAGTTTCGAGGACCTGGCGGGACCCCGACCTACTCACTGACGCTGTCTCTCAACCGGCGGTTGGGGGCGGAATCGGCGGTCCGAATTCGAGAGACTCCGACTGGCCCACGACGTAAGATTCGGAGAGTCAGAAGTAGCTAATTTTCGAGTTGGCTCACAGGGTCGCAACGTCACTCAAAGACCCTCCGAGAGGACTCTGGGTGGACGCTTCCAGACGGCGAAGCCGATTGAGTACCTTCGCCTTCCTCTCTGGGGGCGTGCTGTTGGTCGCCGGCTGCTTTGTACCCTGGAGAACTGTGTACTCCTGTTTCACAACGATCGACCAGTGTTCGCTCGCCCCTCGCTCTGCTAATTGGACCATTTGGCAGGTTGGAGGCGCATTTGGAAACAACGCACAAGGGATCCCCAACTTCTGGAATCCATCGACCTTTACCTGGTGGGGAGTCGTGGTATTCGCATGCGGAGTGGCGCTCATGACAGTTGACGTTGTAACACTCTTCGCGGATTGGACTAATGGCACCGCAAGGATGTTGACCGTTGCGCTTGCATCGAGTGCTTCGATCATTGCCGCCGTCGTAAGCGTATTGGTGCCCGCACCCAATGTTTCAGCGGCATATTCACATGTCTTCGGATGGGGCATATGGACGACCCGCGGTCCGGGCGCGTGGATATGCCTCTCGGGAGCAGTGGTCGGCCTGATTGGAGTGCTGGTGGCGATGCGTTCCGAGAGGACCACGGATACTGACCGCTTGCAGAAGATAGCCAGCGAGTGACTGGCCCTTCCCCGGGCCGACGCGAATCCTCACACCTGCCTGACTGCTGGGACCGACGACTCTGACCCGGCGGTCAGGGGCACGAGGTCACCCGCCTTCAGCTCTGCTCGGAGTCCCGAATGACGGTTACGGGTACTCCGCCGCAGCCACATTGCTCTCGGAGGCAAGGCGCCGATCAGCCGTGTCCTCTACCTGGCTGGTGATTGCAGCCAGCTAAGGAACTTGCTTGGAGAACTACCGCTTCGGCCACCGGTTGTAACCGCACTCAGGGTGGAAGAGAGCCGTCCGCAAGTGTCGGACCTGATCAACCCTGGAGATCGCCCGGCCCGACGGGGACGTCAACAGCGTGCTCACGAAGAGCATCGAGAGGCACGATCTCGAGGGCCCGCTCGTGCGTTGAGGCGAGGACCACGTATGCCGCCGCCCCGTCGTGATGGGAACGGAGCCAGTTGGCGGCGGTCACACACCAACGGTCGCCGGGCACTAGTCCCGGGAACCCGTATTGAGGCATCGGCGTGCTCAGATCGTTGCCGATGGCCCTTTGGTGCTCAAGAAACTCTGCGGTGACCACGGCGCAGATGGTGTGGCTCCCGAGGTCCTCAGGTCCAGTCGTGCAACACCCGTCACGGTAGAAGCCCGTGACGGGGTCGGTGCCACACGGCTCCAATGACCCGCCTAGGACATTTCGGTCGACCATGGGCGCAGTATCGCCGATGTGCCGCGCTGGGACAGGCAACGGCAGCAAGAACCGTTCGATCCTGTCCCGGCGATTGTTCAGTGGCACTTGCGCTTGAGTGACGATGGACTTCAGGGAGCTTCAAACCGCATGGCGACTCAGATCTTCGGTCTCAGCCATCGCGGGATCGCCTCCGTGGCTTCTCAGTCGCATGGAGGTCAGGATGGCAATCGACGCGAAGGCTCCGATGTCGTTTGCCAGTGACATGGGACCACTGAGCGGGTGGTTTTGCCAGTGACATGGGACCACCTCCGTTGCCAGTTATGGGACCACCCTGAGGGTCCGCCACGACCGGCCGAAGTGACATTCGGCTGGGCCTCCAGAGCCGCTGGCGAGGAGGCCCCATGGCGTTCAGGGAGGTATCGGTGGTCCAGATCAAAGAGGTGCTGCGGCTCTGGCTGAGAGGCGGTGGCGGAGACGATCACAGCTCTCGGCGCGGTGGCCAGGCTGATCAAGTAGTCGTCACCGGGTTCCGGTGAACGAGTCTCTGGCACGCTCTCTGGATCCGGGGCGAGTATCGTGGTCCGTGCCCTGAGGTACCCCAAGCTCAGTTCTCGGATAACGACATCGGAGGCGACGGCGCTCGTTGAGTTGATCCGTCGAGAGGTTGACGAGCATCTGTTGTGCCTGACCGAAGTGCTGCCCGTGTACTCACCTGCTCGTTTCCTCGCGAGGCTCACCGAGGCGCGACTGGATCCAGTCTCGCTCGGAGCGTCGCCATGGGTCGTCACAACCTCCATCCCAGAAGACCGAGTGTCGAACCGCACTCCAAGGGATTGAGCGCATCGGACGAACATTTGTTGGCATTGCCAGGTCTGTCATTTGTTGGTATTGCCAGGTCTGTCAAATGCCATCGTTGTAACTAAGAAGTGCCGCGGCACTTTGAGATCGACTGGCATCACCCATGCGGTCAAGTGCAAGCCTTGACCCCTTGACCCCATGACCCCTTGGCGCACGGGAGAAGCCTCGCGCCGCCATCACCCCAGGCGGGTTGTCGCCTCCAGAAGAAAATCATGGTAGGCACCTGTCGAGGACGCCAAACAAAAAGGGGGCACGATGCACCTGGATCGTCTGAAGGTTGGTCAGCCGCGCCACGTGGCCGTCTCGGTCACTCTAGGGGTGGCCATCGCGATGACGCTGAGTGGCGTTGCCGCGGCCACTCCGCTCTGGGGCAACCCAGTTGTGGTTGCGGGGGCGTTCAACAACGGCCCATTGCCTGAGGTCAACTCGATCTCGTGCGCGCATGCCGGCGACTGTTCAGCCGGGGGCGCCTACGGGCTCCCCACCACCTCGGAGACCCACAGCGGTGCGTTCGCCGTGACGGAGACCACCGGCACGTGGCACCCGGCAGTGAAGCTTGCCGCGGCCCTCGACGCCGCGCACACCGGCGCCCTCAACGTGGTCTCGTGCTCGAGCCCCGGCAATTGCGGGGCGGGCGGCTCCTACGGGAACGCGTCCGGATCGCACGGCTTCGTCGTGTCGCAGACCGCGGGCGCATGGGGCACCGCGTTCCCGATCGGACACCTCGGTTCGACGACGTCGGCGAGCGTCAGCGGGATGTCATGCAAGGGCACCGGCGACTGCACCGCGATCGGGAACTTCGAGACCGCGACGTCGGCTGGCGCCTTCGTCACTACCGAGTCTGCAGGACACTGGAGCGTCCCAAGGATTGTGCACGCCTTCAACTCATCCAGCGTCTCCCTGCTCGGCGTGTCGTGCGCGAAGCCAGGCGACTGCTCGGTGGGCGGCGACTACGAGGTGGGGCCGTCAGCCGCGATGAAGTACGAGGCCTTCGTGATCAACCAGGTCAATGGGAAGTGGCAGGCGCCCAAGGAGGTCGCTGCCAACATCAACATCCACAACATGGGCTACGTCGGCTCGCTCTCCTGCACCAAGCCCGGGTACTGCGGCGCAGTCGGCGAGGATTGGGGCGCGAACGGGCCGCAGGGCTTCACCATCGGCGAGGTCGCCGGCGTGTGGGGCAGTGCAGCAGAGGTCAAGGGGTCGCCCCCCGACGGCAATCGATCAGGCGCCGGCGCCGACGCGATCTCGTGCGTCAAGCCCGGATACTGCACCGCAGGCGGCAACGCCAACTACTCCGGCGGCGACAAGGCCTACGTCGTGACTGAGACCGCTGGCGTGTGGGGCACGCTCCTGCTCGTCGCACAGAACCTGAACACGCTCCCGAACGGAGCGGTCGAGGGCCTCTCGTGCGCGTCGCCCGGCAACTGCGTGGGCGTCGGCTACTACCAGTACAACGTCAGGCTCAACTCGTACGACGAAGACTTCGTCATCACGGAGGCGGCTGGAGTGTGGGGCCCGGCGTTCAACCTCCGGGGTACCGCACCTAACCACGACTCCAACTCGACGAACAGCGTGTCGTGCCCGACGGCGTCGTTCTGTGGGATCGGAGGCCAGCTCACCCGCGGTGGCAAGCTCAGGGCGTTCGTGTCGACGACCTAGAGGTCCCCATCCCGAACAGGGTTCCAGAGAGCTCGCGTAGCCGAGCAGCGCCTGATGGGTGAGACCGCTGGAGCTACCGTCGGAGTGGACCCGTTGTGCTCGGGGTTGAGACTGAGTCAACTGCCAACGTCCGTGAGATTGAGTGCATCCTCGACGTGCTGTTGCACGGGGTGCAGACAATCCTCTTCAAGCGAGCTGCCAGCTCGGATCCCCTGGTCCAACGAGGCCGAACAGACAGTGCACGACACAACCCGACGATGCGAGCGCCGAGAAGTACTTACTGAGCGGATGATGCGCGTGTGAGAACGTCACGGTGCTGAACGGATGCAGGATCGAGTTATAGGGGCGACCGGAGTTCGTGCGCACTCGAGCAATTGGCGGCACCTCGACCCGCAGCTCGATGCGAGCCCCGTCTCGACCTGCGTCCAACAGCCCTGACTGGCGTACCGAGAACTCAGGCAGAACTCACCGCCCGATGCGGTGAATCAGATCTTCCGATCCGCTTAGGGCATTCACCGTCCAGGTTGATGCTTCCCCTGCAGGCTGGATGGAGACAGTCACCACGAGCAACAAAGGAGCGACGAATCATGATTGATCTCAAGCACTATGTCAGGAAGACCGAATTTCTTCCCCCTCGCCTGAGGAGCGACAAAACGTCGGTGGGCGTTCAAGGCGTGGCGCCTCCGTCTCGCGCCAAGGGATTCCTTGGTGTCCTCGTCGACACCTCTGGCCGGGGGGAAGTCAAGGGAGTCCCGATCGTGGGAACGATTGCCAGCTCGGCGGCGGCCCGAGTGGGGCTCTCGACAGGCGACACGATCACGTCCATCAGCGGCGTTGGGCTATTCACGGGTGCCGCGCTCGGAGAAATGATCTCGGCGTGCCTCCCCGGAGAGCACGTCACGGTGGCGTGGGTCACGCCACAGGGCACCGGGCACTTCGCGTGCGTCCGATTGTCACTCGAGCCACACGAGCGACGAATCTCTGAGGTGACTTCGAGAGCGGCGTAGGTGGGCCAAGCGGCTGATCGTGAACGGATCACGCGTCGCTCGCTCGGCTCGGCCTGGTCACACCCGCGTGGCTCGGTGAAAGAGGCACGTACCTCGCGAAACGTGCATGATGATGAGCGATCCAGGAGGCGGCGTAGTTGGGCCCGCACGACGCTCGCTTGGGCTCGTGGCCATCCTCGCGGCAACCTGCGCACTGTCAGCCTGCGGCACGCTTGGGACGCCGACCAAGGGCGTCGGAAGTGCCCAAATCACGGTCGGCATCTCCCTGCAGCAGTCTCGAGTCACGGCGGGATCGACGATCCGAGGCGTTGCGACGCTCATCAACCACACGGCGAGGACCGCCACGGTAGAGACGTGCGCCAGGGATGGGTGGCTCGACGTCGGGCTCTCGAGCGACTCGATCCGATTCCAACCAGTCAGCATCGACGTCGCCTGCCGGCCGACTGTCCGGCTCGCGCCGGGACGCACTCGCTTCCCGATCACGATCTCGACGACCTACCAGGATTGCGCACCGCGTCGCGGCACTCGCGCCGCGTCGCGGCCCGAGCCATGGTGCGGTCCGACAGGCGTGCTCCCCCTGCCGGCCGGGCGCTACACGACGAGCACGGTGATGACAGGGTTGCCAGCCGGGACCCACGCGCCGATCGCACTCGCTGTCACGCTGTTGCCCCCTGTCGGCGTGGCCTACTCGGACGAAGTGTTCGCCGCCGCACCGTTGGTGCCTGGAGCGACGCCCGCATCGGTCGCGGTGCCCACGCTTCGAACGTGGGGCCAGGCACTCGGCAATCAGGTCGACGTGCACCGCCTGACCTCGTGGCGGGCACCCGAGCCTCGATCGTGGCATTCCTCCTGCACCATCTGCCGGCTGGGGCCCGCAACAACCAGGGGATCATGATTCAGACCGACCCTGTTGCCTATGACGCCGAGTTCATCCCCCTCACGATGCCCGCAGCCGGGGCGAACGAGGTTCGAGCGACGCTGCTGTATGCCTTCGCAGGCGATGGGCCGGGGATCCAAGAGCTGCGAATCGACGCGGAGGCGGTCTCGGTGCCGAACCGCACGCCGTCCGAGAAGGCGTCGCCGACCGGCTCCGTGGTCGTCACCGGCTTTGGCGCTACGTCGCTCGCCCAGGGAGCCAGCCAGCCCACGTCCGTCACGCTCACGGGCGAGCGCGCGGCGCAGATGCGGTCGATCTTCGACCGCCTCGGGCTGGGCGCCTCCCCCGACGCGTGCATGGAGTATGAGCCCCTCTACAGGATCCAGTTCGTCGGCCCTGCATCCCGCCCAGCGTCCATGAGTGCCGCCGGCGACTTCTGCGGGGGCGACGACGTTGGTGTCTCGACGGGTCCGGGGACCGGGACGACGCTGTCGGACCCTCACTGCCTCCTCCTTGCCGAGGTAGTCCGAGTGCTCCCCGCACGATCTGCATCGGCGACTCGCGACGCGCTGCACGAGTGCCGCGTGACCTACGTCGGCTGAAGTGAGACAGGATGAAGCATTGGAACCAAAGGAGACAGCATGCGCAAACTGATCGGGCTTCTCGTCAGCACGGTGCTCCTGGTCGCAGTCGGCTCCATCGCGTGGAGTGCAGTCGGCAGTGCGTCGACGCCCGTGACTGCACCGTCGGAGGCGACGTACGCGACGCACCTCCTCAAGAATCCGGCGAACGCCAAGGACTGGCGCGGACAAGAGGACGTCGCGGTCATGCCGGGCTGGTACAAGTACGAGGTGGTCAGCTACACAGCCCCGAGTTGCTGGTACGTCAGCGGGAAGGGCGCGGTGGGATGGCCAGGTTGGGCGAACTCAGGTGATGTGACCGGCTTCGTGCAGGTGCTGAAGGCCGGCGTCAGCGTCAGCTTCAAGTGTGCCAACGGGCACGCAGCCGGCGCGATGTTCGTGACCTTGATTCCCACCACGATGAGCGGTACCCCGTAGGGCGGTGCGAACCGCTTCATGCCGAGTCGCGCCTTGATTCGGCGAGTTACGGGAAGGGACCCAGGTAACCAACGGCTGTGCGCTTGAGCAGGGATGTCAAGCTCTCTTCCAGTGACGCGCTCAACTCGGTCGAGCCCGGCATGGTGTTGGAGGACTTCACCGATCTGCAGGGGCCGCAGAACTTTCTTACTCAACACATTGCACGCCGACGCGCCTGCAACAGACCACGAATTGAATTATCGTCAAAGGAAGCTTCCGGCACTTCGCCGTGCCGTGCCAGTCGCTTGGCGATTGGCACACCACCAAATCACAGGGGACACGCCGTGAAGACCATCGAATTGAAGACATGGGGAACCCGAGTCATCGTGCTCGCAGGCCTTGTGGCGATCTGCGCCGCGGGCACGAGCCCGGTGGATGCGGCGGTACACCGCCAAGCCGTGAGGAGCGCGGTGACGAGGACCGTCGCCCTGCAGGTTGACTCGACGTTCGCCAAGCCGGGCTCCGTCCAGGTGCAGGACGTGAGCGGAACGGTGCTGGCCACGTGTAAGGGCAAGAAGTCACCGGGATCGGTGACGTGCATCGTCCACGTCCCAGACGCGAAGAGCGTCGTGTTTGTCGCGAAGCCCAACGTGGCCGGCGAGTTCAAAAAGTGGACAGCCGCGTGCGAGTCCGCCCCTGGACCAGTCTGCGCGCTCCGCGTGACGTCCTATGTCCACGTCGTCAGCCACTTCGGAGCGCCCACCCATGCGCCGTACGAAGTGCCGACCCTCAACGCTGTGGATGGAGATACGACCGGTTGCACCGGAACCTCGGACTCCCAGGAGGTAGTTGGAGCAGCATTCCCCGGAGGCGCCCCAGTCACGCTGAAGGACGACGGACATCTCGTGGCGTCAGGTATCACCACGGTCAGTGGGAAGGCCACGTTGAGCTACACCACGACGTCGGAGCCTGGCATCTATCGCAAGCTCGTGATGAAGGCCCTGGGTAAGACGGCAACGACGGACGTCTACAACGTGGGGTCGGTCTGCTCCTATTGGAACGGCATCGGCACGGGTACGGTCAGCTTCAAGGTGGTGGGAGCCGACTTCGACGCCACCAGCAAGGTCGGGGTCACGTTCGGAAGCCACAGTACGGTTGGGGCAGCAACGGATGCGTCGGGCGCCTTCACGGTGACGACACCCAACTACGCGTGCACCGCAGGAGCCACCAAGAATCTGGTCATCAGTGCGAAGCGAGGAGTGGGATCGAAATTCGCCCGCCCATTCGCGTACACGTTCGTGGTGACCTGCTGACCTGACGCTCGTCACCCCCGGGAGCGTGCAACGCGCATCTCGAGAGTCGCTCAGGTCACACGAGTGCACGCTCGGCGGTCATCGGGCCTGGAAGCATCGTCGTGGGCTGACGGCTTGATTGCCGATTGCGAGCGCTCTCGGGAGCTCGGAGTGCCTCCCTGAGTGCGGCCATCCTGCACCGGTGGATCAAGCAGACCTCTTGGACACTCGCGACGCGCTACCCGGGTTCCGCTTCACGTACGGGGCTGAGGTGGTTCGACCCACCAATGCGAGCGCGTGACAGTGCGAGCGCGTGTCGCTTGTGGGACCATCTCAGCGACAACTCGAGGTGGCTTCTGCATGCGCTCCATTGCACCAACGACGATCTCCAGGGCGCGTGCAGCACTCGGCCTGTTGGTCCTCATGTGCGGATCACTTGCGCTGGTCGGGACCGGCGACGCGCTCGCGGCCATCGCTCACTCCTCGAGTGCGCGAGGAGCATGGAGCACGCCGAAGCTCGTGCCGGGGATCGTCGCGCTTGATCACACTCGGTTCAACAGCGCGGCGGTCACCACCGTCTCGTGTCCCGCCCGGAACTGGTGCGGGGCCGGGGGTACCTATGGCGACGTGCACGGCAACTCCCAGGCGTTCGTCGTCGTCGGCGGACCTGAAGCTGGGGGGCTGGCTCGTGAGGTGCCGGGTCTCGCGATGCTCAACCATGGAAGCGCGTCGCTGACCTCGCTCTCGTGCGCGTCCCCGGGGAACTGCAGCGCGGGCGGGTCCTATCAGAACGCGTCGCTCACGACGACCGCGTACGTCGTCAATGAAGTCCACGGCGCCTGGCAGCGCGCCCACTCGCTCGTCGAGTCCCCGACCGGTGAGGTCTCGGACATCACCGCGCTCTCCTGCTCCGCTCCAGGGGATTGCTCGGCCGTCGGCGACGACGCCTCGAATCTCGCGGTGGTCACGAGCGAGGTGAGTGGGACGTGGGGTCCGGCATCGATCGTCCCGGGGCTCTCGGTGCTGGGCACGACGGGGTCGCTCACCTCGATATCGTGCGCCTCGCCCGGGGACTGCAGCGCCGGCGGCTCGGTGGGCAACAGCACGATCCCGGAGAATCCGCAGCCTTTCGTCGTGAACCAGGCGGGCGGGACCTGGGGGAGCGCCCAGGAGATCCCGGGGGTCGCGGCACTCAACGTCGGCGACATGGCCGCGGTGACGTCGCTCTCGTGCGGGGCGCCTGGGGACTGCAGCGCGGGGGGCTACTACACCGACGCAAAGGCGGCCCAACAGCTGTTCGTCGCCACCGAGCACCACCACACGTGGCAGGCCGGCCGCGAGCTGCCAGGCCTGCAGGCGCTGAACGGTGGTGGCTTCTCGACCCTCGCGTCGCTGTCCTGCCGGGGCGCGGGCGCCTGTGCGGCTGTCGGGAGAGCATCCGTGCACATGGGGAGCGGCAGCCTGTACGTGTCGGAGGGCATCGTTGCCGTGGAGTCAGCGGGATCCTGGCACGCTGCCCGGGTCGTCCCTGGCCGCGAGGATCTGCAGAGCAGTGCGCTGACGTCGGTGTCGTGCGGCTCGCCGACTGCCTGCACTGTCGTCGGCTACACGGTCAGTGGCGCCTCCCAGCCTGTCGCCGCGGACGAGTCCAGCGGAGTCTGGCAGG
This sequence comes from Acidimicrobiaceae bacterium, assembly GCA_003162395.1. Taxonomy (GTDB): domain Bacteria; phylum Actinomycetota; class Acidimicrobiia; order Acidimicrobiales; family RAAP-2; genus Palsa-459. The sequence goes on from PMON01000060.1 coordinate 13,580, forward strand.
CGCTCCATCCGACCTCGGGACCACAGCAGCAGACGGCAGCGTCGCACGCTGGGCCGCTCGTGGTCGCCTGTGCCGCGGCCCTCTCCTGTGTCGCGGGGGGCTGGATGCCGTCGAGCATCCGAACCGAGGCGATGCTGATGACCGAGCGCCCTCGGGCGCCGGCCCCTGCGATTTCGCACCTCTCGCCAGCCGGCGGTCCCGCGCGCGGTGGCACCGTCGTAGTCGTCTACGGTACGCACCTTGACGGCGCGACGAGCGTCAGATTCGGGGCGAAGCCAGGATCTGACGTCCACGTAATCGATCCCGGTGCGCTGCGCGTGACGAGCCCGCCTGGCGTCGACACCGTCGAGGTGCGGGTGACCACCGGCGGCGGGACCACACAGACCGGTTCGCACACGCGTTTCACCTACCGCTGACAGGTCGTGCGGCCGACGTCGAAAGCGATGCAAGCACGTCGGGCCTCACATCCTTCGGCGGAACGCATCGTCATCTGGGTTGGAACGGCTCACGCCTACGAAGGCAGAGTTTCACGATCTCGCCGAGGTCCGCGACGTAGAGCAACCGTCCATTGGGGCTGGATACGAGCGGTGACCACGCACCTGCGATCCTGGACACCATTGTCCTGAGGGCTCGAACTCGCGGATGATCCGACGCGTCGAAATCGAACTCAGCGTGTGAGATTGTGTGGCGAGTCCTAGGTCCAGTTGGCGAGAACGTGTCTGCGCCGACGTCGTCAGCTGACTCGGCGGAGCGTGTTCGCGTCCGTGTGGTGCAGGGGCTCGTCGAGGTCGCTCATCTTGAGGATCGTGTCCTCTTGGTACGACCACGTGTCGCCGTCGGTCTGGATCGTCACCTCGTAGCTGAGCGTGCTGGCGCGCTTCGCCAGATACGTGTTCTCGCCAATGGCGTACTGCAGCTCGCCCTGGGCGGCCCGCATCGTGAACTCGGTCGCGTCCGCAGTCGCGATGCCGCCCGCAAGCACGGTGATGCCGCGCGGGACGACGAATCCCCTGAGGACCTCGCCGGTCGCTGCGTCCCACAGCCAGTACCCCACCTCGGTGTGGAACGGGTTCTGCTCATCGCCGCGCCACATCGCCGTCTTGTAGTCAAGGCCGTAGAGGTGCTGGTCGCCGTTGTCGACAGGACCGAACGGCTTCAGGGTCGCCTTCTCGAGGTACGGGGTGCCCAGCACCTTGCCCTTTGCGTGCGAGAACGCCGTGTCGAGTCCTCCCGTGTCGCTCGCCCACTCTCCTGCAAGTGCCTGCAGGGGTCCCCACTCTGTCGCCACGTCGTGCTCCTCGCGCTCGTCTCGGGCCGTCTGGACTCTAGGCAATCGCACCGGTGCCCGCGCGCTCCGCGGCGACCCCGCTGCCTCGAGGTCCGGTGGCCGGACGTCCTCGACCCAAATGGACGAGCTCATCGACTCGTCGAGCTCGATGGGGTCGATGGGGTCGGGCCTCGGACCATCAGGCCCGGGTTCCCTTCCAAGCACACGCTGCCTCGTTGGTTCTATGAGAGGCTCTGGATGATCTCGACGATGTCCTGGCCGCGGTAGCCACGCGCGCGGGCAAACTCAAGAAGGTCGCGGACCTGCTCGACGACTTGGCTGCGATCGGGCCCGCCGGTGATACGCACGCCACGCCCGCGGGTGAAGTCGACCGTCCCTTCCTTGCGCAGCAGATGCAACGCCCGGAACACGGTGTTCTTGTTGACGCCGAGCACCGCAGCAAGGTCGACGGCGGGCGGGAGGCGCTCACCGGGGCCGATCTCACCCTCGGCGATCGCGCGGCGAATCTCTCCCGCCACCTGGTCGTGAAGGGACATCGGGTCGTCGCGGTCAACGTTGAAGTCGACATTCGCCGCCGGCCCGTCGTCGTTCTCGCGTCTCGAAGCGCACATCGCAGTTGATCCAGTCGATCAGCTGATCCGGGCGATGGTCACCCTCGTGGAACCTGGTGCCGCGACGACGCCGAACAGCGCCGCTCGGAGCACGGAGCCGATGGTGCTGTAGAACCCATTCAGCAAGAGAGGTCGAGACGACCAGTGGTGCGCGCGGTCGACAAGGCGCACCTCGAATGACATCTCGCGAAGCTCGCTGCCGCGCGCGTCGACCGACGCGATCCCCGTCGCGACGCAGATCGATGCCGTCGTGCAGGCGACGCCGGTCAGCTGGTTGTTGCGGCGGATGGTCGGCACGACGGCCCACGTCATGCCGGCGTTCGAGGTCGCGACGATCCCGGGCTGGGACCCGCCGCGTCCCATGACCTGGCCAATCGCGACACAGGCCTGGCTCGTGGCGCACGCGACAGAGTTGAGTCCAGCGACCGCTTGTGGGACCGCAGACCTCGACCAGGTTGCGCCCCCGTCATGCGAGACGATCACCGAGAGCTGCGTGGCGGCCGGTCCATACGAGAAGACGCCGCTGAATCCCCCGACCGCCACGCAGGTCGAGCCGACGCACGTGACCGAGGACAGTGGGCTGACCGAGGTGGGCGCGTGCACGCGCCGCAGCACCCCGTCGCGCCAGAGATAGACGACGGAGTCACCGAAATGTTGGGTTAGAAGCCCAGATGACTCCTTGCCGCCCACGAGCACGCACTCGGTGGGCGAAGGACAGGCCACGCCCTCGAGCTCTTGGCTCTGCAAGTGGAGAGCGGCGAGGCGCCAAGTAGTGCCGCCGTCACTCGACGTCAGCAGCCCGTTCGCGGCGGCCGCGCAGAAAGTCGTGGTCAGGCACGTGACCGCCGTGACGGTGCCCGTCCCCGCAGGGAGCGTGGACTGCGACCAGCCCTCTCCCTTGTCAGGGGTGCGGAAGATCGCACCTCGCCGGGTCGCCTGGGTCGCGAGCATGCAAGCGGCAAAGGACGCGCAAGAGGCGCCTTCGATCTTCACGACCCCCACGGGAAGCGGCTGGGAGACCCACGGGGAGAAACCCGTCGAGCTCCCAAGGATCACGGCACCGAGCACATCGACGCCGACGAGCTCGCAGTCCGACGTCGTCGGACACGTCATCGCCCCGACGTCGGTGTCCTGTGGCGCGAGCGTCGGCGTCGTCCAGCTGGCTCCGCCATCGTCAGTCGTCGTCACGAGTGGTCGATATCTGGGCGCGAAGTCGTCCCACGCAAAGCACGCTGTTGTCGTGGTGCACGCAACGCCTGAGATCCCCGCGAGCGACTTGGGCAGAGGATGCGTCGTCCACAGGCTTCCACCGTCCGTCGTCGACAACAGGTGGCCGCGAGCGTTCGAGTTCGCGGCGACGTCGCACACCTGTGCGGAGATGCACTGGACGCCCCTGGCGCTCATGCCATCCGGGAGTTGCGTGGCGACGGACCAGGACCTCCCGCCGTCACGCGAGGTGGCGATCAGCGCGAGCGCACCGAGCGGCGCCGAGCCCGTCGGCGGGGTCGTGCCCGTCGCAATGCAGAAGATCGCGGTAGGACACGTGATCGTGCCAAAGGCGCCCACACCGCGGATCGCCAGCGGCGACCAGCTACGTCCGGCATTCGTCGACAGGAACATCCCCTTGTACGTCGAGAGCACGCAGTTCGTGGACGTGCTGCAAGCCGTGACGCCGATGCCGTTGCGCACCTCGGGGACCGATTCGATCTGCCAGTGGACGCCACGGTCCGTCGACCGTGCAAGGAGCGGGCTCTTAGAGCCAAGCCGGTAGCCCGCGCCGGCAAGGCAGGTCGTGCCCCTGCACGACACACCGAGAAGCCCCGACGTGCCCGTCGGCATGGATCCGCGCGACCACGTCGATCCGCCACCACACTCCTGCGCATTTGGTCCTAGCCAAAATAGTACCATGAATCGCAGGGTTCGAGGGTCACCCAGTGGATCGGATCGCTGTCGTGGTCGCCGCGTCAGCGCCGACCTCGCCGCCGTGACGTCAAGGTGCTCAGAAACAGGCCCAACGCCAGCACCATCACGACGAGCATCGACGCGCCGAGGGCGATCCAGCCGAAGAACTTGTGCAGCTCCTGGCTCTCCGTCACGTCAATCACAACGGTCGTCCTTCGAGTTGAGTTGACGTGCACGCGGTAGGTGCCCGAGGTGGGAGCTGCGAACTGGACGACGCCCTGCACTGGCCCGTCGTGGTAGGTGGTGTGTTCCGAAGGATCGGCATCGACGGCGTGAACTTGGCTCCCGGATGGGTCGGTCACCGTCACGTCGCTCGGTGCGAACGACACGCACTGACCTGACGGGCACGAGAACGTGGCCTCGAAGATCACGTACGTGCCGGTCGACAGCGTGAAGCTCGATGAACCCGGAATGGACATCGCAGGTGGCGTATCGAGGTACGGGCTGAGCCGAATGAACGAGACCGTGGCGTCCGTCGCGAGGACGCCCGCGGCTACCAGGGCCATCGCGATGGCGAGCAGACGGCGACGCCGATTGCTGCTGCGCAGCTGGAGCGGGACCGTCACCGGCGCCGCGACGTACGGCTGGTATAGGCCAGCAGGCCACGGAGCGGGCGGGGGGTACGTGAGCGCACCAGGTGGCACTCCCGCGGGTGCCACCGGCGCGTACGTCGGTGCGAGCGGGGGTGGAGATGGCGGAGCGGGCGTGACCGAGCGCGGCAGTGCGCTGCGCAGCGTGGCGATCGTCGTGAGGAGCCCGCTGAACTTCTCGACGTCGACGAACGCAACCTCGTTGGTCATCGATCGCTCCACGAACGGCCATCCGGTCCCTCGCAGGAACCCCATCGAGGGCGACGCTGACCTCGACCCGAAGAGGGTGCGGACACCAAACGGCGTCGTCGGCGTCAGGGCCCAGATGATCGAGCCCCGATCGCCGCGCCGCGACCGCTCCACCGTCATCACGGCTGTGTCGAGGTTCGCGTCCTTAATCTGCGTGCCACCGCCTCGGATGGCGAGCGCTCTTGTGTCGGTCACCGCATACGTCGTCCGCTTCCGGTCCCACCGCTTGTAGAAGAAGCGACCGACGATGAGGTACAGCCCGATGAGCACGAAGGGGATGCCAAACAGTCCGCCAATCGGAGCAGCGCCGCTGGAGGTGGTGACTCCGATCTCCCAGAAGATCGCGAAACCACCCCAGAAGAGCGAGAAGGGGACGAGGTAGAGGTCGGCCTTGGAGAAGATCACCCTTGGATTCGGTCCCCCCTGCCAGATGACCCGCTCATCGGGAAGGAGCCACCTCGTTGGACTCGGTCGAGCTGTCGTGCTCATGGTGAGCGAGGGGCAGCGGTGCCGGTGCGAGCGCAGTGACTAGACACCCGAGCCGACCACGATCCGAATCTATCCGTAAAGGGATGATCGACCTGGCCCGCTCCCTGGCAACGACCCGAACTCGAGGACGAGTGGTGGTCACGTCGCTCGACGGTCACGTCCCAGTGTGCCAAGTCGTGACGAAGCCTCCACAGCTGACGGAGCACGTCTGAGTCGTGCGCCGTCACCGGCGGCACGACTGGCTCATTGCCGGCGACGTCGTCGCCTTCTGCGAGGCCCACGCGCTCAGTTCATTGGAGCCCAGAGCGTCCTGTCAAGGTCATCGACGTGACGCAGTCGGCACGCCGACCTGGTCCGCGCACGGTGGCGCGGGCCAGGTCGGTGGCCGTCACTACTTGACCGTGTACGTGAAGGGCAGCGATGCGAGCTGGTCGCCTCCAGTGTCGGCCAACCCGATCAGCTCGTTGGCAAGGAACGTGTCCGAGACGTTGATACGTCCCGTCACCTGGGTGCCGGACGCCGCCGTCGGCGTGATGGTGAACGAGATGGTCGCCGTGGCGCCAGGCACCAGGTACTTCGGCGCGAACCCGGTTGCGAGACCCATGTTGTCCGACCAGAGGTCGCCCGTCGGAGTCTGCACGGTCGGGTCGAACCCCTTCGTGACCGCGAACATCGACGCGCTTGCCTCGGCGGGCGGCGCTCCCCCGGGCCCATAGGGGCCGTACTCGCTCGGGTTGAGGTACCAGATCCCCGGCATGATCTCGGGCGCGGAGAACGTCAGGCTCTCCGACGTGCCCGACTGCGACGTCACCACGTTCGGTGCGGGAACAGCCGGTGAGAGGTCGGGGTCACCAGTGAACGGCTCGGTGTCGAAGGTCACCGGCACGGAACCGGCCACGGTGGCGACGATGTTCGAGGTGTCCGCGGGCACCGAGTAGACGGGGAAGGTGATCCCCGGCGGCAGGGGCAGCGACATGTTCTGGTCACTGCCGAACAGGTCGAGGAGCCGGTACGCCTGCGTGCCCGTCGTCCGCGGGTCGAGGAAGAAGGCCTGGGGCGACAACCCCGTGTTCTTCACCGTGACGTGGAACGTGTACGCAGTGCCCCTGACGAGCTGCAACGCCGCCGTCTTCGGCAGGTTGGAGCTGACGCTCACCTGATTGAACTTGACCGTCCCGTTGAACGGCTCGGACAGCTCTGAGCCCGACACCGGCGTGAGCCAGTCGAGCACGAGCGACCAGGGGCCGGCCTGCGGGGAGTCCTTGTAGACGTTGACGTCGCCAGTGGTGATCAGACTGTTCGTGCTCGTGGTGGTCACGCTCGACGACGACGCGACGGCCTGGCCGTTCGGGTCCACGAGGAGCGCCACGACGCCGTCACCGATGTCGGCGAAGTGGGCGCTCACGTCCAGGTCGCGCTCACCTGCGGGGACGGCGAACTGGAAGGTGCTCGTCTCGGCGGGGTTGCCGCGGCCGTTCCCACCCGTGAGCGTGCCGGTGAACTTCCCGCCTGTCTTCCCGATCGCCACGAGCGTGCGCACGGTGACCGGGATCGTGTTGGTCGTGCCGCCGACCGTCTTGAGCACGACGGACTGGGACTCGTCGCCCGAGATCGCCGGGCTCGTCACGGCGAGGACCGCCGACTTAGTCCCGCCGGCGGGGATGGTCAGGACCTTCGGCGAGATGGTCCCTGCGGGCTGGAACTGGTAGCTCGTGGCGAACCACTGGATCGTCCCGCTGGTCCCCAGGCTCGGGCCCGCGTCCTTCTCGGTGAAGAAGACCGCGGTCCAGGTCCCCGCCTTGGGGTTCGCCACCTCGACGTTCGCGTAGTCGGCGAGGCCCTGGGGCAGCGAGTACCCCGCGTAGCTGCCGCTCGGGTCGATGAGCGCGACGTGAAGCAAGCTTGCCTGGCCGGTGTAGGGGTAGTCGGCCGAGAAGTTGAGCCTCGAGGAATGGCTCGGCACCGAGAAGGTCTCTTGCTGGTACACCTCGGTCACGCCGCTCCAGATCTGGAACGAGTTGGCCGTCGGCGGCCCGCACGAGCTCGTCGAGGCCGAGGGGTTGAGGCAGAACGAGCCCCTCGGGGTCGACAAGCGCTTCGTCAGCCCCCTGGTCGAGAGGTCGACGGTCACCGCCGTGGCGCCCGTGTTGGTCACCTTGATCGACGTCTTGGTGGTGGCCTTCGGCTTCTGGACGAGGTTGATCTGGTTGGGTCCGATGAGGAGCCCACCGAGGGCCGGGCCAGTCGTGCCCGTGATCGAGGCCGCCAGCTTGGCCGCCGCGAGCACGTTGAGGAGCCCTGCTCCTTGCTGGACCGCGGGCGCGCTGATGTCGGTCGCCGAGCTCACGAGGATCTGCTTGACGAGTGCCGGCGAGGGGTCGGCCCCACCGTGCGTGGAGGCGTATGCCGAGATGACGTCGGCCGCCGCGGCCGCGGTGAGCGGGGAGGACTCGCTCGTCCCACCGGACTGCTCGATCGGTGACGCCGTCTGCTTGAAGTTGCTGCAGTCCGCGAACAGCGACGTGTTCGCGTCGCACAGCGCCCAGTTGAGGTCGCCGGGCGCGACGAGGCTCACGGTGTTGCCCCCTCCCATCGAGAAGCCGCCCGAGGAGAGCGAGGAGATGTTGTTGTTGATCCAGGTGCCGTTCGCCGCGGGCGCGTTGATGCCCCCGAAGGTGGCCTGCGCGTACGAGCGGAACGTGGTGGAGGCGCCGACGCTGATGAGATTCGGGTCGGTCGAGGGCGAGCCGAGCGTGCTCGTGACGCCGGCGTCCCCGGAGCTCACCACGACGGTCACACCCGCGGCGACGGCCGCGTCGTCGGCGAGGCGCGTCGCGTCGAGCGAGGTGTCGGGGAAGTTGTTCGCCCCGAACGACTCGTTGATCACCTTGGCGCCGCTGAAGACCGCGAAGTCGATGGCCTGGAGGAAGTTGGACTGAGTCGTGTCGTAGTCCGAGGAGAACACGTCGAGTCCCATGACGCTCGCGCCGGGTGCGGCCCCGACGATCTTGATGTCGCACGGCGTGCTTGGCGTGGGGTGCGCCGCGTTCACGAAGTTCGAGAGGTCGTAGACGGTGTTGCCCTGCGCGGCAATCGAGCTCGAGTCGAGGAAGGCCTCGCCGCCCGCGACCGGTGTGCCAGCGGGGTCGCCGCTGAAGTTGAACTGCGTGAGGACCGGTGTGCCCGCGGGCGAGCCAGCAGAGGCGTAGGCGGAGTTGCGCTGGAAGTCCGGATTCGTCGGGTCGACGCCGTCTGCGATGTACGCCACCGTGACGCCGGCACCGGTGTACCCCGCCGCGGTGGCCTGGTCGGCCTTGATCACGCCCAGCGCCTCGGGATCGAGCTCAGGGTTCGTCGCCGTGCCACAGATCGACGGCGCCACGGAAGGGCGCCTGGACGCCCCGGCCGAGGACGTTCCCGTCGACGTCGTGGGCGAAGGCTCGCGGATCACGCTGTCGGGCTCGACTGCAAGAACCTGCCGGTTGGACGTGAGGGCGGCGCGCTCCGTCGGCGACACGGATGCCACGATGAACGGCAGCACCCTCGCGACCTGCACGCCTTGGGCGCCCGACGCGCGAAGCTCGGTCACAAGCGGCGCCTCCTCGGAGCGCAAGGCGCTCATCCGCGCCGCGGATCTCGGTGCGAACCCCTTGACGGTGTCGCGCAGGAACACGATCACCTTCGTCGATGCGCCCGAGCCGTGGACGGCGGCGGCCACTGACGGGCGCGCGACTGACGCACCGAGCGCGTCAGTCGCGGGCAGCGTCAGGGCGAGCCCGATCATGGGGACCGCAGCGATCGTGAGCCACGACCTCAACGAGTGCTTCTGCATCGAGCTACCTCCTGTGGGCGACCTCGTCGGCAGACGCGCTGCCAGCGTGGCTTTTCGAGTTGAGCGAAGTATGTCGCACTCGGGCGATCTGCACATTGGTGACGCGGTGGACACGACGCGTGAGGTCGCTCCCGATCCTCCATTTCGACCCGCGGGCGTGACCTCGTGTCGCCCTCTGACGTGTCCATCGAGTGCGATGACCGACCTGTATCCACTGGATGACGCGCTGGTCGCCGATGAGGATCAAGGACCCTTTGGCGCGCCAAGCAGCTGTTGGCAAGCTCTGTGCTGGCGGGCAGCGCTGTCCGGACGAGCGCCGTGCCGGGCCCAGAGCCGCGGGAGGATCCGGCGTTCCGCCCGCCACTCGGCTGCAGCACCCAAGAGTTCGTGGACCGTTCACTCGCCCGTAACCACAGGATGGTGTGGCGATCAGTTTGTGCTGGAAGGGTCTAGAGAGATGGGCAGGCCCCGAAGGTCCCAAAACGCGTGACCGCGATTCGCGAGGCGGCACCGGCTGCTGGCGCCGTGGACGTGTGGCCGCCCGACGCGGCCAACCGCTCCCAGGCTTCCGCTCCACCCGACCAGTCGGTGAGCCGGCTGCTCGATGAGGCACCGATCAGCCGGTTCCATCGCCGAACGGTCCTCGTCTCGGGCATGGGCTTCTTCACCGACGCCTACGACCTCTTCGTCATCGGCACGGTCGCTGCGATCCTCACCACCCAGTGGCATCTCTCCACCCTCCAGACGAGCTGGGTCACAGGAGCGGCGATCCTCGGCGCGTTCGTCGGCGCGATGGTGTTCGGTCGGATCGCCGACGTGTTCGGCCGCAAGACCGTGTACTTCACCGTCGCGGTGATCATGGTGCTCGGCGCGCTCGCGTCGGCCCTCGCACCAGGCTTCTACGTGCTGGTCGTCGCCCGGTTCGTCCTCGGCCTCGGGATCGGCGGTGACTACCCGGTCTCGGCGGTGCTGATGAGCGAGTACTCCAACCGCAAGGATCGTGGACGACTCGTCGGCCTCGTCTTCTCGATGCAGGCGGTGGGATTGATAGTCGGTCCGCTGGTCGGCCTCATGCTCTTGTCGTCGGGCATGAGTTCGAGCCTGACGTGGCGAGTCCTGCTCGGCCTCGGGGCCATCCCCGCGGCAGCGGTGCTCTACCTGAGAGCCAAGATGCCAGAGTCCCCCCGGTTCCAGGCACGTGTGAAGGGTGACGCACCCAAGGCTGCGGCCGACCTGCACCGATTCACTGGTGGCTCGATCGACGCCTCGAGCGCGACCGAGGCGCCCCGGCGTCTCATGGGATTGCGCGAGTTCGTCACGAACCCCAAGATGCTGGTGCTCTTGGTGGGGACTGCCGGCTCGTGGTTCCTCTTCGACTACGCGTACTACGGCAACACGCTGTCGCTCCCGAGCATCCTGAAGGAGGTGTCGCCGCACGCGAGCTTGGAGATGAAGCTCCTGCTCACACTCGCTCTCTTCGTCGTGTTCGCCGTTCCTGGCTACCTCCTGGCCGTCTGGAAGATGGACGCGATCGGGCACCGCCGCCTGCAGTTCATCGGGTTCGGGGTCATGGCGATGTGCTTTGTCCTCCTGGGCGCGGTTCCGGTGCTCACCTCTGCGGTCGCGCCGTTCATCGCCATCTTCGGGCTGAGCTACCTGTTCACCGAGTTCGGGCCCAACACCACGACCTTCGTCCTGCCGTCCGAGGTGTTCCCGGTGAGCATGCGAACGACGGGGCACGGCTTCGCGGCGGGCGTCGGCAAGCTCGGCGCGTTTGTCGGCGTCTTCATCGTCCCGCAGCTCCAACATGCCGTCGGACTCCGAGGGCTGCTCTTTGTCGCAGGTGGCGCGGCGATCATGGGGTTCGTGCTCACGAACGTCCTGCCCGAGCCGTCCGGGCGGACCCTTGAGGACGTCTCGGGCGAAGATGAGGGCCAGTTCAGTTGCCTCGTCGCGTCGCCGACACAGACGTCACCGCCAGCGATCGATGCGAACGTGGCCGTCGGCTGAGCCCGACGGACGTGCGATACAGCAGGGCTGCTCACGTCGTGGAGATTCCCCATGGCCGCTTCACAGGCTCGTGTCCGAGATCGACGGGCCGGATGCCCAAGCCCGATGCTTGACCCGGGCGGGCGGCAGGGTGCGCAGCCCCGTAGCCTGCGCCTTCACCGACGGGGGGATGACGCACGTGCCTACAGGAGACCAGCTGTCCGCCATCACGCTCTTCACCGACGACCTCGCGGTCTCGAGGTCGTTCTACGAGGACGTGTTGGAGCTGCCGTGCATCTTCGAAGATGAGAGCTCTGCTGCGTTCCGACTCGGGCCCGCGATCGTCAATCTGCTCGCGATTCCCGCCGCCGGGGAGCTGATCTATCCGGGCGTCGTCGCCAATCGAGGCTCGGGTGCGACCTTCGTGCTGACGATCGAGGTTGACGACGTCGACGCGAGGTGCGCACAGCTGGCGACGCGCAAGGTGACCTTGCTCAACGGACCGATCGATCGGGAGTGGGGCGTCCGCACGGTGAGCTTCGCCGATCCGAGCGGGCACATCTGGGAGTTTGCACAAGAGCTCCCTGCCGACGGTCGCTGAGCGTCCCTCGACGCCACCCAGCGGGCACCAGGACCTGGATGGAGAGGTCGGCGCCAGCCTCGAGGGCTCCTTGGCGGCAACGACTAGGTGCAGCGCCTCGGGGTCACACAGACCACGGCGCCGTTCTCGATCGTTCCGGCACGCACGTAGTGCCACGTCGCGCCATTCCAGAACATGGCAAGCCCACGCCACGAGGTGCCGACGTCCCCGAGCGACAGGCAGTCGCTGGCGGACCCGCACGTGACGCCGGTCATGCTGAAGCCGCCCTCGTGATTGATGCCGTGGGGGTTCGCGGGAAGAGGAACGGTGGTCCACCTGCTCCCGTTCCACTCGTCCACGAGCGGGCTCCAGATCCCATTGGCGATCGGGTAGCCCCCCGTGGCGACACAGAACTGCTCCGAGGTGCACGCCGCCCCTGAGAACTCGGCGCCGCCTTCGCGATGGAGTCCAGCGCCTGGGGCGGGGGTCTCGGTCCACTGGGTGCCGTTCCACTGCTCGATGAAGCCACCCACCCAGGACCCGGCCACGACGCAGAATGACGTCGACACGCAGGCGAGCTGGTCGAGGTTCGCCGTCGGGTGCTCCCCGCCTGCGTCAAATCCAGGATCGATCTGATGTGCGTCGGTACGCGGGCTGAAGATTCGAACGACACGCCACGTGGCGCCATTCCAGACCTCCGAGGCGAGGAACTGCGCGTCGACGTAGTGGGGCTCGCTGGCGACGTACTCACCGGTCGCCATGCACCACGTCGTCGACAAGCAGTCGACGTGCGACAGCCAGAAGTCCGTCGAGCCCTTGGGGCTCGGCACCGGATACTCCGTCCACGTGGCGTCGTGCAGGACCGCGGCAGTGGGAGCGTTGACGCCGTAGTTGTTGAGCGCTGCTGACCCCGTGGCCATGCACCACGAGGCAGTCGCACACGACAGCGTCAGCTGGTCAGTCGCGCCGATCCCGACGGCGTGGGGCGGCGCGGGGAGCTCGGTCCAGCCTCGATGCTGCCACCGGGCAGTCCAGAGGTAGCCGGTGTCGCCGCGGTGGTTCCAGCCAATCTCGGTGCAGGCGGGTCCGAGGACACAGGATCTCGTCGTCTCGAATCCCCCGGCTTCGACGATCGGCTGGCGAATCGTGGTGGGTCGATGCCAACTCGTCAATGACACGCGCGCGATCGTTCGGGGCGGTGAGGCCGACGGCGCGCTCGAGCACGCCGAGGCGCACAGCCCCGCACAGAGCAGGGTTCCGAAGGCCAGCAGCGAGCGTCGCACGGCACGTCCTCTCATCGCCACTTTGTCCTCCCAGCCGATCGGTTCTTTCGAAGCATGTCTCGCCGGGTTGCGGGACCGATCACACGACCGACCATCTGTCCGTCACCGACGGACCCACTCGCCAAGCCAGGATCAAATGGGCGCCCAACCAGTCAGCCGATGCTGGGAGCGCGTCCAGGCGACCTCGATCGAGTCGGACTGCGCGCAATGTGGCTCGATCGTTGACACATCAGTGGCGATGGCGGTCGGAGGTGCGGGGTTAGTCTCCCAAGTGGTCAACCGATGACGGTACGCAAATGAGCACATGGACGGTGCGAGCCCCATGAAGACCACGGCAACACGAGGTGGGTACTCCCCCGTCGAGATCGCTGACGACGGGACGGTGGTCGTGCAGCTGGAAGCCGACCATCCTGGTTTCGCGGACCCGTCGTACCGCGAGCGGCGCAACGCCATCGCCCAGCTGTCCGTGGAGCATCGTCCCGACGACGCCATACCGACGGTGGCCTACTCCGACCAGGAGCACGAGGTGTGGCGAATCGTGTCCGACGAGCTCGCGCCCAAGCACCAGCGCCACGCGTGCAGTGCCTTCCTCGACTCGAAGGACGCCCTCGGTCTGCCGACCGACCACGTCCCGCAGCTCGCCGATGTCACCAAGCTCCTGCAGCCACTCACGGGGTTCGGCTACCAGCCGGTCGCCGGGCTCGCGCCGCTGCGGGAGTTCTACAGCTCGTTCGGACGTCGCACCTTTTACTCGACCCAGTACATCCGTCACCCGTCGGTCCCCCAGTACACGCCCGAGCCCGACGTCATCCACGAGGTGATCGGGCACGCGAACCAGCTCGCAGATCCCGACTTCGCCGAGATCTGCTTCGCGGTTGGTGGCGCCGTGGATCGGACACGGTCACACGAGGCCCTCGGCTTCCTCTCGCGGGTCTTCTGGTTCACCATGGAGTTCGGCGTCGTGATGGAAGACGGGGAGCCGAAGGCCTACGGCGCGGGGATCCTGTCGTCGATCGGCGAGCTCGAGTTCTTCCAGAGGGCCTCGATCCGGCCCCTGGACATACGTGAGATGGGCAGCTTCGAGTACGACATCACGCGGTACCAGCCGGTCTTGTACTCGATCGACTCGATGAACGAGCTCAACGAGCGGCTCGTCGAGTTCTTCTCGACCTACGACGATCAGGCGTACGAGGCCCACACGCGCCGCAGCTAACGGCGGCGGGGAAGTCGACCTCGCGGCGCGCTCGGATCTCACCCGTGACGGTCCTTCTTGCCTTCTTACAACATCGTGTCATCCAAACAACGGCGCTCCAGGGTTGAAGGGGTGATGGACACGTCGGAGCGACCTGGGGAGGGCGGCGATGCCCACGGCGACTTCGACCAGTTCTTCCGCCAGATCTTTCCCAAGGCGATCGTCGTCGCCCAGCGAGTGACCGACGATCGCGATGCGGCCGAGGATGCGGCACTCGAGGCCCTCGCAAAGGCGCACCTGCGTTGGGACCGGATCGGTCGCGAGCAGTGGCGGGACGCGTGGGTGCTCAGGGTGGCGATCAACGAGGCGATCCGGCGGCTCCCAAAGCCCCTCCCCCTCCTAGCTGCAGCCTCCACGGGCGATCCCAGCGACGACGTCGCGCTCCGGCAGACCATGACGGCGGCGCTCCAAGAGCTGTCCAAGCGCCAGCGTGAGGTGATCGTGCTTCGGTATCTGCTCGGACTCTCCGAGACACAGGTCGCCGACGCCCTGCACCTCAGCCACGGCACCGTTAAGACACACCTGCGCCGGGGCATCGGACGCCTGCGAGCGACCGTCGGCCGCGAACTGAAGGAGGAGCACCTTGTTCGACTCGCTTGATCAGCTGTCACCCCCACTCGGGGAGAACGAGCTCGACGAGAAGCTCGCGCTCGTGATCGGACGGAGCAAGGGGCTGCGAGGGCGGCGCGCTCGCACCCGAGTCCTCGCCGGCGCGCTCTCGGCCGCGCTGGTGCTCGGCGCCGCGGCTGTGGTGGTCCGGACCGATGACCACGCACGTGCATCGAACCGCGTCACCTGGCAGCTCGTGAGCGACGTCAGCCCGAGCTGGCAGCAGCTCGCGTCAGTGGGGTACACCTCAGGCTTCGACCTCAACTGTCCCTCGGTGTTGACCTGCTTTGCCATCGACGCCGAGGCCAAGCAGGTCGAGGTCACCACGGACGGCGGCGACACGTGGCAGCACGCCGCGCTCCCCGACGGCTTCACCCCGCTGAGTGAGCTCGCCTGTGCGGGCCCCTCGTCGTGCTCGCTGATCGGCACCGGGGGCGCTGAGCACCTCACCATGCTCACGACCGACGACGGGGGCTCGACTTGGATCACCCACCTCGTGGGGCACTGGAGCGTCACCGCGAGCGACGGCGTGCCGGTCCTCTCCTGTACGTCGCCGACGTCGTGCCTGGCTGCGGTGACCACCTTTGATGGCTCGTCGACGGCGTCGGTCACGACCTTCGTCACCCATGACGGCGGCACGAGCTGGTCCACCTCCTCGCTCGCACCCGGATTCGACCCGCTGGGCGGAGCGTGTCTCAGCGTCTCGTGCATGCTCGTGGGCCTCGACGGTCACGACTCGTCGCGCGCGGCGGCGTACTTCAGCGGCGACGAGGGGGCCGGCTGGGCGCAGGCCGCCCTGCCGGCCGACGTCGGCCCGATGACGTCGATCTCCTGCAGCGGTCCGTCGAGTTGCTTCGCCACCTCCTCGAGCGACGTCCCTGGAAACCGAGACCCGGCCAGCGTGCTCGCGTCGACCGATGCTGGCCAAAGCTGGCGGGCGACGGACACGTCAGGGCTCCCGAACTCGATCCTGACGTCGCTCTCGTGTGCGAGCGGGGCGTCGTGCTGGGCCTCGGGGGTCGTGGTGCCGACGGGAACGGGCCCGGTGATCACCTTTGCCGACGCCCAAGGCCTCCTCGCTTCGACCGCCGACGGGGGCGCCAGCTGGCAGGCCGTCCAGCTCCCCGACGGGATCCGTGCCGTGGCGCAGGTCTCGTGTCCTACGACGACCACGTGCTTCGCGCTCGCGTACGACAAGCCCCCGACCGGGAGTGGCTCGTTCGTGCTCCTGTCGCGACAAGGCTGACCGCAAAGGTTGACCGCGAGCAGGCCCTCCGCATTCGGTCGCCTCTAGTGGGCCGACTGCGGCCGAGCCGTCCAGGCAGTCCATCCGCGACCAAGGGCAACCGCGGCGAGGAAGACCACCGCGATGATCCCACCCAACCGATAGCGGTACGACGGGGTGAAGGCGACGCCGTTCGCCGTCGCGAGGACGAGCAGGACGACCAACGGCCAGACCACGACTCGCCGGCGCCTGCACAGCCACAGGCCCGCGGCGCCGAGGGCGAGCAGGATCCAGGTGCCGACTGCCTGGACGTCACCGGTCCACGAGGGAAAGCCCATGAGGACCTCTCGGTCCGCCACGAGGCCGGGGCGCCACAGCGACCACTCCCACAGCGCGCGGAGCGGGAGCACGTAGGCGAGCCTGGTCCAGTGCGTGCGCGCGTAGCGAAGCGCCTGGTCCCGCTCGATGCGATCCATCGTCGGCTCGTTCATCCGCTGGGCAGCGGTGGCGGACACCGGCGGCGGCAGGATCGTCTGGTAGCCGAAGTCGGGACCCTGGAAGTACGTGGCGGCGTTGTTCGACTGGTTCAGCGTCTGGCCGAGCTCGGTCGTGACGACGAGGTTGCCGCCGAAGCGGTGGTGGTTGAACGCGAGCCACGGGGCGAGCACGACGAGCAGCGCCGCGACGGCCACGAGTGACACCACCGCGCCGCGAAGTCGGGCGGCGTGGCCCGCGCGTCGGCCTTGGTGCCACGCCAGCCCCCCGAGGAGCACCGCCGCCACCTCCAGAGAACCCGTGAAGCACAGCGTGAGCAGTCCCAAGAGGACGCCGAGCGCGATGCCCCGTGGCCACGTCCACCGGTCGAGCGCGGCGTAGGTCACCGCGACCACCCACACGAACAGCAGCGAGGCGAGCGCGTCGTCGCCGACGAGGCCGCTCGCCATCCACAGATCGGGCGTGAGCGCAGCCACGACGGCTGCGGCAAGACCGACTCGGTCGCCGCCGAAACGGCGACCGACCACGCCGCACGAGAGGACCGTCGCGGTCCCGATCAGGGCACTGAAGAGACGCAGGCTGCTCGTCGAGTGCGGTGCCAGCCACGCGAGCGGCGCAAGGACGACGGCACCGAGGGGTCCGTGCAGCGCCGTCGGGTACCCGAAGACGGGATCGGTGAACGGGTGCGACGAAAAGACGCGTCGGGCCTCGACGACGAACCAGAACTCGTCGGTGAGAAACCGGATCGGCGCTTCGGTGCCCAAGAACAGCACGCGACCCACGAGCCCGAGCGACCCGATGATCCCGAGCAACACAGGGAATCGACCCGCGTGCCAGCGAGAATGCGTCGCCACTCGCGGAGGCTAACTCGACTCGATTCGAGTGCTCGGCCTTGCGTCAGTTCCGAGTGCGTGCCGCGACAGCGCCGACGGCTCGGCGCGCCGAGCCGGCCGTCACCTGCGAGTGCGACTCGGCGTCGGGGCACCACGACGACGACGGCCCTGTCCCCCGCGGTTCGAGTGCGGGGGGCGTGCCGGCGCCACCGACGGGGTGTGCTGGCCGGACCGGGTGGGCACGTCGCCGACCATCTCGGGCGAGAGATCGAGTGCGGCAAGGAGCTTGTCGGCCGCGCCGCGCTGCTCGTGGCTCACGAGCGCGATCGAGACACCCGCGGCGCCTGCTCGAGCGGTGCGACCGGAGCGGTGCACGTAGTCCTTTGGCTCCTCGGAGAGGTCGAAGTGGATGACGCACGCCACGTCGTCCACGTGGATGCCGCGAGCCGCGACGTCGGTCGCCACGAGCGCGCGGACCGACCCCGAGCTGAACGACTGCAGTGCGCGCTCACGCTGGGCCTGGCTCCGATCGCCATGGATCGCTGCGGCCACCACGCCCAGCTTCCCCAGCTGGCGCACGAGGCGGTCCGCGCCGTGGCGCGTGCGAACGAACACGATGGACGTGCCGGTGTCGGCGATGATCTTCGCGCAGGTCGCCACGCGCTCGTCGTGCGCGACGTAGTGGAAGCGATGGGTCATCTGCGAGACGTCCTCTTCGCTGTCGACCTCGTGGCGCACTGGGTTCCGCTGGTACCGGCGCACGAGGACGTCGACGTCCCCGTCAAGGGTGGCGGAGAACAAGAGCGTCTGTCGGTCGGAGCGAGTGAGGTCGAGGATGCGGCGCACGGCGGGAAGGAAGCCCATGTCGGCCATGCGGTCAGCCTCGTCAACGACCACGCACCCGACCTCGTCGAGGACGACGTGGCCGCCCGCCATCAGGTCCTCGAGGCGGCCAGGGCACGCGACGGCGATGTCGATGCCGGTGCGAAGCGCCTTCAGCTGGGGGCTGTAGCCGACACCGCCGTAGAAGGCGTGCACTCGGAGGCCGCGTGCTGCCGCGAGGGGCGACAGCTCGGCGGCGATCTGCGCGGCCAGCTCCCTCGTAGGCGCGAGCACGAGGCCGGTGGGTCGCTTCGAGCGACCCTTGGCCAGCCGTGCCGCCATCGGCAGTGCGAAGGCGAGCGTCTTGCCGGACCCTGTCGGGGCCTTCCCTGACACGTCGCGGCCAGCGAGCGCGTCGGGGATGCAGAGCGCCTGGATCGGCAGGGTCTCGGAGATGCCGCGCCGCGCGAGGATCCGCACGAACTCGGGGGACAGACCGAGGGACTCAAATCGGGCTGCACGAAGGACAGCTGCGGCTGGGGATGATGACATTGTGGTTTCCATTCTTCGGGTAGCTACTTGCAACCCGGGAACGAAACTCCGGCCACCAGCAACTCGTGCGGGCACTCTGCCGCGACACGTCAGAACAACAGTGTAGCGGCGTGGCGCTCCAATGAGCCGCCATCCCCGTAGTGCACGACTCGACGCGGCATCGGGCTGACACACCATGCGACGCTCGCCTTCCTCGACAGGCGCCGAGTGCGACGCGGATGCCGTCGACCTCGCCGTTATGGCGAGGATCGGTCGTGGAACTCCGCCTGGGTGGCGGCTGGCTCGGTGAAGCTGACCTCGACGCGCTGCTCAGGTCGACGCTGGTTCTCGGTCGCCTGCGCGGCGAGCGACGCCTGGTCGGCCACGGTGAGCGGCGGCTGGACGATGTTTCTCGGCCAGAGGTGCCGGGCCAGGACCGTGTTGAACTCCGCGGCGTAGACGGTGATGGTGACGCCCAGCTTGATCCACGCAAGCAGCCCGAGCACGATCGCGAACGTCCCGTACAGCTCGCTGACGCCCCGAAGCGCGTGCCAGACGAGCACTGCCCCCACGGCTTGCAGCACCGTCCACAGGATGCCGCCGGCGATCGCCCCCGGCACGAGGCGCCGTGACGAGACCACCCGCGGCGTGAGGATGCGAAACGCGAGGAAGTACTGGCCGACGTTGACCGCGACCGCGCCGATGTCGACGAGCCCGCCAACCACGACGCCGTGACCCGCGACGGTGCCGAGGCTCGCGACGGCGGTCGAGACGACGAGCCCGAGGCCGAGCACCATGAGGAACGTGACGCTCCGACCAAGCCGTGCAATGAAGTTGGGGCGCTCGGGGCCGGGGAGGTTCCAGATCTGGGACATCGCGAAGAGACCGCCCTGGGCGAGACCTGTGCAGGTCCAGATGAGCCCGAGGACCGACACGGTGTAGGCGACCGCCGACTTTCGCTCGATCACGCGGATGTTGTGCCCGAGATTGGTGCCGATCACCGGGAACTCTGCCAGCGCCGAGTGCAGGATCCTTGCGCGGAGCGAAGGGTCGTGGGCAAGCACGATGCCGAGCGTCGTGACGAGCAACAACAGCAGCGGGAAGACCGCTCCGAACGCCGAGAACGCGATGTTCGAGGCGAGCGCGCCGCCGTTGTCGTCCCCGAACTTCTTGACGACGCCGAAGACGACCGACGTGACCAGATGTCGCTGCTGGAAGCGATCGACTCGTCGAACGACTGCTTCGAGCCGGTTCACTACCGCTGTCTACCCGGTTCGACGTAGTAGAAGGCGGCTCCACGCCCCGGACTGCGACGCTCGTGGCCCGCCCGGGCTACGAGGTCTGGGTGACGACTCGTGGCCAGTAGGGAGGAGCCCCGGGGATCGAGGAGTGCCCTGAGCTGCTGTCGCCACGACCAGCTGCTGCGACGACGCACGCGCCGGCGAAGGCGAGCATGCCGACGCAGGCGCCGACGGCCTCGACCCGGATGAGCGGCGTGATCCATCCGTACTTCAAGTAGCGGTACACGATCTCGACCGCCGTGAGGAGCGACGCGGTCGACACGGTGAGCACGACTCCACCCGCCACCGCGAGTCCAGCGGGGATCACGAGGCGCCGAGGGAGCTCATCGTGTCGCGCCGCGTTGAGCACGATGAGCGCGGCCGCGGCGACCGCCATCCACGTCAGGACCTGGGGCCCGTAGGAGCTGAGCAGCACCGCCTGGGACCGGGAGCGCTGCCACTCGATGAAGCTCCCGAACCCGAACGTCGCGCCGCAGGCCGAGCACAGCGACGCGAGCGCCACGACGAGCAGGGTGCGCTGCCAGGTCCGCCGTGCCGCACTCGCTGGCGCTCGCATGGCGCTCCGCTGTCCGGGGCGCGCCTCGGCCCAGTTCCGCTGGAGAATGAGGACCCCCAGGCTCAGCAAGAGCCAGCCAAGCGCTTCAAGCGAGAACTCCGCCTTGTACAACGACAGCGGCGGTATGGCGTAGTCGAGCGTGCGGACCGAGAAGGCCACGGCCGCGCACTGCAGCGTCGCGCCGAGGAGGCACACCGCGACGCCGACGCGCAGGACCCACGAGGCATCGCGCGCCGCCGTGCTTCCCAGCACCACGAGGAGCGCGATGGCAAAGAAGCACCACGCGAAGAGCTCGACGGGCAGCGAGTGTTTGGCGCCGAGGAAGCCCAGATCGGCGGGGTTGCCGCCGAACTGCTGCACGATGCCGGCGAGGCAGCTCAGCGCGAGTCCGACGAAACCGAGTGTCGCGATCGACAGCGCGGGCCGTGCGATGGCGGCGGACCACCACCTCGATGCCGCGCCTCGAATCGACATGGCACTACCAGGAATCGCCTCAACCATCGCTCACGATTAGCACAAACTTTGCACACCGCGAATAGCCACTGTGTACTTGTGGACAATGCGGCGGTGTCGGAGTGGACGAGATGACCGGCGACGCGACGTCGCAGGTCGGGTCCCTGCTACGAGGTCATCCCACCGAGGCCGACGAGGCCCCTCGCGAGCTCGATCTCACCCATGTGGCGCAGTCCGTGCTGGTACAGCCAGCACTCGAAGCCGTCGAGGACGGTCACGCCCTCGGGACCGGCGCATCTCGCGCTGAAGGTCGAGGCGATGACGTCGGGGAACGGGCGAGGAATCACGACGCGCCGGAGCGAGTCCGGGTCGATCGACGCCAGGTACTGCTCGGTCCGGTCGAAGACGACGTGCTGGTACGCCTTGAACGCGTCATAGTCGCCGATGCGCTGGTGTTCCATCTCGTCGACCGCTCGCTCCTTGCCGTGGTCGTCGATCGCCATCTTGACGGTTGATCGCCACTCCTCGCCCCACACTGGCGGCACGCTCGTCAGCACGAAGAACGACGCGTCGTGCATGTTCGTGTAGTGGAAGAGCGAGAACGCGATGGGGAGCACGCCGGGTCGCTCGAAGTGGTTGACGTGGCCCAGGTCCATCGACTCGACCGCCTGGTAATACAGCGAGTGCATCGCGGCCATGCGCCGGCGCAGCGAGTCCACCAGCAGGCCTGCTTCGTCGAGTCGCTCGATCATCGTCACAGCACGGCCTTCGCGACCTGCCCGAGGGCGCCGAGGTGCTCGTCCACCGACGCGAGACCCGCTCCCATGGTGTTGACCGCGACGTGGGTCGCGCCAACCGCTCGCCACTTGTCGAACTGCGTCGCGACGTTGTCGACGTCACCGCGCCAGTCCACGCGTCCCTGCATGCCAATGACAGCAGGGTCCCGATCCGCCTCGCGCGCGCCAGCCATGACCTGCTCTAGGGCGACGTCGAGCTTCGCCCCGGGCTGCATGAGGGGGAACCAGCCGTCGCCAAGTCGCCCGGCGCGCCGATACGCCGGCGCGGAGGTCGCGCCGAACCAGATGGGGATGGGCTGCTGGATCGGCATGGGCGAGAGCCCGGCTCCGGTCACGACGTCGAACTCGCCCGCGACCGTGACCGAGCGCGTGCTCCACAGCTTGCGCAAGAGGTCGACCTGCTCTTCGATGCGGCGCCCCCTCGTCGTGAAGTCCTGGCCGAGCGCCTCGTACTCGACGTGGTTCCAGCCGATCCCGATGCCGAGCCGGAACGTCCCGTTGGTGAGCAGGTCCACCTCGGCGGCCTGCTTCGCGACGAGCGCGGTCTGGCGCTGGGGCAGGATGACGATGCCCGAGACGCACGCGAGCGACGTGCAGCCGGCGATGAAGCCGAAGAGCACGAACGGCTCGTGGAAGTTGGTGTCGATGTCGTAGGGGCCGCTCCAGCCCTCGTGCACCGCCGGATCGGCGCCGACCACGTGGTCATAGGCGAGGACGTGGTCGTAGCCGAGCGACTCGACCTCTCGGGCGTAGGTACCCAGCGAGTCCCCTGTGGCGCCGATCTCTGTCTGTGGAAGGACGACGCCGACCTGCATGCAACCTCCCTCGGATCCGCCAGCCGTGGCGATGGACACTGACAGTATCGACCCAACACGCGGTCGCCGGCTCGGCGTCCTGGCGACCACCAGGCGCACCGGTGCCACAATCGGCTGGCTGCCCAGGCATGCGACGCCGTGTACCGACGAGGAGGCCCCATGACGAGTGCCCATGACTTCGACGGCATCATCGGCCGGACCGTGGCGGAGTCGACCCCGTCGTGGCCGAGCCCGAAGCGCCCGCCGGCGGGAGCCCCAAACGTGGTCGTCGTGCTCATCGACGATCTCGGGTTCTCGCACTTCGGCTGCTTCGGCTCGACGCTCGCCACGCCTCGCATCGACGAGCTCGCCTCGAGGGGTGTGCGCTACACGAACTTCCACGTGACCCCGCTGTGCTCGCCGACCCGGGCCGCGCTGCTCACCGGACGCAACCATCACGAGGTCGGGATGCGGTCGATCTCGAACTTCAACACCGGCTTCCCCAACATGCGAGGCGAGGTCTCGACGAGCGCGGCCACCATGGCAGAGGTGCTCTCGTCGGAGGGCTACGCGACGTTCGCCGTCGGCAAGTGGCACCTGTGCGCGATGGAGAACGCGTCGGCGGCCGGTCCCTTCGACCAGTGGCCCTGCCAGCGCGGCTTCGATCGCTTCTACGGGTTCCTCGACGGGGAGACCGACCAGTTCTCCCCGGACCTGACCGCGGACAACCACCGCGTCGAGCCGCCGGCGCGTCCCGAGGACGGCTACCACCTGAGCGAGGACCTCGTCGACAAGGCCGTCGCGATGGTCCACGACACGACGTCGATCCGGCCGGACCGGCCGTTCTTCTTGTACCTCGCCTTCGGTGCCACCCACGCGCCGCACCAAGCGCCCGCCCCCTACGTCGAGAAGTACCGCGGGAAGTTCGACGCCGGCTGGGACGTCGCGCGCGACACGTGGTTCGCGCGCCAGCTGGAGCTCGGCCTGCTCCCCCACGGCACGACGCTCGCGCCGCGCAACCCCGGCGTCGAGCCGTGGGACTCGCTGCCCGAGAACCACCGCCTGCTCGCCGCCCGGCTCCAGGAGGCCTACGCGGGTTTCTTGGAGCACACCGACGCCCAGATCGGCCGGCTCGTCGACGAGCTCGCCGCGATCGACCAGCTCGACAACACCGTGCTCATGATCCTCTCGGACAACGGGGCGAGCCAGGAGGGCGGGCCGTTCGGGGTGCTCCACGAGATGAAGTTCTTCAACTTCATCCTCGAGACGCCCGACGAGGCCGTCGCGCGACTGGACGACATCGGCGGCCCGAGGAGCCACACGAACTACCCGTGGGGCTGGGCTCAGGCCGGCAACACGCCGTTCAAGTGGTACAAGCAGAACACGCACGAAGGCGGCGTGCACGTCCCGCTCGTCGTGCACTGGCCGAAGGGCATCGAGGCGTCGTCACGCGGCTCGCTGCGCGACCAGTTCCACCACGTGAACGACCTCGCACCAACCATCTACGAGATCGTCGGGGTGACCGCGCCCGCGACCTATCGCGGCGTCCCCCAGATGCCCGTCACCGGCACGTCGATGCGCTACACGCTCGACGACGCTGCGGCGCCGCCGCGCAAGGCAGTCCAGTACTTCGAGATGATGGGACACCGAGCGCTGTACCTCGATGGTTGGAAGGCCGTGACGCGGCACACCCCAGGCGTCGCCTTCGACGACGACACCTGGGAGCTGTACCACGTCACGGTCGACCGCTCCGAGTGCCATGACCTCGCGAGCGCCGAGCCCGAGCGACTCGCCGCGATGGTCGAGCGCTGGTGGGCCGAGGCCGAGGACCACGGCGTGCTGCCGCTCGACGACCGGACCATCGAGCTGTTCGCGGCACGGTTCGCCGACGGGACCGTGCACCGCGCGGACCGCCGCTACACGTACTGGCCCCCCGTCTCGCCGCTCCCCGCGCAAGCGGGCCCGTCGATCGGCGGGCGAAGCTGGGACCTCGACGCGTCCGTCGACTGCCCGTCGGGTGCAGAAGGGGTGCTGTTCGCGACGGGCACGGAGAACTCCGGTCTCAGCTTCTTCGTGCTCGATGGCCGGCTGGTCTTCGACTACAACTTCTTTGGCGACCACCACGTCGTGGCGTCGGCGACGCCCGTCCCCGTCGGACGCTGCGTCCTGTCGGTGCGGTTCCGCAGGACCGGCACGGGCGGCACCGCGACGGTCGTGATCGACGGGGATCCCTGCGGCGAGGTCGAGATCCCGACCGTGATGCGGGTGATCTCGAGCGTGGGCGCGTCAATCGGCTTCGACCACGGCTCGGCGGTGAGCGAGCGCTATGCGGCGCCGTTCGCCTTCCAGGGCACCCTTGCGCGCCTCGACGTCCAGCTCGTCTCGCCGCGACCCGATGACGCAGCCGCCTCCGAGGCCCTGTCGATCATGTCGCGCCAGTAGAAGTCGGTGGCCGCCTCACGGAGGCCGTAACCTGCCCTGCGGTGTCGCTCCGTCACTCACTTCGTCGGCGCTCCGCGCCCTGCGCGGCGCTGGTCGCGTGCGCCGCCGTGCTCGCGGCGTGCGGGTCCTCACTGCCTGCTTCCAGCCCGACGACCACGACGACGAGGCCGGTCGTGCTGTGCCCGCTGACGGGGACCCCGGCCCCAGGTGGCGCCATCCCCGAGCGGCCCGCGCTCGTGATGAAGGTCGACAACTACTCGCTCGGCCCTGCTCCGGCGGAGGCCCGGCCCCAGAGCGGGCTCAGCTACGCCGACGTGATCTTCGAAGAGCAGGTCGAGGGCGCGATCACGAGGTACGCGGCGGTGTTCCAGTGCCGCCAGGCGCCCGGCTTGGTCGGCCCCATCCGCTCGGCGCGCGTGATCGACATCGGGATCCTCTCCGAGCTCGACGCACCGCTCCTCGTGCACGTCGGCGGCATCGTCCCGGTCATCAACCGCATCAACGCGTCCACGATCACGAACGTCGACCTCGGGAACTACGCGAACCTCGACCAGTACCCCCCGGGCCGCTACGCGCCCTACGACACCTACACCACGACGAGGGCGGTCTGGGCGCAGTACCGATCGCGCAACACGCCGCCAGCGCCGATCTTCACGTTCTCCAAGTTCCCCCACGGCGGGCGCCCGGCCACCCAGATCCACCTCGACTGGTCCTACACGTCTGACATCTACTGGCGATGGTCCAAGCAGAGCGGCACCTGGAAGCGGTACTACAACGTCAATAGCGGGGTCGGCGCCCCGGTGATCCAGCCCGACGTGCTCGCGAACGGCGTGCAGGACCAGGTCCAGAACGTCATCGTCCAGGTCGTCCACATCACCTACGGACCGTGGCTCGAGAACTTCGAGGGCGGCAAGGAGGTCCAGGCGAAGATCGCCGACAGCTCCGGCAAGGCGTACGTCTTCCGCAACGGCCGCATGATCGTCGGTCGATGGACGCACGGCGCGCTCACGAGCCAGACAGTGTTCACCAACACCGCCGGGAGGGTCATCCCACTCGCGCCAGGTCGGACTTGGGTCGAGGTCTTCCCCGACGTGGACCCGGTGAGCGTCACCTTCCCACCACGCCACTAGTCACCTCGCACCCTCGCGAGCAGCGGGCTCATCGACGGCATTCGCCATACGCCCAAGTACGCTCGGCGTGACGCAAGCATTTGGGGGCAGCGTGGACGAGCAAGCCGACCAAGAGCACGTGGCGACGGCTGACGATGACACCGACGCCGCGGTCCTCGACTCGTTGGACACCACGACGCCAACGGAGGCGTTGCCTGACCCCGATTCGAGGTCGGTGTCCTCCCAGGTCGTCATCGCTCTCGGCTCTTGATCCTCGCGATCCTCCAAGGGGTCGGATCGTTCGGCGCGTGGCTCACCTACTCGGCGGGCGGTCTGTCGGAGTCGCTAAAGGCCATCATGAACTGGCGCGGCTTCGGATGGATGACGCTCGTCTTGGCCATCGCCATCGTCGTCGTCATCGTGGCCGACCTCGTGCAGCCAACTGTCGCGCTCAAGGCGGTGACCGCGACCTTGTTCGGCGCATCCGGAGTTGTCATCGCGTATTACGTGATCCAATACTGCGCCTTCCCACAAGCCACCCAGCCAGCGACCTCCGTTGGCTGGGGGGCAGGCCTGTGCATCGGCGCCGACGTTGTGGGACTCGTGCTCGGGACGCTCTCGGCGCTGCGCGCTTCACGGTCGGCTGCTGGCTGACGACGGCTGGCGGCCCCGCGTCGGTCAGCCCAAGGGGCGGGCCCAAGGAACGCGAGATGCGGGCAGCTCGTACCTGAAGAACGGCCCGGTGTGGCACCCGCCTGTGAGCACGACCTCGGCCTCGGGCCCGAGACGCTCGGCGACCGCGACGACTCCAGAGTGGAACGGGTCGCGCCGTAGCCGCCCATTGAGATCCCCATTGTCGCGATCTGGTCCGGATGACAACCGAGTCCCCAGCCCTGCGACATCGGGATGAGCTCGTGGACAACCATCGCCATCGGGGCGTCGGTGAAGTGGGGGTGCCAGTAGCCCTGGCCTCCGTCGACGGTGACGAGGACCATCGGCGCGAGCGGCTGGCCCCTAACCGTGCTCGCGATCGCCCTCGCCCGGCGTCAGGCCCGGGCGGGTGTTGGTGTAGTTGGTGCCTTCGCCGTGGAGCATGACGACGAGTGCCAACTCGGCCCCCTCGCGCGGCCCGTTGGGTACCCGACCGTGTAGCCGACCACCCGGCGCCGCGCCTGCGAGTAGAACGCGCCCGGGACGCTCTCGCCGACTTCGCGGTCGTCGAGTGCCACGGACGGCACGTCGCACGCCCCGTCAATGCGGTCGAGCAGCGACGTGCCGGGCAGCACGCCGTGGGCCACGAGCTCGACGCCGGTGGCACCGACGATGACCACGCCTGCGGCGGTGCAAAGTCCACCGCAGAGCAGCCGGCGACGCGAGACCGTGGCGTGGAGAGGACGCTTGTCAAGACAGCCCGCCGCTCGTTACGCCGAGCGCCGCGTCGTCGCCCCGATGCCGCGCGAGACCGCCTGGTGCGCGCACACGAGCGCGAGTGCCATCACGACCGCGGCCCCGATGTCGATCGCCCCGACGTGGAAGAGGTTCGACGGGATCGAGCGAGGGCGCGGCGAGCTGTCCGACAGCCACGCGATCGAGCCCAAGAGGAAACCCGCCATGGCGATCGAGGCGAGCTGGCCAACGCGAAGCTCGTAGCGCGCCAGCCGGGCGGGGAGCTCGACGCGGCGGAGCGTCACGCCCGCCGCGACCGACAGGGCCGCCATCGCGACAGGGCTCACCGCCATCCAGACGACCTCGGGCGCGGGGAACGACTGCAGGGCGCCGGGGTGCGCCCAGTACGAGGTGATCGCGAGCGTCGCCGCCCACAGGAACGCGGCCACGCCGCCCGGCACGAGCCCCTGGTAGGCCCAATGGTGTCCGCCGGTGCCGGGCCACCCGTTCTCGAACCGCCGTGCCCCGACGATGAGGACCGTGGTCGCGAGCGCCGCGACGCCCGCCGGCACCGCCAGGCGTCGACGCAGTGTGCCGCGAACGATCCGCACCGCGACGATCGCGACGATCGGCGCCACCGCGCACGCACCGAGCACGGCGAGCGCGAGCACCGCGCCGCTCATCGCGACGACGCCGATCGTGGTCCCTTCGGTCCGCGGCGACGACCACTGCCAGCCTACGACGAGCTGTGACCACACCGCGAGGCCCACGGTGAGGAAGACGGCGAGCGAGGCGGCCAGCCACGCGAGGCTTGAGCGCGCCTGGGTCGGGGTGCCGCCCGACATCCCCGCGATCCCCGCCCGGGTCGCGCGGGCGAGCGTGCCGCTCCACGCGATGTTCAGCGCGCGACGACACGATCGCGGGCGCTCGTCGAGCTCGCACTCGAGCAGCGCGCAGAACTCGTCGCCGTAGCGAGCGCGCCAGGCCCTCGGGTACCACGCCATGAGCCGACGGGCTCGAGCAGCGCTGCGGTGGCCCGCTGCGGTCACGTCGGGGCCAGGCCCGCGTCGAGTCGACGGAGCCCCTCGTCGGCGACCTGTCGCTGGGCGTCCAGGTGGGCGCGCAGCGCGGCCGCGCCCGCCGCGGTGAGCCGATAGGGGCGTCGTCGATCCTCGCTCGCGAGCGCCTCGATCAGGCCCTGGCCCTCGAGCCGCGCGAGCGCCTCGTAGAGCGTGCCGGGCGCGAGCCGGACCCCCGCCATCGACTCGACGTCCTTGGTCAAGGCGTACCCGTGCTTCGAACCGCCGGCGAGGCTCGACAAGATGAGCGTCGCCGGCCCCGCGTAGCGCCCGAAGGAGCCGAGCGCCGCCGCCGCCGTCGACTCGGGAGCCTTCGAGCGTCCAGCCATCTGCTCCAGCATATATCGCCTCACGATCTAGTGGCGGCCACCTGAACGGCAGCGCGCCCGGGTCCCACGAGGTCGGGCAGGGCACCGACGACGAAGCGCCGGGGCCCCGGGTTCGAGAGCCGCCAGAGCCCGGCGTCGACCACGAAGTGGGCGCCGACGAGCCCGAGGTACACACCGAAGGCGACCCTGCTCAGCCCCGCAGACGCCGAGAGGTGCGACG
Organism: Acidimicrobiaceae bacterium; assembly: GCA_003162395.1. Taxonomy (GTDB): domain Bacteria; phylum Actinomycetota; class Acidimicrobiia; order Acidimicrobiales; family RAAP-2; genus Palsa-459. The sequence goes on from PMON01000060.1 coordinate 42,686, forward strand.
TCGCACGCAGGGCGAGGCCCCCGAGGAGTGCCGCCACACCGAGCGTCGCGACGCTCGACCAGCGACGAGTGCCCTCGCCTCGGCGCACGGCGATCAGCCCGACGAGGAGCAGGTACTGGAGGCCGTGCGCGATCGTCATGCCGCCGATCGCCCCGTAGGGAGAGCCCACCACGTACATCGGGGTGGTGAAGCACATCGAGACGGCGGCGCATGCCAAGAACCCCGACGGTCGGGCTCGAGCTGGCCGTCGGGCGAGCGCGAGCAGTCCGGCGCCCGCGGCGAGCGCGAAGCCGAGCATCGCGACATGGAACACGAGCGGGCTCGCCGGCACGTCGCGCAAGTCGAGGAGCGATGGTCGAGCGAGGAACGCCACGACGCCGCACCAGCCCGTCGCCAGGAGGCAGCGCCGTTCGGCGGCTCGCAGCGGCCCCGCGCCGCTCGACATCGACGCCAGGGTCGCGATGCCGACGTTCTGCTTCGTGAAGTGGAAGAGCTGCCAGGCGAAGAACACCTCCAGGCAGAGCTGCAGCGCGACAGCACCGAGCACGGGCACGACGGCCGCGCCGAGGGCCACGAGCGACACGGGGACCACGACGAAACGAACGGGCTGCTGTCGAGCACACGACCGCACGGCGTCGAGGCCAGCGAGCCAGCCCGTCGACGCGACGTGCATCGCGTAGCCGACGAACAGGAGAACCATCAGACCGTCACCGACGCGCACGCCGTCGGGAGGTGCGGCGAGTGCGGCGCCCACGAGCGCCCCCACGGTCGCGACGATCGAGGCGGCGAGCCACGCTCGCGCGAGCGGCGTCGCGCTGGGTGCGACCGCGAGATCGCCCGTGGCCCGTGGGAGCGAGTGGCTCGGCGACCGAAGCAGCATGCGGCAGTCTATATCGTGATCCGATATACCGTCAAGCGATCGAAGCAGGGAAGTCGATGCAGGAGGTCCGTTCCCCGCCCCCTCGTACGATGGGCACGTGTGCTCGCGTCGACTCACCGACGAGGAGCTCGCGCACTACCAGGCCGCTGGCTGGCTGCTGCTTGACGGACTGCTCGAGATCACCCCTCGCGAGCTCCAGGACGCCGTGGCTGCGGTGGCCGCGTGGCCCGACGACGGCGAGTGGCTCCACCACCGCGAGATGACCGACGCGGGGCCGCGCCTCGCTCGGACCGAGAACTTCACCCCGTTCAGCGAGCCCCTGTTCGACCTCTTGCGGCGCGGCGCGCTGCCCGACGTCGCAGGACAGCTGCTGGGCGAGCCGGCCCTCTTGTACAAGGAGAAGATCAACTACAAGCTTGTCGGAGGCGCGGGCTTCTCGCCGCACCAGGACAAGCCCGCCTACCCGTTCGTGGACCAGGTCCTGAGCGTCATGGTCGCCGTCGACGACGCCACGATCGAGAACGGCTGCCTGTTCGTCGTGAGCGGTCGGCACGACGAGTTGCTGGACCAGGACGATCGAGGCTGCATCACCCAGGAGCGCACCGACTCGTTCGACTGGCAGCCCGTCGAGCTCCGGGCGGGCGCGACCTTGTTCTTCCATGCCCTGACCCCGCATCGCAGCGGGCCAAACATCTCGGGCGCGGACCGCCGCGCGCTGTATCCAACGTACAACGGGGCCTCAGAGGGCGACCTGCGCGACGCCTACTACGCGGCGAAGCGCCATGCCTTTCAAGAGGGTGGTGCTGCGCCGGACCGGGTCCGCCTCTCTTTGATCGGCGACTTCGAGGGCCGCCCCGCGTGAGCGGCGCGCCGAAGTCGGTCGAGTCGCTCCTCGCGCTCTACGAGCGTCGCGGCGACGAGCACTACGGCGAGGACGTGACGCAGCGCTCGCACGCCCTGCAGTGTGCCGCCCTCGCGAGCGGCGACGGGGCGTCCGACGAGCTCGTGGCGGCGGCGCTCCTCCATGACGTCGGTCACCTCCTTGGTGGCGATCGTCCGACGGGGTGGCGCGACGACGTCGACGACGACCGCCACGAGGCGCTCGGCGCGAGGGTGCTCGCGTCCCTCTTCGGCACCGGCGTCGCCGCGCCCGTCGCGCTGCACGTGACCGCGAAGCGGTGGCGCTGCGCGGTCGACCCCGCGTACCTCGCCGCGCTGTCGCCCACCTCGCGCGCCACGCTCGTCGCTCAGGGCGGTCCGCTGGGCGACACCGAGCGCGAGCGGTTCGCGGCGCACCCGTCGTTCCGCGACGCGGTCCGGCTGCGCGAGTGGGACGACGCCGCCAAGGATCCGTCCGCGCCGCTTCGCTCGGTGCGCGAGCACGAGCCGCTCCTGCGCGCCCTCGCTGCACGCCCGGGTCCCGCGCACCCGTGAGCGATCGCGCAGCAAGCACCGTGGACCACGAGGCGGCGCGCCAGATCTGGATCCTGCTCGAGCCGTTCAAAGGCGACCGACCGGAGTTGGGTCGCGCAGGGCCATCAATCCCATGGGGACCGCTGAGCCACTGATACGGGCATCGTGGGCCGCCCGCCCGTCGACCTGCACAATGGGTCCATGGTCGTGGTGTTTGCGATTGCCGCCGCGCTGGTGAACGCCGTGACCAGCTTCCTGCAGCGACTCGGCGTCGAGGACGCCCCGAGGACCGAGACGGGGTCGCGGGGCCTCGTCGCCCACGCGGTCCGTCGCCCCATCTGGCTGCTCGGCTTCGTGTGCATGCTCGGCGGCTTCGTCTTCCAGGCACTCGCCCTTCACGGGGGCTCGCTCGCCGTGGTCCAGCCCCTCTTGACTACCGAGCTGCTCTTCGTCGTGGTCATCCTGTGGGCATGGTTCGGCATCGGCGTGCGGACCAGGGACTGGCTCTACGCCGCCCTGACCATCGTGGGCCTCGCGACGTTCCTCGCTGTCGTCGCGCCCACCAACTCGGGCCATCCTCCGACGAACGGGACGTGGGCGGTCGCCATCGCGGCCACCGCGGGCGCGATGGTCGGCCTCGCGGCGATGTCGAGGACCGGACCTCCCTGGTGGCGAGCCCTCATTCTCGGCGCCGCAGCGAGCGTCGGCTTCGCGCTGACTGCCGCGCTCACGAAGGCGTTCTCGGACGCGTTCGCGATCGGGATCAGCGACGTCGTCACCTCGTGGCAGACCTACGCGCTCTGCGTCGTCGGGCTGTCGTCGTTCGTGCTCATGCAGCACGCGTTCCACGCGGGGCCCTTCGCCGCGTCCCAGTCGACCCTGATCTTGGTCAACCCCTTCGTCTCGGTCGGACTCGGCGCGTGGCTCTACGGCGAGTCGTTCCCCCGGGGCACAGGCGTCGTCGTCGCGGGGGTGCTCGCCGTCGTCGTGTTCGCCGCGGGCGCGATCGGGCTCTGCACGTCACCGCTCGTCGCTGGCGTGCACGCAAGCGACGCCGTCCAGCTCCTCGCGGGTCGCGGGCGCCTCGCGAGGCATCGCGCGGAGCGAGGCGCCACGCGCTGAGCGCACCGCGGCGACGTTCAGCGCGACGCCGCGCTCGGGCCGGCGGCGCGGACGCACCGCGAGGGATCGGCCCTCGCGGAGTTCTTGGCGACCTCGAGGCATGACTCGTTGACGACCTGGAAGTCGCGGCCGTCGATCCCGTCCAGCTGGTGAAGCAGGTCGTTGCTCCAGGCCGCGCTCGGGACCCCCGAGAGGTACCAAGCCGAGCCGTTGTCAGCGATGATAATGCCGTAGGTCTTGAGCGCCTGGAGGATGATCCGGTCGACCCTCGGGTACACCGCGATGTCGACGTTGCCCCGCAGCCGCAGCCGAAGGCCCATCGGCGGGAGCGACGCGTTGTGGACGCCCGCCTCGTGTCGCGCGGGCCACACGTAGGCGGCATTCGTCGCCGGCACGGTGACGCGGATGGCGTGGTCGATGACCCCCGCGGCGATCTCCTCGGGGCGAACGAGCCCCGGCAAGATCGCGAGCCCTGCGGCGTCGGCCGACGTCCAGCCCGCGGGCCGCAGCGCGTCCGTGGCGAGGTGGAAGACCGCGCCCGAGCCCGCCGTCCAGTTCACCGAGTGGGCAACGGGCCTCGCGTCGTAGAGCTCGTAGTCCGTGCAGGTCTGCCGGTTGACGATGAGCACGTGTCGGTCCCCCGTCGAGCGCGGCCCGCCTTCGATCCGCGGGTTCTTGGGCACCGGGTACCCGATGCGGTCCGACTCGGACGCGTAGAGGAACGCGACGTGCACCTTTGGCTGGGCGTTGCCGACCACGTTGTAGGGGATGCCGATCGGCTCGCCATCCCACAGCCCCGAGCCGAAGTCAGGGTGCAGCGGCGAGCCCGCGCCGATCGCGGCGATCAGCGCCGCGGAGTCCTTGGCGACCGGCAGGGACGCGACCGGCGTGCGCCACACGCTGTTGGCGGGCGCGACGGCGCACGTGGGCGCGCCCGCGATCGCGGTGGGGCTCGTCCGGATGGTCGCCGCCGCGCTCGTCGCGGCGAGCACGCCTGGCGCTGCGAGCGCGGCGGCGACGAGCCCGGCGACCACGGCGCGCTGTGGGTTCACTCGCACGGCCCTCCTTGTGGACGCTCCCCATCGTAGGGAGCGAGGAGGATCAGCCCTGGTGGTTTGGGTTGAAGATGAGGCCCACGAGTGCGCCCTGTGGGCTTCGCACGAGCGCCGTCACGATGCCGCCGCCGACGTCGGCCGGCGCGGCCACGACCTCGGCGCCGAGCGCGACGGCCTCGTCGAGCGAGGCCTGCACGTCGTCGACGCCCCAGTACACCTGGGCGCCGTCGCCCGCGTCAGCGTCTGGGACGAGGCCCAACTCGTCACCGCCGACCTCGAAGCCGACGTAGAAGGGCTCCTTGAAGTACGGCTGCTGGCCGAGCACCGCGCTCCACCACGAGGTCGCGCCCTCGAGGTCCTCGGCGGGGTAGATGACCGTGCGCAGGCCCTGGAGTCGCATCAGACCGCCGGGATCTCGTTCCCCACCAGTCGGGGCGCGATCACTGCGAGGCCGGCGAGCAGCGCGGCGGCGTCGTCGTCGTCGAGCACCGAGTACGCCGGGGCAACGAGGCGATCGGTGCGCGCGTCGGCGGCCTTGAGCGCTGCCGTGTGCGCGTCGGTGACCACGGGGACGGGGTCTGACCAGCCAAAGGTCGTGTACATCTCGGGACGTCGAATGAAGTGCGCCGTCTTTGCGTCAAGGCCCTCCGCGACGATGGCGACCAGGTGCGCGGAGCCCCTTAACTCGCGCAGGACCGCGAGCTGGTGCATCGCCGCGGCGGGGGCGTCGTCAGGGACCGGCTCGGCCGCCGCGCCCGCGAAGAGCGAGAGCCCGGCCACCTGCTCACGGGCGGCGTCGACGACCTTGGTCGCCGCGGCCACGAAGCCGTCGAGCTCCTCGACGCCGTCGAGTCGCTCGCGGCCGAACTCGTGCGCCGCTTCGAAGTACTCGCGTCCTGCGCGACGCGGATCGATCTTCTCGCGGCCCGCCGCCCACATCATCTCGACGACGGCGGGGTTGAAGTAGCCGAACGCGCTCGAGACGACGGGCGCCTCCACGTCGCCCAGGACCCCGCCCCGGCCGAGGAAGTAGAACTGGAACGTGTCGAGCCCCAGTCGCTCGCCGCGGGCGGTCGTCGCAGGGTCGAAGTAGTACAGCCAGCCGTGCGACGAGATCGTCTCGCAGGCAGCGTCGATGAGCTTCTGGGTGTCCATCGTCGAAGTCTGACAGCGACGTCGTGTGCTGTCGAACGCCGCCGTCGTCGTCGAGCGACGACGGTACGGTGACCGCGTGGAGGAAGGCGGCGCGACGCGAGGCACGGCACTCGCCGCGCTCTTGGACGACGAGCTCGGCTATGACGCGACGACGACCACGCGCCTCTCGAACCACCTGCCCATGGCGCTCGTCGCGCTGCAGCGGCTCGGCGCGAGCGACGATCGGCTGGCTGAGTTCGCGGACCGCTACCGCTCGCGCCTCGCGCCCCTCGAGCCCGCCGAGCCCGTCGGGTCGTTCGACGCGTGGCTGGCAGCGAGGGGCCAGCGCGCCGCCTACGGGCCGGTCCGCGAGTACCTCGGCCCGCTCCTCGATGCCGAGGGCGTCGAGCCGGTGGTGCGCCGGCACCTCTGTCACCTCGTCGACGGGCTCTCCGGCGCGGCCTTCCACGGGCTCATCCGCCTCGCCTACGCGCTCGAGAGCGCGAGCCCCGCGCGCGTCGCCGCGGGGCTCGCGTACCTGACCCAGGTCCACCAGCCGCTCGGGGTGCGCGGGCGCGGCACCGGCGTCACCGACGACCCCCTCGTCGCGCTGCGACGACTCTCGGATATGACGGTCCTCCAGCACGTCGCGGCCGACGGCAACATCGGGGAGCGGATGCGCCAGGTCGCCGCGCACGCGTCCTTCGCCGGGGTCGTCGACTGGCTCGTGGTCACGAGCGACACGCCGCGACGCCTGACCGGCGCCGCCGTGGCGCTCTACGCGGCGACGGACGACTTCACTGCGCTGCACGGCGTGACCGCGAGCCACGCGATCGCGATCGTGTCGCCGTACGTGGACGACACCGAGGCGCTGTCGTCGTGGTGGTTCCAGGCGCTGGCCGCCGCGTACGTCACCATCGGCGCACCGGGTCTTGACGACCCTGCAGCGCCCCTGCGTCCCTGGCTCGAGGACCCTGCCCCGTGGGACGAGGTCGCTCGAGCAGGTTCCCTGAGCGACGACGAGCACGTGGTCAAGCTCGTCTACAGCGCTCGCGCGCTGCACGAGCACGCGGGCGACCCGCCTGCTGCTCGCCGCCGCGGCGCGCCAGGCCGGCATCGAGCCGGCACGCCTCGACACCGACGACGACACCTAATTCGGAAGCAAGCCGCCCTCAGCGGCCTCGCGCTCCTCGAGACTCGGCTTGCCGCGCACGACGCGGATGAGCCCGACGGCGAGGAGCGCGCCGATGACCGGGCCCGCGACGTAGATCCACCAGCCGGCCAGGTCCGCACCCACGAGGTTCGGGCCGAGCGTCCTCACGGGATTCATCGACGCACCCGAGATCGGACTCGCGAAGAGCCCGAGCAGCGCCACCGTCGAGCCCACCGCGAGGGCCGCGTTGTGTCCGATGCTCTTGTAGCCCGTCGCGGTGTGCAGGATGACGGTCACCAAGATGAGGGTGCACAGCACCTCCATCACGAGGGACCGCCACTCGCCCCCGGCGATCGCGATGGGGTGGCTGCCGCCCTTTGCGACCTGGCCGAACATGAGCTGGAGGAAGAGAGCTGCCGCGAACGCGCCGAGGAGCTGGGCCACGATGTAGGGGATCGCCCACGCCGCGTGGAAGACGCCGCGCAGCGTGAAGGCGATGGTCACGACGGGATTGATGTGCATGCCCGACAGGGGACCGAGCGCGTAGATCAGGGCCATCACGAGCGCGCCCGGGGCGACGACCGCGGCGTCCCGGGAGATCTGTGGCACCCCGTGGTGCAGCGCCACGTAGGCGTTGATCACCCCCGGACCGGCTGCGACGCAGATGAGGATGAACGTGCCCACGAACTCGACGATGAGCCGCACCCGCAGGGGGTGCGCGCGGAGCGCGCCGTTGTCGAAGAGCCAGAAGAGACGAGGCGGTGCGGCTGCCGCCATCTGCGCCTCGGTCGTCATCACACCTCCGCGACTGCACGTGGACCTCGGACAAGTGTCGTCACTCGAGTACCCCGGAGCCGTGATACCCCGCCTCGTGGTGCGGACCGGCGGCTGGGCGTGCCCTCGGCCGAGCTTCGGCGTACGTTGAAGACGTGGAGGCAGCCCGTGGCACATCGCTCCCTGACCAGGCGGTCGAGCTCATCGACCGCCCCGTGGTCGCCGCCTTCACGACGCTGCGTCCCGATGGCCGACCGCACACGACGCCGGTGTGGATCGGCCGCGACGGCGACGAATTGCTCGTGAACACCGCGTCAGGCCGGGTGAAGACGCGCAACGTCGAACACGATCCTCGCGTCGCGATCTGCCTCGTCGACCCGCTCGACCCCCTCAACGTCGTGGCACTCGAAGGAACCGTGGTCGACGTCACGACGAAGGGCGCCGACGAGCTCATCGACGCGCTCAGCCTGAAATACATGGGCAACCCGACCTTCGGTGCCCACCAACCTGGGCGACACCGCCTCACGCTCCGGATCCGCTGCGACCGTCTCTTGTTGCCGTGAGGTTCGCCAGCTCGCCCCGGCTGGCGCGCGGCGGTCGCCCGGGCTCGTCGATGGTCATCGTTCTAGTGTGAGCCCACACCGCGACAAGGAGACACAATGACGGACACCTCAGGGCTCCCCTCACCCGACGACCAAGCGGCGGTCGACGCCTCCACCAATCTCGTCCATCGCGTCAGGGGCACCGTCATGCCGGTCCTCGAGGTCGACCTGCAGCCAGGCCAGAAGGTGGTCTCCGAGGGCGGCGAGCTGTCGTGGATGACCGACACGATCCGGATGACGACCTCGACGTCGGGCGCGGGCCAGTCCGGCGTCATGGGCGTGCTCAAGCGCGCGGTCGCTGGCGGCACGATCTTCATGACCGAGTACACCGCGGAGGGCAGCCCCGGCACGGTCGACTTCGCGACCAAGATGCCCGGCGAGATCCGCCCCGTCGCGATCGGCCCGGGGCGCGAGTACATGGTGAGCCGTCACGGGTTCCTCGCGGGGACCGAGAACGTCAAGCTGGCGATCGGCTTCCAGCAGAAGCTGGGCGCGGGCGTGTTCAGCGGCAACGGCTTCATCCTGCAGCGCCTGTCCGGCCAGGGCGTCTCGTGGATCGGGCTCTCCGGCGAGCTCATCGAGTACCGCCTCCAGCCCGGCGAGACCATCCACGTGCACCCAGGGCACATCGGGATCTTCGACGCGTCGGTGAACTTCGACATCCAGATGGTGAAGGGCATCAAGAACATGCTCTTCGGCGCCGACTCGATCTTCCTCGTGCGGATGACCGGGCCCGGCGTCGTCTGGCTGCAGACCCTGCCGCTGCCCAACCTCGCCCACGCGCTCTCCCCGTTCATGGAGCGAGAGGGCAACAAATCGTCGCCGAACTCGCCGGGCTCGCTCATCGGGGGGCTGCTCGGCAACTGACCCCGCCTTGACGCGCACGCAGCCACGAGGTGAACTTGTGACATGCGCGAGACCTACGGCCACCAGCTGCTCGGCCATCACGGCCATCTGGCCGTGCCTGCGCGCTCCGCGGTGACCTAGTCCCACCGCACAGTCGCAGCAGGCACCAAGGGCCCGTCCGAGCGGACGGGCCCTTCTGCATGCCACGGGGCCGACCAGGAAGGCAAGAGATGAGAAACGTGAGGGTGGCAGTCCCCAACAAGGGGGTGATGGCCGACAGCGTGCTGCAGCTGCTGGGCGACGCCGGTCTCGACCCGCGCAGCCACCTCGGCAGCCGCGCCCTCGAGGCGTCGCTCGGGGAAGGCTTCGACGCGGTCTTCGTCGCCGCGGGGAACATCCCCGAGTTCGTGGCCGACAGGGCCGCCGACGCCGGCATCACCGGCTGGGATCTCGTGTGCGAGTCCGGGCGTGCCCTCGAGATGCGCCTGGACGTCGAGCTCGCGCCCTGCCGGCTCGTGCTGGCCGCCCCCCACGAGAGCGCGGTGGATGCCATCGAGAAGATCCCCGCGGGGGCGCGCGTGGCCACCGTCTTCCCGAGGCTCACTCGAGCGTTCCTCGCTGACGCGGGCGTGGACGCCGAGGTCGTCGAGGTCTCCGGTGCGGTCGAGATCACGCCCCGGCTCGGCGTCGCCGACTACGTCGTGGACCTCGTCGCGACGGGCTCCACCCTTCGGGCGAACCAGCTGGTGGAGGTCGCCACCGTCCTCACGTCGAGCGCGCGGCTCGTCACCCGGCCGAGCGACGAGGACGCCCCTGAGCTCCGCGCGCGTCTCGAGGCCCTCACGCTCGCGCTCGAGTCGGTCGTCCAGGCGCGCACGCTGCGCTACCTCATGGCCAATGTTGCCCGCGACCGCCTGGACGAGGTCCGCGACATCCTGCCGGGGATCGGGGGGCCTGACGTCGTCGAGCTGCTCGACGGCGGCGAGCTCATCGCGGTGCAGGCCGTCGTCTCGTTGCCGCGCATCTCGGCGACGATCAGCTCGTTGAAGGCGATCGGTGCGACCGGCATCGTCGTGACCCGGATCGAGCGGTTCATCCCGTGAGCCCGCCACCGGCTCGTCGCCGGACCCAGACGATCGCGGCGATGCCGCGCTACCACCCGCACCGGCCGCCGACGCGCGTGGACCTCTCGGACAACACCAGCCTGTGGGGGCCGCCGCCGTCGGTCCGTGCGACCCTGGCCGCACTGAGCGACGCCCAGCTGTCGCGGTACCCCACGCCCTACGCCGACGCGCTCACCGCCGCGCTCGCGTCGCACCATGGCGTCGCCGCCGAACGGGTGGTCACGGGCTGCGGGTCCGACGACGTGCTCGACTCGGCCATCCGGGCGTGCTGTGACGCGGGCTCGTCGATCGGGATCGCGGTGCCGACGTTCTCGGTGATCCCATCGTTCGCCGCGGTGAACGACGTCGAGGTGCGCGGCGTCGAGCTGCGACGCGACGGCACGATCCGTGCCGTCGACCTGCTCGCGTCGGGGGCGGACATCTACTACGTCTGCTCGCCCAACAACCCGACTGGCACGTGCGTCGAGCTCGACGAGCTTCGCGGGCTCCTGTCGGGGACGGCCGCGACCGTGCTCCTCGACGAGGCCTACGCGGACTTCGCCGACCACGACGCGACCGCGCTCCTCGACGAGTTCGACAACCTCGTCGTCGTGCGCACGCTGTCCAAGGCCTACGGCCTCGCCGGCCTGCGCGTCGGCTACGGCATCGGCCATCGCGACGTCATCGCGGCGATCGCCATCTCGCGGGGGCCCTACAAGGTGAGCGGCATCGCCGAGGCGGTCGCGATCGGCGTCCTCGAGTGCGACTCTGACTGGGTGCGCGACCGCGTGGGCGAGATGCGGGCGCTTCGCGACGACTTCACGTCGCGACTCGTCGCCCATGGTCTCGAGGCCCTGCGCTCAGAGGCAAACTTCGTCGCGGTGCTCGTCGACGACGCGACCAAGGTCCGCGACCAGCTGCTCGCAGCGGGCGTGCTCGCCCGCGCCTACACGTCGCTGCCCGTCTTCGGCGACCTCGTGCGGGTCACGATCGGTCCACGAGCCCAACTCGACGAGGCCTTCGAGCTCCTGATAAGCGCAGTCCGATGAGGATCGCGATCTTCGACGACGGCGCGGGGAACGTCCACTCGCTCGCAAAGGTCCTGGCGGCGCGCGGCGAAGTCGTCCACGAGCGCGAGGTCGCAGCCCTCTGTGACGCCGACGTCGCGGTGCTGCCGGGCGTCGGGGCGTTCGACACCGCGATGGCGCGGCTCGGCAGTGACGCGGCAGTCCTCGCCGCCGCGCTCTCCTACGGGCTCGCGTGCCTCGCGATCTGCCTCGGGATGCAGCTGCTCTTCGACCGCTCCGAGGAGGGCGAGCTCGATGGGCTCGGCGTGCTGCCCGGGGGCGTCCAGCGACTCACCTCGCGTCGCCGACCCCACATCGGCTGGGAGATGGTCACCAACGCGACGGAGACGACGCTCTCTGAGTCGGGACTCGTCTGGGGGTACTACGCGCACAGCTATGTCTGCCCGAGCAAGGGCCTGCACCGCGTGACCTCGACGTCGAGGATCGAGGGCCAGGTCATCCCCGCGACGATCCGGTCCGACCGCATCCTCGGGGTGCAGTTCCACCCCGAGAAGTCCTCTGCGCCCGGCACCGCGATGATCCGCGCGTTTCTCGACGAGGTCGCGCCGTGATCGTGGTGCCCGCGATCGACCTGCGCGAGGGCCACTGCGTCCAGCTCCGTGGCGGCAGCTACGACCACGAGCTCGTGCGCCTCGACGACCCCGTCGCGGTGGCCGCGCGCTGGCGGGCGCTCGGCTTTGCCGAGCTCCACCTCGTCGACCTCGACGCGGCGACCGCCAGGGGCGACAACGCCGAGCTCGTCGCCAGCATCCTGGCGTTGGACGGGCTTGCGGTCCACGTGGGAGGCGGCGTGCGCGACGACGCGGCCGTCGCGCGCCTGCTCGCCGCGGGCGCGCGGTCCGTCGTCGTGGGGACGAGGGCCGTCGCGGACCCCGCCTGGCTCACCCGGATCGCGACGTCCAATCCTGATCGCGTCTCGGTGGCGCTCGACGTGCGCCATGGCGTGCTCACGACCGAGGGGTGGCAGGTCCAGACCATCCGCGACCCCGTCGAGCTCGCCGGCTCGGTCGCCGAGCTGCCCTTGTGCCAGGTCGTCGTCACCGCCGTCGACGTCGAGGGCACCGCCCAGGGCCCCGACCTCGCACTCGTGCGCCGCGTGCGGTCCGCGACGACACAGCGACTCGGCATCGCGGGCGGGGTCTCGAGCAGCGACGACCTCGTCGAGCTGCGCGGCCTCGGCGTCGACGCCGCGATCGTCGGCACCGCGCTGTACACCGGCGTCCTCGACCCCGAGGCCCTGAGGCCCTGAGCCAGGAGCTGCACACATGACCACCGTCCGGCGCACCACCACCGAGACCGACGTGACCGTCGAGCTCACGATCGGGTCCAAGAGTCCCGTCGTGACCGTGTCGACCGGCGACGGCTTCTTCGACCACATGATCGCGACGCTCGCGCGGTACGCGGGCTTCGACCTCGCCGTCACTGCGTCAGGCGACCTCGAGCACCACCTGGTGGAGGACGTCGCGCTCACGCTCGGGCGCGCCGTGCGTGAGGCGACGCCCGCGGCGTGCGCGCGGTACGGGACGGCGACCGTCCCGATGGACGACGCACTGGTCACCGCGACGATCGACGTCGGCGGACGCGCGTTCTGGGGCGGGTCGCTCCCCGACCTCACCTACGACCACGTGCTGCGGAGCTTCGCGGGGGCGGCCGCCGTGACGCTCCACGTCGTGGTGGTGCGCGGGCAAGACCCGCACCACGTGACCGAGGCTGCCTGCAAGGCCGTCGGCCTGGCGCTGCGCCACGCACTCGAGGCCACGAGCTCGGTCTTTTCGACCAAGGGACAGGTCCGCTGGGAGGTCAGCTGATGCCGAGCGCGCGGCTCATCGTCTGTCTCGACGTCCGCGATGGCAGGACTGTCAAGGGCACGAGGTTCGAGGACCTGGTCGACCTCGGCGACCCCGTGGACATGGCCGCGGGCTACGAGGCCGCGGGTGCGGACGAGGTCGTGTTCCTCGACATCACCGCGTCGACCGAGGGCCGCAGCACGGTCCTCGACGTCGCGTCGAGGACCGCGGCGGAGGTCTTCATCCCGCTCGTCATCGGCGGCGGCATTCGCACGCTCGACGACGCGCGCGCGGCGCTCAACGCGGGTGCGGACAAGGTGTGCCTGACCTCGCCCGCCGTCGAGCGGCCCGAGCTCATCGGCGAGGTCGCCGTCGCGTTCGGGGAGCAGTGCACCGTCGCGAACCTCGATGCCGCGCGCACCGACGCGGGCGGCTGGGAGGTGCGCACGCACATGGCGACCGGGCGCACCGGCCTCGACGTCGTCGAGTGGGCCGTCGAGTGCGTCGACCGCGGCGCGGGCGAGCTGCTCGTCACGAGCGTCGACCGCGACGGGACCCGCTCGGGCTACGACCTCGAGCTCCTCAAGGCGGTGCGCGACGCCGTCGCGGTCCCGATCATCGCCTCGGGCGGCGCGGGCACGGCCGCCCACGTGATCGAGGCCTTCGAGGCCGGCGCCGACGCCGCACTCTTGGCCGGCGCCCTGCACGACACGACGCTCAGCATCGAGGAGATCAAGTCCGCGATGCTCGACGCGGGGCTGCGCGTGCGGACGACCACGAGCGCATCGTGAGCGCCGCCTTCGACCTCGCCGAGCTCGACTTCGACAAGGGCGCCGGGCTCGTCACGGTCGTCACCGTCGACGCCGCCACGGGCGCGGTCCTCATGGTCGCCCACGCGGACCGCGAGGCGCTCGAGGCCACCGTCGCGAGCGGCGAGATGCACTACCGGTCGCGGACCCGGGGCCTGTGGCACAAGGGTGCGACGAGCAGCAACGTCCAGCACGTGGTCGCGCTCGTCGCGGACTGTGACCACGACGCGGTGCTCGCCGTCGTGCATCCACAGGGCCCCGCCTGCCACACGGGCGCCGAACGCTGCTTCGACGATCGCGACGCCCTCCCCGGCGTGCTCGCCCGGCTCGACGAGCTCATCGCTCGGCGTGCCGACGGCGACGCCGACGAGTCGAGCTACGTACGACGTCTGCTCGACGACAAGAACCTGCGGCTGAAGAAGCTCGGTGAGGAGGCCACTGAACTCGCGGTCGCGGCTGCCGAGCACGACGCGAGCGCCGTCGTGCGCGAGGCAGCCGACCTAATCTTCCACGCGCTCGTCACGGTGCGCGCCGAGGGCGCGACGCTCCGTCAGGTGCTGGACGTGCTCGCCGCTCGAGAGGCAAAGGACAGCCGGGACTAGCCGACGACGAGCGGGAGCGTCCTCGGGCCGCGGACCTGACCGCGCGCCCACGTGACCGCTGACTCGTCGGCGAGGTGGAACTCGGGGAACCGCTCCAAGAAGCACTCGAGCGCGACCCGCAGCTCCATGCGGGCGAGGTTCGAGCCCACGCAGCGGTGCACGCCGAGCCCGAACGCGGCATGGCGGTTGACCTCGCGATCGATCACGACCTCGTCGGCACGCTCGAAGACCCCCGGGTCGCGATTCGCCGCGGGGAAGCTGAGCAGCACCCAGTCGTCCTTCTTCATCGGGTGCCCTTGGAAGTCGAAGTCCTCCTTCACGAGGCGGGCCATCGTCACCGGCGCGTAGGCGCGGAGGAGCTCTTCGATCGCGATCGGCATGAGCTCGGGCTCGTCGACCAGGCGCGTGCGGTCGGCCTTGGTGCGCGCGAGATGCCAGATCGATGCGCCGATCGCCGACCAGGTCGTGTCGATGCCCGCGGCCAAGAGGAGCACCATCGTGCCGAACACGTGGCGCATCTCGAGTCGCTGGCCGTTCATCTCGACGTTGAGCAAGAAGTCCGTGAGGTCGTCGCGCGGGTGCTCTTGGTGGTCGATGATCTGGGCCTCGAAGTACGCACCGAGCGGCTCGAAGCTCGCGATGCGCTCCTCGAAGGGCAGGTCGACGCCCTCCAAGATGATGTGGACGAACCCCCGGAAGAGGTCCCCGTCTTCAGGCGGGAAGCCGAGCATCTTGGCGATCACGCCAACCGGGATGTGCTGGGCGTAGTCGACCGCGGCGTCGAGGTGGTCCACGTCGCCGAGCCCGTCGAGCAGCTGCGTGCACAGCTCGCGGGTGTAGCCCTCGAGTTCGTTGATCGCCTTGGGCGAGAAGGCGGGCAGCAAGAGCCGGCGCGCCAGCTGGTGGAACGGGGGATCAGAGGTGATGGGCGGCGCCACGCCGATCGGCGCGGGCGGGGCCTGGGGGCCAGGGCGGCCCTCGTTGACCACGACGTTGCGGCTCGTGAAATGCTCGTGGTCGTTCGCGATCGCGGTGACGTCCTCGTGGCGCACCGGCAGCCACGCGCCGCCGTAGCGGTCGGAGTGCGCGACCGGGCACCGCGCGCGCAGGTCCTCGTAGATCGGGTACGGGTCGTTCACCCACGCGGCGTCGGTGTGGTCGAAGTCCGTCGCGAAGTCGGCGACCGGCAGGTGCGACATCAGGCCCCCTCGATGCGCACGGCGCCCTCGGGGCAGTTCGCGACCGCGAGGTGCGCGTGGCGCTCCTGGTCGGAAGCCACGATCCCGTCGCCGAGCACGACGCCGTTGCCGAGGTCGTCGCTCTCGAACAGCCCAGGGGCGATCGAGTAGCACCGACCGTGGCCCTGGCACCTCGACTCGTCGATCGTGACGCGCATGGCCCTCCTCGCCCCGTGAGACTACTGCACGCTTTCTGTCTCACTGAGGGTCGGCCGCCTCGGGGTCCTCGGCGGCGTCGATCTCCTCGCGGGGTATCCCCAAGAGGAAGAGCACCGCGTCGAGGTACGGCACTGAGAGCGCCGCGTCGGCCGCGTCGCGGACCACTGGTCGCGCGTTGAACGCGATGCCAAGCCCGGCGATCGCGATCATGTCCACGTCGTTTGCGCCGTCGCCCACGGCCACCGTCTGGTTGAGGGGCACGTCGAGCTCTTCGGCGAAGCGCCGCAGCGCCGCTGCCTTGCCGGCCCGGTCGACGATCGGGCCGTCGATCGCGCCGGTCAGCCGGCCGTCTACTACGACGAGGCGGTTGGCCGCCACCCGGTCCACGCCGAGGTCGGCGCACATGGGGTCGAGGACCTCGTGGAAACCGCCGCTCACGACCGCGGTCGCGAAGCCCAGGCGACGCAGCGTGCGCACGAGCGTGCGTGCGCCCGGCGCGAGCTCGAGCCGTTGGGCGACCGACGCGAGCGTGTCGACCGACAGTCCCTCGAGGAGCGCCACGCGAGCCGCCAGCGCGGCCGAGAACTCCATCCCACCCTGCATGGCGGTCTCGGTGATCGCCGCGACCTCACGCTCGACGCCCGCTTCTGCGGCAAGCAGGTCGATCACCTCGTCGGTGAGGAGCGTCGAGTCGGCGTCGAGGACGACGAGCCGCTTGGCACGGCGGTGCAGCCCCGCGCGCTGCACCGCGAGGTCGATCCCGCTGCGCGAGGACTCCGCGGCGAGCGCGGCCCGCAAGAGCCCGTGGTCCGCACCCAATACGACGAGCTCGTAGCACTGCACCGGGTAGGTCGCGAGCTGCACGACGCGCTCGCAGGTGCCGCCGGACTCGAAGATCACGGTGCACACCCGAGCGATCGCCGCCGCGGTGAGCGATGGCGAGGTCAAGGTGACGAGTAGCCGCCGTCCGATCGCACCGATCGGCAGCTCGGTCGCCTCCGAGACGGTGACCAAGAGCCGGTCGTCGCCGCCAAGGTCCGAGGACAGGACCGAGCGGCGCACCTGGGCAGGCGTGACCTCCTCGGGACAGTCGAGCTCCACGCAGATGACGAGGTGCCCCTTGATCGTGATCTGGCCGATGTCGGTCACGTTCGCGTCGACGCCGTCGAGCGCCCCGAAGAGCGTGGCCGCGATGCCCGGCCGGTCCTGGCCCGTGACGGTCACCAAGAGCTGATGGCGCAGGGTGTGGCCCTCGATGTCGCCGGGCGCCATCGATCGAGGCTAGGCGGAGGACGTCCGGCGCCGGGAGCGTCAGTGCTCGGGGGGATCCAGCGCAGCGGCCCGCTGTGCGCGCACCTCGGCGACGTTCGGGTCCGTGGTCGCGTCGAAGCGCCACATCGTCGGCAGGAGCGCGACCAGTGCGCCGCACGACGCCGCGCAGATGAGCCCGCCGGAGACCACCGAGGTTCGCAGCGACGTGGCAGAGGCAACCAGCGCACTGCGCAGCTGGCCGAGCTCGGGGCCCGTCGAGTAGCTGAGCAGCTCGATGCCCGCCATCCGACCTCGCATCTCGTCGGGGATCGAGGCATTCCACATGGTCTGGCGGAACATGCCGCTGATGGCGTCCGCGCCGCCCGCCACCATGAGGGCGAGGACCGCGACCAGCAGGCCGTTGGCGAGCCCGAAGGCGGCGACCGAGAGCCCCCAGACGACGGCGGCAGCGACGATCGCTCGACCGTGGTGGCGGACGCGTGCCGTCCACTGCGAGGTGATCGCCGCCAGCAGGGCGCCGATGGGCAGACCGGCATAGAGCAAGCCCAGGGCGAACTGATTGTGGTAGCGCGAGGCGAGGAACGGGAACAGGGCGATGGGGAAGGCGAAGAGCATCGCCGAGAAGTCAATGAGGTAGGTCCCGAGGAGGTCGCGGCGCCGGATCGCGTAGCCCACACCTGCGAAGACATGGCGCAGGTCGGGACGCTGCTTGACCGCCGGCGGGGACGACGCCAGGGCGACGAAGCACAGCAGCGTGACCGCAAAGGTCGCGGCATCGAACGCAAACCACGAGGAAGGTCCGATCGCGACGGCGACGGTCCCACCTGCGATCGGGCCGACGATCGAGCCGAAGGTCCAGCGGAACGTCGAGAGCGACGACGCGGCTGCCAGCTGGTCGTGCGGCACGATCCTCGGCACGATCGAGTCGAGCGACGGGCGCTGGAGGGCGTCCGCGCTCGCGAAGACGATGACCGCGACGAAGAGCACCCAGACTCGCGGTCGACCGATTGACGCGTTCGCGAGCAGTCCTGCCGTGCCGAGCAGCATGAAGGCTTCAGTTCGAATGATCATCCGTCGCTTGTCGACTGCGTCGGCGAGCGCGCCGCCGAGGATCCCGAAGAGGATGAGCGGGACGATCTCGACGGCGCCGAGGAGCCCGACGTCGAGCACCGAGCCCGTCAACAGCTTCATCTGGTAGGGCACCACGACGTAGGTCCCCTGCTCGCCGATCGTGCCGACGAACCCCGCGATGAACAGGGCGCGGTAGTCCTTCGACCCTCGAAAGGGGCGGAGGTCAAGCCCGATTCGTCGCTGCTTCGGTGCCTCGCCGGCTAAGTCAGGGGGCGGTGCCACTCCCCGTCCTCATAGATGCGGATTTTCTTCGCCGGGACGCCGGCGACGACGCAGTAGTCGGGGAACTCGCCGCGGACCACCGCGCCTGCGGCCACGACGCAGTTCCTCCCGAGCACGGTGCCCGGGAGGATCACGACGTTCGCCCCTAGCCAGCTCCCAGATCCGATTCGCACTGCCGCCTCACGGGTCGGCTGGATGCCGACGGGCATTGTCGGATCCTCGTAGCCGTGGTTCTGGTCAGTGATGTACACGTAGGGCCCCGTCTGGATGTCGTCGCCGAGCTGGATCGACCAGTGCCCGATCAGGTGGCTGCCACGGCCAATGACGCAACGATCGCCGACGGACACGACTGGATTCGTGAGCATGGGCTGGCCCGGACCCATGCCGGCCGTCAGACAGACGCCAGGTCCCACGAGCGTCCCCTCCCCGATCTCGATGTAGGACTCGTTATAGATGACACCTTGCGGGAACAACAGGGCGCTACCTGTTCCGAAAGATCCGAATCCTCGCGCAAAGTCATCCTCTGGACCCACAATGCCGACTTCCGCCGACAGCTTGTGGAATGCCCGGACGACCTTTCCGAGAATTCGATGCAGTGATTGTCGGAGTCCCGCAATTGGCACTCTGCGACGCTAGTTCGCTCCGAGGCTTCTCTTTCGATCGACAATTCGCCTCGTGACGCATCGCCGTCTTGGTATGCGCCAACGCCACATGCATGGAGACATAGGCTCGACGGCACGATGGCGACTTGTTATCTCGAGTCGAAACACGACTGAAAGGTGTTCCTCTGATGTCATCCGAGCTGGACCGATTGAGTTCCGCGTCTACGCGGAAGGTGATCACGATCCTGCTCACTGGTGTTGTCGGCGTCACCGTGGCAGTTGGTATCCCAATTGGTGCAGCTTGGGCGACCAACTCGACCGCGGCAGCCGTGGAGCTTCCGCTCGACATGGCCGCAGGACCCATCCCGGATGCGTTGGCATCCTCGGTGAGTTGTCCAACGGCGGGAAACTGTACGGCAGTGGGCGCTTACGAAGACACAATCGGAATTACTCATCCGATGGCATTTAACTTGTCTTCCGGCGTCTGGGCTGTGTCGTCGGTTCCTACGCCAACCAATGCGCCTGACTACACATTCGCAGATCTCAACTCAGTTTCCTGTTTCAGTGTTGGAAACTGCGTCGCGGTTGGTGACTACCGAGTGAGCACAGTGCAAACGGAGAGCTTCTATACAGTCGAGACCTCCGGTGCTTGGGCACGGGGTGTTGAACTTCCAGTCCCAGGTGATGCCGGAACGTCGCCCGCACTGACGAGCTTTCAATCTATTTCATGTCTCGCAGGCGGGACGTCGTGTCAGATGGTGGGTGAATACCTCACGACCGACAATCAAGTGCACACGGTGTTCGATACTTACGCAGGCGGAGCGATCTCTGGAAGCCCGAAGGAGCTCTCTCCTCTAGGCACAAACCTCGGGATTGAGCTTGGCTCGATCTCCTGTGCGACGGCGACTAGCTGCGTTGCGGTCGGGGCTCAAGCGGGCCAGATTGCTGAATCTGCCACCTACGCCGAAGAGAACGCGGGCGTCTGGGGGAACAGCGTCATCATCTCGAATCCGAAGAGCCCGTCGAACCCGAGCGAGTACCTCTCGTCGGTTTCGTGTGTCGCGCCGACCGACTGCGTTGCCGCAGGCAACTGGGTGGACAAGGCCGGGAGCGGCTTCTCGGAGTCCTACACGGAGTCAGGGGGCGTCTGGGGAACAGCAGTCGACATCCCGCAGCCCAGCAACCTCAACAACCCATTTGCCGACGGCATCTCGTGTGTCGCCACGGTCAACTCCTGCACCATCGTCGGCGCCCTGTTGGACCACAACGGCGCGTTGCACGCCGCAACCGCGCAGATGACGAACGGGAAGTGGGGCCAGCTCGCGGTCGCCGGCATTCCGTTCGGCGCGATCCCCGACCACGAACTCCTTGCCGTCTCGTGCACTGCAGGGGTCGAGTGCACCTCGGTCGGCTACTACAACACCGGCGGTGCGACTGCGGGAACCGAAGCGATGGGCGCGACCTGGGTCACTGGCATGCCGCCTGGCCCCGTATCAGGACTGCACGCGAACGCGGTCAACGACCACACGGCCCACCTCTCGTGGAACTCGCCGCCCAACATCGGCGTGGGCGTGAGCCACTTCGAGATCACGGCGACACTCGTCGGCGGCGCAACCGTGGACAAGGGACCGATCGTCGGACTAGCCGCCACGGTCACCAAACTCTCGCCTGGTGCCACCTACCGCCTCGGCGTCACGACCGTTGCCGACGACGGGCAGACCTCCGCCACCGCCATGGCAACGATTCGCATGCCCGCGACAGCACCGTCCGCGCCGAGGATCACCGGCGTGACGGGATTCCCGGGAGGTCTGCGTGCGAGCTGGGCGCCCCCGAAGTCCACGGGCGGCGCATCGATCTCGGGCTACAGGGTCACGATGAACTGCGGCGGTGCGCTCCACACCGCGCACTTTCCGGGATCCGCACGCCAAGGCTCGGTCGGAGGCTTGTCGGCGGGCTCGACGTGCGTCGTCCGGGTCTACGCGAGCAACCGCGCGGGCGAAAGCCCGTCGTCGAATCCCGCGCAGGGACGCCCGCTCAGATAGCCGGTGCACTGATCGAAGGGTAAGTTGCGTGGCTCTCGGGGAAGGTGGTCAGTGCACGACGCGATCGCAATAGTGCGCAGATGGGTCGGTCGCCACCTCGACAGGTTCTACTCGCGCAGGAATGGACAGCGGTTCGTCGCTGCGCTCAACAAGGCAAAGCCCAACGCCCTGATCGCCGTCGGCGTCGGACGACGACCGCTTCCGGGCTGGATCAATACCGAGGTCACTCGCTCGATCGGCGTGTTCCTCGACGTCACCGAACCGTGGCCCGATCCCCAGCACTCCGCCTCGCACATCTACCTGGAACACGTCATCGAGCACTTCCCGCTGGACGTCGCTCGACAGGTGTTCCGAAACTGCCTCTCAGGACTTGCCCCCAAGGGACGAATCCGGCTTTGCACGCCTGATCTCGAGCGGGCTGCCCGTGCCTACCTGGACCGGAGCGCGGTCGGGACCGAACACCTCGACTTCTATCGATCAACCCGAGTCGCCGAGCACCCGACCGACCTCATCCGGATGCTCTACTCCTATGACAACCACTGGAAGGGCTACATCTTCGACTTCGCCGCGCTGAGCGACGAGTTGGAGCGCGCCGGGTTCCAACGGGTCGTGCGGGTGAATCCCGGAGAGAGCGACGACCCGGTCTTCCGTGGCCTCGAGGCGCGAACCGATGGGTCGTTCTTCCACATGCAGCTCGTGGTCGAGGCGGACGCCCCGGGCTAGGACCGACACGGACGCGCGCAGGTCACGTGCCTCGTGGACCTGGCGCACGTGCGCTGCGGAGCCGCCTCGCAACGACGCCCGGCGCTGGCGCGATGCGCCTCGCTACCAGGCGTCGTTGCGGCGCTGGCGGGTCAGGGCGCGGTAGCTCTTGCGCTGGGCAGCCAGGGCAGCCTTGTCGGCTCGGCGCTCGTTCCACGCGGCGTCACGAAGCGCCGCCTCGTAGGCGTCGAGTCGACTCTGCTCCAGCTCGCCCGCGGCGAGCGCGCGGACCACCGCGCAGCCGGGCTCTGCACCGTGCGAGCAGTCACTGAACCGGCACGTCGCGGCCAGCGCGGCGATGTCCGCGAACCCTTCCTCCACGAGCGCGTGGGTCGTGGCGGCAACCACCTCGCGCACTCCGGGCGTGTCGATGATCGCACCCCCGCCGGGGAGGGCGACGAGCTCTCGGTGCGAGGTCGTGTGACGACCCTGGCCGTCCGAGCGGGTCTCGCCCACAGCCAGCACCTCGCTGCCCACGAGGAGGTTCACGAGCGTGGACTTGCCACCGCCGGACTCGCCGAGGAAGACGACGGTGCGGTCGCGGACTAGCTCGCGGAGCCGATCGACGCCCTGACCGGTGATCGCGCTCACGACGAGGACCTCGACGCCGGGTGCGATCAGCTCGATGGCGGCCACCTGCTCGGAGGCGTCGTCCACGAGGTCGGCCTTGGTGAGGACCACGACGGGCGTCGCACCCGCGTCGAAGCCGAGCGTGAGCAGCGACTGGATCCGAGCGGGCGACAGCGACAGGTCGAGCGGGCGCACGACGAAGATCAGGTCCACGTTCGCAGCGACGACCTGCACGACGTCCCGGCGGTGCCCGGTGAGCCTCGTCACGGCCCCCTGGCGCTCGAGGAGATGGCTCATCGCGCCTTCGGCGTTGATCGTGACGAAGTCGCCGACCGCGAGGTCGGCCTCGAAGGGGATCGCCATGCGCACCTCGCCAGCCTCGGTGCAGACGGACGCGACGCCACGGTCGATCCTGGTGACTCTCGCGACGGCGTCATCGCCGAGCGCGGTGGCCTCGACGCGACGCGCGTCGGTCAGGCCGATCGCCTCCAGCGAGGCGGGGGGACTTTCAGACAAGGGTGCTCCCTCAGACGTGGCGCACCCAGGACCCTGAGGTCAGCGGCGCACCGTGGAGATGGACGGCTTGACGAAGTTCACGGTCATTGCGCCACCTCCTCTCCTTGGGTCGGACCCAAGCGTACCCCGCGCGCGTCGTCGACGCGCACCCGTCAGTCGATCGAGATGGCCATGTCGTCGGCGTCCACCAGGTCCGCGGCGTCCTCGGTCACCGGCGCGAGGTGCGCACGCACGCGCTCGTCGATCTCGGCCATCAGCTGTGGGCTCTCCTTCAGGTACGTCTTCACGTTCTCGCGGCCCTGCCCGAGCTGCTCGCCCTCGTAGGTGAACCACGCACCTGCCTTCTTGATGAACCCAAGCTCGACGGCGACGTCGAGCAGGGAGCCCTCCCTCGAGATCCCCAGGCCGTACATGATGTCGAACTCCGCCTGGCGGAACGGCGCGCCGCACTTGTTCTTCACGACCTTCGCGCGAGTCCGGTTGCCGACGACCTCGACGCCGTCCTTGATCGACTCGATGCGCCGGATGTCGATGCGGATCGACGCGTAGAACTTGAGCGCGCGCCCGCCCGGCGTCACCTCGGGTGAGCCGTAGATCACGCCGATCTTCTCTCGGAGCTGGTTGATGAAGATCGCGACGGTGTTCGACTTGGACAGGTTCGCCGTGATCTTGCGCAGCGCCTGGCTCATGAGCCGCGCCTGGAGCCCCACGTGGGTGTCGCCCATCTCGCCTTCGATCTCGGCGCGCGGGGTGAGGGCTGCGACCGAGTCGATGACGAGCACGTCGAGCGCGCCCGAGCGGATCAGCATGTC
>PMON01000065.1 GCA_003162395.1 Acidimicrobiaceae bacterium
GCGCGACAAGGATCTCGAAGTCGTTCAACGACTCGGGCGCCTCGATGCAGCGCGCCCAGGACAAGATCGCCCAGATGCAGGCCCGCTCGGGTGCGATCGACGAGCTGCTCGCCAGCGGTGCGCTGACGGACCTGTCGCACCACCCCACCGACGACATCCAGGCACAGCTCGACAAGGTCTCGACGACCTCGGAGGTCGACAGCGAGATGGCGAAGCTCAAGGCGGAGCTCGCGACGGCGCCCGCGCCGGAGCTCGGAGGGGGCACCGAGGGAGCCACCACCGCCAGCTGATCGCCTCGCGCCGCATCGAGCAGGACCTCACGAGGTCGCTCGCTGCAAAGGGGCGTCGGTCAGCTGACCTGGTCGACCGCCGCGGCGCTGGCCGCCTCGGCGAGCTGCAAGTCGAGCTCGGTCAGCCCGCCCTGGTCGTGGGTCGAGACCACGAGGCGGACCGTCGTGTAGCGCACGTCGATGTCAGGGTGGTGGTTCAGCCGCTCGGCGTTCTCGGCAACCGTGACCACGAAGCCGATCGCGTCCATGAAGGTCGGGAACTGGAACTCGACGCAGAGCTTGTCGCCGTCGCGAGCCCACGGGGAGCCCGCGTCTCGGAGCGCGGCGTCGACGGTCGCGGTGTCGAGCAGTGCTGGCCGGGTCATGGCATCGCCATCCTCTCGGGGTCAACGGCCTCGTCGAACTCCGCTGCGGTCAGGTAGCCGAGCGCGACGGCGGCGTCGCGGAGTGTCGAGCCCTCGGCGTGCGCCTTCTTCGCGACCTTTGCCGCCTTGTCGTAGCCGATGATCGGGTTGAGCGCGGTCACGAGCATCAACGAGCGCTCGAGGTGCTCGCTGATTCGCGCCTCGTCGGCACGCAGCCCGACGACGCAGTACTCGCAGAACAGCTCGCACGAGTCGCTGAGCAGGTCCACCGAGTTGCAGAAGTTGAAGATCATGACGGGCTTGCACACGTTGAGCTCGAGGTTGCCCCTCGAGCCCGCGATGCCGATCGCCGTGTCGTTGCCGAGGACCTGGACGCACACCATGATCATCGCCTCGCACTGCGTGGGGTTGACCTTCCCCGGCATGATCGAGCTGCCTGGCTCGTTCTCCGGCAGCACCAGCTCGCCGAGCCCGCTGCGCGGTCCCGAGCCGAGCCACCTGATGTCGTCGGCGATCTTGGTCAGGCTCACCGCCAGCGTGCGAACGGCGCCGTGCGCGAAGACGATCGCGTCGTGCGCGGCCAGCGCGGCGAACTTGTTGGGCGCGCTCACGAACGGCGCGCCGGTCGCCGCCGCGATCGCCGCGGCCACCCGCTCCCCGAACTCGGGATGCGTGTTGAGTCCGGTGCCGACGGCGGTGCCACCGAGCGCGAGCTCGTAGAGCGCGCCCATCGCCGCGTCGATCCGCGAGAGGTCCGCGTCGAGCTGTGCGACGTACCCGGAGAACTCCTGGCCCAACGTGAGCGGCACCGCGTCCATGAGGTGGGTCCGACCGATCTTGGTGATCCCCGCGAACGCCGCCGAGCGCTCGGCCAGCGCGTCGCGAAGCGCGGTGACCGCAGGGACGAGCCGCCCCTGCAGCTCGAGGACAGCGGCGACGTGCATGGCCGTCGGGAACGTGTCGTTCGAGGACTGCGAGCAGTTGACGTGGTCATTCGGGTGGACGGGGTCCTTCGAGCCCCGTGCTCCCCCGGCGAGCTCGATCGCCCGGTTCGAGATGACCTCGTTCACGTTCATGTTCGTCTGCGTGCCGCTCCCCGTCTGCCAGACGCGGAGCGGGAACTCGGCATCGAGTGTGCCGTCGGCGACCTCGCGCGCCGCGCGCTCGATCAGCTCGGCGCGGCGCGCATCGAGAAGCCCTAGCTCGGCGTTGACCTTGGCGGCGGCTCCCTTCAGCACGCCGAAGGCGTGGAGCACCGCGGGTGGCATCGTGTCGTGGCCGATGGCGAAGTGCTGCAGGCTCCGCTCGGTCTGCGCCCCCCAGTAGCGATCGGCGGGCACCTCGATCGTCCCCATCGTGTCGGACTCGGTGCGCGTGCTCACGCGCTCCCCTTGGTCCGCCGACCCGTCGACCCCGTGGGCCGCTTCGTGGGCGTCGCCTTCGCCGCCGCGCGCTTCGTGGGCGTCGCCTTCGTCGCGGGGACCTTCTTCGTTGCCTTCGCGGCGCCCCTCGTTGCCGCGGCTTTCGCGACGGTGCGCGACACCGGCGTGGTCGCGCCGCCGAGCTTCTTGGTCGCGGCTGGCTTCGCGGGTCTCGTCGAGCCACCGGGCCGCATCGCCTCGCCTCGTGCGAGGACCGCCCGTGCCGCCGTCACGTCCTCGGCACGCGGGCCGTCGCCTGAACCCGGCACCTCGAGGAGTGCGGCGACGTCGGCAAGGGCCGGATGCCCGAGGAGCGCCGCGAGCCCGTCGCCGCCGATCGATCCGTCGCCGATGTTCTCGTGCCGATCGCGATTCGAGCCGAACGGGACCTTCGAGTCGTTCAGGTGCAGGCAGCCCAGCCGGTCGAGGCCGAACCTGGCCCGCACCTCGTCGATGACCGCGTCGGCCCCCTCGATCGTCGAGTAGTCCACGCCGCTCGCCCAGAGGTGCTGGGTGTCGATGCACACCCCGACGCGCTCGTCGCGGCCGGTCGCCTCGAGCACGGCCTCGAGCTCTTCGAACGTGCGCCCGACGGTGCCGCCAGCGCCCGCCGCGTTCTCGAGGAGGATCGGGCAGGGCGCCAGGTCGCCTTCCCTCGGGTCGTCGGCCGTGTCGAGAGCGGCCCTGAGGGCCGACGCGATCGGCGCGAGGGCGCCGTCCAGTCCCGCCCCGTGGTGACTGCCGACGTGCAGGACCAGACCCGAGGCGCCCATGCCGCGGGCGACCGACAGGTTGGCCGTGAGGCACTCGACGCTGCGGGCGTAGAGCGTGTCGTCGGCGGTCGCGAGATTGATCAGGTACGTCGCGTGGCAGAACGTGGCGCGCACCGAGTCGTGTGCCCGCGCCGCGTTGCGGTAGGTGGCAAGCACGTCGGGGGCGTACTGCGTCGGCTTCCACGCGCGCGGCGACTGCGTGAAGATCTGGACCGCGTCCGCGCCGAGCTCGACACCTCGATCGAGTCGCGCGGTGAGCGGGCCACCTCCGCGGACGTGGGCCCCGATCAGCACGACTGCAGGCTATCTGGGGCTGGTGCGACGACGAGACGCCTTGTCTCGGGCTGCCGCACCGGGGTGGCGGCACTCCTCGGCGTCGATCGACGGCCCGGTGAGATGCGAGACTGCTCGCGATGACCGACCCGGCCGGCGGCACCGAGGCGGCGTGCGGCACGTGCCCACGGCTGGCATGGACGTCGCCGGCACCGAGGGACCGAATCGTTGCCACGTCGCGATTCGTGGTCGCGCACGCCTTCAACGCCAACCTCGAGGGCTGGCTCGTCGTGGTGCCACGACGCCACGTGCTGTCACTCGACGAGTTCGACGACACCGAGGCGAGCGAGCTGGGGCCGCTCATGCGAGGGGTCACCGCCGCGCTCAGGGCGACCACGGGCTGCGAGAAGACCTACGTCCTGCTGCTGGCTGAGTCCGAGGGGTTCCAGCACGTCCACTTCCACGTCGTGCCACGCAGCCGCGACCTGCCCGATGCCTACCGCGGTGCGAGGATCTTCGGGCTGCTCGGCAATCCCGAGCTCGAGGTCGTGGCACCCGAGCGCATGGATGAGATCGCGATCGCGGTGCGCGACCACCTCGCGCACATGGGCATCACCGAGGCGTAGGGGTCAGACCCACCTCCCGCGGGTCGACGTGCCCTCGGCGCTGTGGCCCGGCGAGGTGACGCTCGGACGATCGACCAGCTCGAGCAGCAGCTTGAGTGCGTGCGAGAAGAAGGCGAAGAACGCGGCAGTGACGGCGGTCGAGGCGAGGATCCTGGCGGACGCGTACAGGATGACGGCACCCGAGTTGTGGAACGTCGCGAGGTGCAGATCGACGACCAGCGTCCCGACGGCGCCTGCAACGATCGTGAACCAGCAGAAGAACAAGAAGAACCCAGCCAGGAACCGCGGCACGGCACGGGGGTCGCGTGCTGACCAGCTCCTCGGTGGCATGCGGGTCGCGCGAAGCGGCACCGGGCGCCGTCGCTCGACGACGATCTCTGCGCCCGTGTCCGGATCCCGGGCGTCGCCGAACGTGCAGAGCCGCGCCCCAGCGAACGGGACCCTCGCCCCGCAGCGCGGGCACTCCTGGGACCTGTCACCGAGCGCGATGAAGGCACGCTGGCAGCTGGCGCACTGGATTGCGTGCAGCCACCGCTGGCAGAGCGGGCAGCTGGCCGACTGGAGCCCCTCATCGAGCAGGACGTCCGCCTCGCAGCTGGGACAGCGTATGTGCAACGTCACGGTGGGGTCCGTTGTAGCACCTGTCGGGATTCGCGCCGAGCGCCAGGTGCGTGCGAGCTCGTGACCTCAGGGGTGGTCCGCGGGGCAGAACTGGTCGCCGGACGTGACGACCGAGGCGCGCTGCCAGCCGTCGACCCACCAGCCCGAGCGCGGCGAGGCGAGGTGCCACGTCGTCATCGCGTCGGCCGCGATTGCGGCGGCGAACAGCTCGGTGCCCGCAGGGCACAGGTGCACGCCGTCGACACGTCGGACGCGGTCCCACGTCGCCATCGGGGCAGTTGGATCGCGGGGCGGCGGGATCCATGGGCTGAACCGGCCGTCGAGCTCGACGCTCGGGGCGACCGGGAGGTACATGGCATGGCCCGGCGCGAGCGCGGGGAGTGCGGCCACGTCGGCGTTCCAGGCGATGACCTGGCGCGTGGTCGCGGCCACCGAGGCGGGGGTGAAGTCGAGCTCGGGATGCGTGAGCGGGTACTGCACGAACGCGACGCCCTTGGCCCCCGCGGACCGGGCGATGGACACGAGCTCGAGCAGGGTGTGGGTGTAGGACCCGGCGTTCTCGGCCTGCGGCCCGTCCCAGCCGGTCGTGAGCAGCACGACGTCGGCATGCGCAGCGGTGACGCAGTTGCGGACCCGGGTGGGCCACGGAACTGAGGTGAGCGTCGAGGTCCCCCAGCCCCCGTAGGCACAGTAGGGCCTGTTCGTCGCGTGCACCTCGCCCGTCGCGTCGAGCGCCGCGACGATGCCTGGTCCGGAGATCTGGAACTGCGAGTCACCGATGAGGACCACGCGGAGTGGGTGCGCCGTGTCGATCGGACGGCCGATCGCGATCGGCTGCTGGCCGTTCAGCCCGCCCGCACCCACGATGTCCGCGGCGGGGGCGTAGCGAAGGAGCGTCGCGCGCACGTAGGAGTGGATGACGAGCGACGGCGTGGTGCCGATCCAGACCGCACCGGCCGTCGCGAGGGCACCCATCGTGTAGATGGTCCAGCGCAGCGGCGGGACCGTGAGCACCCGGCGCCGCACGGGCAGCTCGACGAGGAAGTAGCTCGCGAGCACGAACGCCGCGATGATCCCCAGTCGCGCGACGAGCAGCGGCACGCCCGAGAGGCCCGAGCTCGAGGGTGTGAAGAGCACGATCACCGGCCAGTGCCACAGGTAGATGCCGTAGCTGACGAGGCCGATCGCGGCGAGGGGCCGAACGGACAGTCCCTTTGCGAGGAGGGACCCCTCGCGGCGGACGTCCGCGAGGACGATCGCGCACAGGACCGAGGCGCCGAGGAAGCCGCCTTCGAACATGAAGTTCGACGGGAACTGGGCCGTGTTGCCCGCGGTCACCATGAGCGCGAGCAGGCCCGCGAAGGCGACGGGCGCGGCCACGCGCAGGATCGACGCGACCCTGGCCGGGGTCTCGGGGCGCCGCGCGGTGAGCCACGCGAGCAGCGCGCCGACGGCCAGGTCGCCGAGCCTCGTGTCGGTGCCGAAGTACACGCGCGAGGGGTCCGTGCCCGGCGTGAACAGGATCGCCATCAGCGCGGTCGACACGGCGGCGATCGCGACCGAGACCGAGATCCCGAGACGGCGGCGCTGCGCGAGGCCCTTGGCGAGCAGGCCCACGGTCATGAACGGCCACAGGAGGTAGAACTGCTCCTCGATCGCGAGGCTCCAGGTGTGGTCCAGCGGACTCTGGGCGGAGAATGCCGCGAAGTAGCTGTGATGCGCGGCGATCTGCTGCCAGTTCGCGACGTACAGCAGCGTCGCGAACGCCTGGGCGCGCAGCGCCGAGAGGTCGATCGCCGCGACGAAGTCCGTCTGGCCGTAGCGGCCCTCCAGCACCACGAAGACCATGACCGCGGCGACCATCACGAAGAGCGCGGGGAGCAGCCGCCGTGCTCGTCGCGCCCAGAACTTCGCGAGCCGGATGGTGCCGGTCTCTTCGTGCTCCTCCAAGAGCAGCGAGGTGATGAGGAAGCCCGAGAGCACGAAGAACAGGTCGACGCCGAGGTAGCCGCCGCGGGCCCACGAGAAGCCGAGGTGGTACGCGAGCACCGCGAGCACCGCGAGGGCCCGAAGGCCGTCGAGCGCGGGGAGGTGCCGGCCCCTGACCGAAGACCCCGTCACCGCGAGAGCGCCGCGGCGAGCTCGTCGACGCGTGCCACCGGGTGGTCCAGCACGACGAGCGAACCGGGATCCAGCACGGGGATCGGCGAGGTGCACGGCATCTCGCGCAGCTCGCCGCACGTCTGCGGGCCGTCCGGCGACTGGCGCCAGACCTCGTCGTGGTCCCGCCAGAAGATGCCGGGGCCGCCCTCGACGTCGGGAACCGGGAGGTTTCGCGCGCCGTCCACGCGCGCGGTGCCGGTGACGACGGTGTGGGTGCCCTCGATGAACAGGGTCGCGATCACCGTCGCGGCGTCGCGGCAGCTTGCCACGTCGCCGTCCAAGAAGAGCGCGTGGCACGCCCCCAGCAGCTGGGCCGCGGTCGCCTCTCGAGCGATGATCGACGCCGCGCGCCCCGCACCGACGCGCACGGACACGCCGACGTCGGCGCTCGCGTGCTGCGCCACGGCGACGGCCACGACGAACGGGTCGAGCTCATGGCCCTCGTCGGTTCGCTGCGGCCCGAGCAGGACGACCTGTCCGCGACCGACCGCGTCGGCACACGACGCGAGGGCTCGAATCGAGCCCGCGTCGAGCACCGCGGGAGGGAGCCGGACGAGCGACGGGATCATCGCCCGGTGAACGTCGCGTCCCGCTTCCCAAGGAACGCGGCGACCGCCTCGGCCATGTCGTCGGTCGCGATGCTGCGGACCTGGGCGTCGCCCTCCGCGTCGACGGCCTCGTCCATCGTGCGGGTGAACGACGAATCGAGCAACGCCATGGAGTTCGAGATCGCGATCGTCGGGCCCTCTGCGAGGCGCCGCACGAGTGCGCCGGCGACCTCGTCCAGCGAGTCGACCGACGCGACTCGCGCGATCATGCCGAGCCCGAGCGCGTCTTCAGCGCTGAGCATCTCGCCGAACAGGGCGAGCTCCTTCGCGCGCGCGAGCCCGACGAGCCTGGGCAGGATCCACGAGAGCCCGAAGTCGACCGACAGGCCGCGGCGCACGAAGATGGCGGAGAACCTGGCGCGCTCCGAGGCGATGACGAGGTCGCACCCGAGCGCGAGTGACATGCCCGCGCCGGCGGCCACGCCGTCGACGATCGCCACGGTCGGCTTCGAGCAGCGATGCAGCGAGAGAGCCGCCGCGTGGATCCTGACCATCGCGGCCTTCGTGCCCGCCTGGGGCTCGTCGTCGCGCGCCCGGTCGGCGAGGTCCATGCCGCTCGAGAACGCGCCACCGGCGCCGCGGAGCACGAGCACGCGGTCGGACTCGTTCGAGCTCACCTCGTCGAACAGGCTCCCGAGCGCATCGAAGAGCGCATAGGTGAGCGCGTTCTTGCGCTCAGGTCGGTTGATCGTCGCGGTGACCACACCGCCCGCGCGCTCGATGATCAGGTCGGGCAACGGTCCTCCTTGGGCGTCCAACCATAACGGCCGGTCAACTAGGAGGAGAGCTCTGTCTCTGGGAGCCGCTCGACGTTCACGTCGCGGAAGGTGAGCACGCGGACGGAGGGGACGAAGCGCACCGAGCGGTACATGTCCCAGACCCACGCGTCGGTGAGCGTGACCTCGAGCAGCGGGGGCGACGACTGGGACCGCACCGAGACGTCCACCTCGTTCGCGAGGTAGAACCGCCGCTCGGTCTCCACGACCCACTTGAACATCGACACGACGGCCTTGTACTCCTGGACGAGCGAGAGCTCGAGGGTCGCTTCGTAGTCGTCGAGCTCCTCTTCGCTCATCGACATCTCAGTGACCGAGGGCGTCAGCCACCGCGCGGTGTCCGGCGCTCCTTGATCTTCGCGGCCTTCCCGTGCAGGTCGCGCAGGTAGTAGAGCTTGGCCCGGCGCACGTCGCCATAACTGTCGACCTCGATCTTGGCGATCGTCGGGGAGTGCACGGGGAACGTCCGCTCGACGCCGACGCCGGCGGAGACCTTGCGCACCGAGAACGTCTCGCGCAGCCCGGTGCCCTGGCGGCGGATCACGACGCCTTGGAAGACCTGGACGCGCTCTCTCGTGCCCTCGACGACCCGGACGTGCACCTTCACCGCGTCGCCGGGGCTGAACGAGGGGATGTCGTCGCGCAGCGAGTCGCGGTCGATGAGCTCGGTGGGGTGCATCAGAAGTCCTTTCGGTCCGCACAGGGCGGCACAAGAGACTAGCCCGGGTGCTCGACCCGCCCCGCTGGCGGTAGCGCCGTGTCGCGTCCAGCAGCGCCGCGGCCCGCTCCCGCTGCGCGGGTCACCTCTCGTCGGGTCGTGTTCACCGGCTCGACGCCACCCATCGTTGCAGGGCGCACGGGTCAGGGTGCGCGGCACCAGCGGCCCGATGACGGTGACGCAACGCGCCACGGCCGCGATCCGCAGGGGCCACCATCGAGGCAGGTACGCGTGGCGATGATCCTCGAACGGCACGGGGGCATCGCAGCACGCGGTGGCGGGGGTTCGTCGTTCGAACGAGGCCACTACCCCGCCGGCGCGCGTGGTCCGGTGTCCTCGGCCGCGAACTCGTCGAGGAGTCGTGCCTCCTCGGACGAGACGCCGCCTCGAGCGTCGATCAGGTCCGGTCGGGCCACGAGCGTGCGGCGCAGCGCCGCGGCCCGTCGCCACCGCGCGATCCTCGCGTGATCGCCGGAGCGGAGCACCTCGGGCACCGGCCAGTCCCTGAACATCGACGGCTTCGTGTACTGCGGGTACTCCAAGAGCCCGTCGGCGAAGCTCTCCTCGGTCGTGCTCGCCTCGTTGCCGAGCACGCCGTCGGCGAGCCGTGCGACCGCCTCGACCACGACGAGGGCCGCGAGCTCCCCGCCGGCGAGCACGACGTCGCCGATGCTCAGCTCGCCGTCACAGCAGTGGTCCAAGACGCGCTGATCGATCCCCTCGTAGCGCCCGCACAGGAGCGAGAAGCCCTCGAGCGCCCTGAGCTCGTTCGCGACATGCTGGTCGAAGCGGCGTCCGCCCGGGACCAGCGCGAGGAGGGGTCGGCGCGCGCCGTCTCGCTCCGCTGCCTCGACGGCCGCGAAGATCGGCCCGGGGGCGAGCACCATGCCCGCACCGCCGCCGAACGGCGTGTCGTCGACCGAGCGGCGTGCGTCCACCGTGTGCTCGCGGAGGTCGCGAACTCGCAGGTCGACGACGCCGGCGGACCTCGCACGTCCGAGGACCGAGGCATTCGCGTAGCCCTCGATGAGGTCCGGGAAGATGGTGAAGACGTCGACACGCACTAGAGCAGTCCCTCGGGCACCTCGACGGTCACGACCCCGTCGGTCAGGGACCCGACGACGAACCGTGACGGGATGAGCGCGCCCGTGTCGAGCACCAGCAGGTCGCTCGCGGGATTTGCCTCGATCGCCTCGACGTGCCCGACGGTCGTGCCGTCGCTCGTGCGCACCTCGGCGCCGATGACCTCGTCGACCCACAGCACGTCGTCGCGCTCGATCGGCGCGGCGCGTAGCTCGACACCGCGGTACGACTCGGCGCCCTCACGTGTCGCGATGCCGCGGAAGCTCACGACGTAGTTCGCGTTGAGCGGTCGCGCCGCCACGACGGTCATCTCGCCACGATCGGTCTCGAACGTGCTGTTCGGTGCAAGGCGCTCGATCTGGTCGGTCACGAGGTGCACGACGACCGCGCCCGAGAGCCCGTGCGCTCGCCCGATCACGCCGACCACCAGCACCGACCGCCGTGCGGCGGTCATCTCAGTCGACGATGTCGACGGAGGTGGTCAGCCCCTCTCGGGCGCCTGCTGCGGCGACGAGCGCACGAATCGCCTGGGCGGTCCTGCCACGACGACCGATCACCCTGCCCATGTCCTGCTGGGCGACGTTGAGGCTCAGCGTCACGCGCTGGCCTCTCGCCTCGGTCGTCACGGAGACCGCACCGGGGTCCTCGGCGAGCGAGGTCGCGATGTGCTGGAGCACCGCCGTCGAGATCGCGGCCTCGGCGCCCCCGTCGCGGGCGTCAGCGCCCTCGTCGTCGAGGTTGCCGTCGTCGTCGAAGTCATCGGGTCCGTCGAGCTGGTTGATGTCGCCATCGACGTACCCGGAGTCGGCGTCCGTCACGTCGGCGGCACCCCCTGGAACTCTGCCCACGCGCCCGAGGCCTTGAGCAGCTTCGCCACGCGCTCGGTCGGCTGCGCGCCGTTGCGCAGCCAGGCGAGGGCGCGGTCGTTGTCGACCTTGAGCACCCGCTCGGGGTTGGCCCGCGACGCCCCGCGCGGCTCGTAGGTGCCGAGGACCTCGAGGAACCGTCCGTCCCTCGGGCTCCTGCTGTCCGCAGCGACCAGGCGGTAGGTCGGCTGCTTCTTCTTGCCCAT
>PMON01000080.1 GCA_003162395.1 Acidimicrobiaceae bacterium
TGCTTATTGCAGGATGCGGGCTAGGCAGAACGCGTTCTGCCCGATCGCTCGCTCGCATCCCCGATCGCTGCCACGTACGTATGGCACCTGGAACACTGTCAAGCTGGTCCCGGAGAAGTGCGAGAACAACACGCTCCTACGGCCGTTGCTTACCATTGGACCATGCGCAACGCGATGTATCTCGCGCCCTTTGGTGAGCTGTCCGATCCTCGAGCGCTGGTCGACGTCGCCGTTGCCGCCGAAGAGGCCCACTGGGACGGCATGTTCCTCTGGGATCACATCTGGCAGCCGCCGTCCAGCGTCAACGGCATGGGCGATGCCTGGATCACGCTCGCTGCGATCGCAAGCGCGACCCGCACGATCCGCCTGGGCCCGATGATCGTGCCTCTCGCGCGCCGCCGCCCCCAGAAGGTGGCACGCGAATCCGTGTCGCTCGACCTGCTCTCAGATGGGCGACTCACCGTCGGCGTCGGCCTCGGCGTGGACGCAAACGGCGAGCTTTCTCGGTTCGGCGAGGTCGTCGACGACCGAGTGCGAGGGGATCGCCTCGACGAGGCACTCGTGGTCCTTCGCGCCCTGTGGTCTGGGGATCTCGTACGACATCGAGGAGAGCACTTCACAGCGGACGACGTCGACTTCATCCCCGTCTCGATGCAGAGGCCGCACATTCCACTCTGGGGTGCGGCGTGGGGGGGCTCAGGCAACCGGCCAATTCGAAGAGCCTCGGCGCTCGACGGGATCTTCCCGTGGATGACTTCACCGGTCCAGCTACGGGACATGTTGGAGATCGTCGAACAGGAGCGTGGCACTCTCGAGGGATACGACGTGGCAATCGTTGCTCAAACTCCAGACGAAGCTCAGCAGATGCAAGACGCTGGAGCGAACTGGCTAATTCGATCGCTCGGGCCGGACGCCTCAGCACGCCAAGCGATCACCGTGGCGACCGCGGGGACCTCCAGTTGGTAAATCGATCTGGGTTGCGAGCACGAGATCTTCAGAGGGCAGGCTGACATCGATCTGCTGAATCTCAGGGTCGCCCACAAGTGCTCACAAACTGCCGGGTAGGGTGCACCTGCTGCGAGGCACCCGGAAACCACCTACGGGCCAAGTCGCCAGTGGGTGGTGGCAGACCTAGCGCGTCGGCCCTCCGACACCAGGTCGTTATTTCAATCGCTTCATGACCGCACGTCCCGATGCTCCGTCCGACTCCTGAGTCGCCGTTTGCGCACGTGCAGGGACTTGAGTGGGTACGCGAGTCGTTCCGGCACTGCTCACTGATACAAATTGGCATGCGATCGCAAGCAACGATGACGGTTCACTGCCCTGTAGGCATCACCACGTCGACCGTGTCGGAGCGTCTCGGATTGACGCCGTCACGAGCCCGTGATCGAGGTGAGTCCTCGCGACGCGGTCCAGTGATACACCACCTGAAGTTCACAAGCTGGTCGATTTCGAGCAGTGAGACGCCTCAGGAAGATGTGACCCTGGATGAGGAGTTAAGAAAGCTGCTTGAAGTAGTCGAGCCTGTTGGCGAGCATCTGAAGGAACTCCACACACGAGGCTGCGAGATTACGTGGTCCTGTTTTCTCGAGGCGACGCCAATTGAGGGAATGAACGTGATCGAGCGAGAAACGCTGCAGCGGCTCGTCGCGCTGCCAGGAGACCTCCTCCTAGACGTATATGGGGTTGACGACTCTGACGATGACTCGCCCCCTAACCCCGACTCAGCGTCGTCCAAGCCAAGGAAAGATCCGCCACTCGGAGATCATTGACATCGGCCCCCCGTCGAGAACCCGCACGCTCTGATCAACGTGTTGATCGCATTCAAAATGTTGGCCGCGAGTTCAGCCGATCCGGGGAGCTTCGATGGATTACACACCTGCGTTCGAGGTGGTGAGTTGCATCCAGAGATGTACGCTTATTGTACGCTTGACCTCTGATCACTCCTGGTGCTGGTGGCGCTAGTGAGCGTTAGAACCCTTGAAAAATGGCGCTTGTGGCGCGCATGGTGCTGGTGATTCCTATCCGGATCTACCTGGCAGTCAAGGGGTCGAGGGTTCGAGTCCTTCGCCTCCACGGAAAACGGGTCTTCGAGGGACCCGATGTACGCTCATTGTGCGCTTGACCTTCCAGGGGACCGACTTGAGCATCGCTCAACTCCTGACCCGACAGCCGCTTAACGCTGGCAGGGTGTCCTGGTGACGAGCGCAGAATCGTTGAGAACGGGACAGGGACTCAGATCGTCCACACCTCAACGACTCCGTCGAGCCCTAGGAAGTCCGCTCCGTTCCGTGTGAACAGCGGAAGCTCTTCGGCGCATGCTGTCGCGGCGATCAGGAGATCGAGTGCTCGCGCTCCATGTGCCTTGCGCCCCGCTGCGGTGACGGCCGCAAAGACTCTCCCGTAGGCGCGCGCGCCGTCGGCGTCGAACGGCAGCGGATCGAAGGCAGCCTCGGCACGCTGGAGTCGGTCCTGCCGGCGAGCACGCTCTTCGGGATCGTTTGTGGCGTGTGGCCCGGCAGCAAGCTCCGCCATGGTGAGCGCGCTCACCGCGAGTTCAACCGGCAGGCTGCTTGGATCGATCTCCTCGAGGTCGATCACGACTGAAGTGTCGACGACGCCTCTCTGCGGTCGACTCGGTCTAGCCACGAGGTTCGAGGCCCTGGCGCGCCACGACATCAAGGTCGCGACGCAGCCTACGGAGGTTCACGCTCGGTGCTCCCTTGAAGACGGCGACGGCCGATTGGGCGCTCACGAAGCGGTGACGGCGCAGCGGCGCAAGCTCGCCGACCGGAACGCCGTTGCGGGTCACGATGTAGGACCTGCCCTCATCCAGGCCCCGCATGATTTCGCCACTGTTGTTCCGAAGCTCTCGCTGGGTCACTTCCGTGCTCATGAAAGAAGTGTAGCACCCCGTGCTACAGGTGGCTCACCCAGAGGAACACTGGCACTTTCGGGCTAGTGCTAGAGCCGCTCGGCCCGCTACTTGAGCGGTGCTACTCCTCAGTCTGGGAGGGGCGAGCTCCAATGGACCGCAACCAAGTAATCACATTCTCTTGTCGAGTCCCGAGACCATCAGCGGCATCCAACGCCGTACCTTCTGCATAGTCGGGGACCCAGTTGAGATCAGCACCCGCAATCAGCAGGCGTTCTGCGGCACGTCGTTGCCCAGCACCGCACGCGTGCCAGAAGCCCTTTGAGATTTCTTCTCGATCGATCTCGGGCACCAAGAGGGTCTCCAAGGTGTCCAGCACGCCGAGAGCAGCGGCGTGCCAGACCTTTTCGATGCGGGCGCCCCGCGTCGCCAACAGGCGAGCGACGTGCCAGCACGCATAGCCAATGGCATTGTCCAAGGGAGTGCCGATGGAGCCGTCGGGTGTTTCGAGATCCGCGCCTCGTTCAAGAAGCGCGGCGGCGACATCGACGTCGTCGCTGCTCGCCGCGTAGTGCAGAGGCGTCTCGGGGCTTCCGGAACCGGTGGTTGTGGCACTGGGATCAGCACCGGCATCGACCAGCAGATGGACGATGTCCGGCCCGTTGGGGAAGTAGCCGGGCCAATCCGTGACGAAATGGAGCGCGGTCCCGCTACCGCCTCTGGCTACAAAGTTCGCCCTGGCGAGATCAGGGTAGCCCGCAATGAGACTTCTCACCAGGTCAAGGTCGCCGCCGTGCACGGCGGTACGCAACTCAACCGCCGTCGGTACGTCCCCCGGTATGGTGACAGTCGTCGTCCCCTCAGTCATGATGACAATGATCCCATGACGTGCGCCGCCAAGGTGCTCCTGATCGCTGCTGGATCGAGTCACCACTCCGACCACGGCTGAATCCTCCACTCGGATTGATCGTGGACGTCCGTCGACCCTCCGACACCAAGCCGTTCTTCAACCGTCCCAGGCACATGGGGGATACGGTCGACGCCGTGGATCTCCCAGAACTACTGGTGGGGGACGCCGGCGAATGGCGAAGTTGGTTGAGCGACCATCACGCCGATTCACAGGGTGTCTGGCTGGTACTGGCCAAAAAGGGAACGGTCGATCCGACAACCGTCTCGTACGACGAAGCGCTTGACGAGGCGATCTGCTTCGGCTGGATTGATGGCTCTTCGGATTTCACTGGGGGGTGAGCGTCGCGAGCAGTGACCAGTTGGGCTTGCCCGCATAGAGAAGCGCTCTGATCCGGTAGTTGCGAAACGACGTAAAGCCGAATGCCGCTCGCTTCACGCGCTTGATCAAGTTGTTGGCGGCTTCCGTCGGTCCGTTCGAGACGTGTGCGGTGTGCCACGCGGCGATCTGGTCTCGCCAGCGCAG
This sequence comes from Acidimicrobiaceae bacterium, assembly GCA_003162395.1. Lineage (GTDB taxonomy): Bacteria > Actinomycetota > Acidimicrobiia > Acidimicrobiales > RAAP-2 > Palsa-459. Next base: position 4,308 of record PMON01000080.1, read on the forward strand.
CAGCGTGCGACCGAGCGAGCGCACCTCCTCGGGACACGACTCGTCCTGCAGGTCGTGGCCGAGCCGATCGACGAACTGCACGGCGAGCTCGGCGTTGTCGTGGTCGTAGATGGAGCGGACGGTCTCTTTGGCGTGCCAGGCCATGCGAACCTCGCCGCGTGGGTCGCCTGCCTCCAAGAGGCCGAGCAGCTTGGTGCGGCCCTTGTCGTCGAGGCGCTCGTCGGCCTTGGTGAGGAGGCGCCTGGACCTGTAGAGCGGGTCGTCCTTGCGCCCGCGGTGCCCGAGCGTCTCGTTCTGGACGCGGCGGCGGCACTCGTCGAGCTTGGCGTTGGCGAGCTTCACCACATGGAACGGATCCGCGACCAGGGTCGCCTTCGGCAGCATCGACTCGAACACCGCTCGATAGGGACCCGAGAGATCACACGTGGTGAAGCGGACCTGGTCGCGCCAGGCGTGGCCACGCTCGTCCAGCCACAACGTGGGCTCCTTGCCGCTGCGGCCCTTGACGATGTCGAGCAGCTGTCCGTGCTCGACGTCGACGATCGAGGTCGAGAAGTGCCGCTCGTGGAACTTGCCCAGCCTCGCGAACAGCACCTCGTCGAGCCCGAGGGCCTCGACCACGCCGAAGCGCTCTGGGTCCTTGTCGATCAGAGCTTTGCCGTAGGCGATGACGGTGTCGTTAACCGTGTGCCAGTCACAGCCAAGCTCCTTCGCGACCTCGCTCACGCTGCGAGCAGACCGACCCACCTGCTCGGTGACCCATCGACCCGCACGCGTCGTCATCGACGAGCGCACGGGGGCGATCTCGTCGTCGACCTCGGTCCAGGTGCCCCGGTCGCAGTCCGGGTCAATGCACTCATACCTGCGCTTCACCCAGATGGTCCTCGTCGATCGTCCGAAGCACTCGAGGTCGATCAGCTCGACGGGGCTCCGACCCTTCGACTGTGCGATCGAGCCGCACGTCGGGCATCCGACGATCGATGGGCGCGTCTCGATGTGCATGACGAGGCTGCCGTCGTCCCGACTGCGCAGTTCAACAAGGGTGACGTCGCTGAAGCCAGCGAACAGGTCGCAGAAGCACGTAGGTTTCCTGAGCACGGGGGTTCTCCTGTCTGCAGGTGTAGAGAACCCACAGATTGGCGAACCCCCGTGCTCAACTCATGGACCGTTAGCCCCCACTAACTTCCGAAGTGCCGGATTGATGGTCAATTAGGTCGTCGTGACGCCGCTACGTTCCGACGACGTTTCACGCTTCGAAAAGCTCGAAGCCCGTGGTCTCAACGGAACGCTGCCATCGCTGAAAGGCTGATCGCCACCGGCCGAATGCATCGATCCGGTGAGGACGAGGTGCGGCATGCAAAAGAGGACGGCCGATGGGAGGCCGCCTACGCTGGGCAAGCCAGCATTGAGGTACCGGAGGATCTCGTCACTGCCCTGAGTGCCAATCCTCGCGCAAATGCGATGTTTGAAATGCTCACAAGTGCGAATCGGTACGCCATCCTCTACAGGATCGGAAACGCCAAGCAACCCGAAACCCGATCCAGGCGCATCGGCCAGTTTGTCGAGATGTTGGCCCGAGGTGAGACCATCCATCCTCAGGCTCCGTGATCACCCGAGTAGAAGATTCGCTGCTCCCAGAATGTCCCACATCGCCGGGTCAGCGACACTGGCGGCTCAGTTCTAGAGACGACTCCGTCGGAATCGTGACCCGGCTCGTCGCTCCCTGTTGACCCGCATCAAGTGCGTCTGGCCCGCGTCGTCGACCTCGAGCGCAACTCGGGCGGGCGCCCCGCGCGTCAAGGCGGTACGCCGGATGGGCGGGCCAGACGCTCCCGACTAGCTCCGCGGCGGACTCGCCCTCGCCCGCTACCTTGCGCTGAACGTCGTTGCGACGGGGTAGATATACGAGATGATGTGCGGCACCACGTTGGCCACCGTGCCGACGGCGGTGCACATGGCGGACGGCACGCAGGCGACGGACTGGAGGTTTCGACGGTCTGCCGCGCCGGGGACGCCGCTCGGCAGGTGAACCACGGTCGTCGCCGTGAGGCCCGCGATTGAGCCCGTTGCCACGACGGCCGATACCGAGCTCACGGACGACATGGCGGGCATCGTCCACACCTCGCCCACCGCCACGCAGTTGCGATCGCCGGCGCAGCTCACCTGTTCGAGGAACTGGGCCACGGGCGGTGGCGTCGACCAGTGCCAGGTGCCGGCAGCGAACACGTCCACGAGCGCGCCCGCGTCGCCGCCGGTAGCCGTCTGTACGCCACCGACGGCGACGCACCTCGCCGGGGAAGGACAGGCAAGCCCTGAGAGCCATGCGCTCGCCGTCTTCGGTGCGACTGTCGGCGGCAGCGGCGCGGCAATCGGTGGCGCCCATGTCCCTCGCACCTCGGTCTCGACGACGGGGACTGAGTTCGAGCCGTGCCCGACGGACGCGCTGCCGACGGCCGTGCAGCGCGACGGTCCCGAGCAGGCGAGGCCGNNCGCCTCGCCGGGACTGAGCTCGGCGTCGCTGCCGTCGACGACGGCGGCCGCCCTGAAGGATCGACTCCGTCCGGCGGCTGTCGTGTACGTGCCGACCAGCGTGCAGCGTGCTCGCCGATCGCACGCCACGGCGCTCGCGTCGCCCGTGCGCGCGCCGCCGCGAGCTGCGTTGCCCGGAAGCCCGATGTCGCGCGCCCGGCCCCAGCGGCCCTGCACCTCGAACGCCACCATCGGCAGCTGGTTGCCGGTCCGGATGCCAGTCGGCGGCGAGGTGTAGATGCCCACTGCGACGCAGGTCGTCGCCGTGGCGCACGAGACCGCCGAGAGGCTGGCATAGCCTTGGGGATCCGCGTCGGCCGGGAGCCGGAGAGTGCCCGCTCGAGCCCAGTGCCCCGAGCTGCGAAGGACGACCATCGGCTGGGTCAGCTCGCCAGGCAGCTGAAAGTCGCCGACCCCCCAGCACCCGCCAGTCAGCGGGCACGCGACCGCGTGGAGTGACGCCACCTTGGGCACGGCTGCCCCCGACGGGGGTGCCAACAGCACCGAGTGCGTACTGAGCTTGGTGACGACGACACCTCCTGCCCTACTGCCGACGAGCAGTGCAACACACAGGCAAGCCGCGAGCGTCGCGACCGTGAGGACCCGCGGGTTGGTCATGCTGCGACCGTATCGCCTCGGACAAGCCCAGAGCGGTCGCTCCGACCTCGAGGTGCCTCGCGATCCCTTCGCCTACGGTGCGCTCGGCACTTGACACACGGAGGAGCACATGTGGGTGTCGGGAAGGGGAAGGCTCAGCATCCACGAGCGCGTGGAGATCCTGCTCGGGATCGCACGTGGCAAGTCGCTGACCGCCATCGCAAGGAGCCTCGGAAGGGCGACCTCCACCGTGACGCGGGAGGTCGCTGCAAACGGTGGTCGCCCCGACAATCGAGCCTGGGTTGCGCACCGCCAGGCCCGTGAGTCCGCGGGGTGCCCAAAACCATTCAAGCTGGTACACCTACCGCTCTGCGACCTGCTGCTCTCTTGCCCTCTCCGGCGTGGCGTCACCGCCGCGGCTATGGGGCGACATACTTGTAGGGGAGCGATGCGAGCAGTTTGATCGATCCGGAGTACTCGTCGACGTCCTCGACGAGCAGCGTGCCAGACACGATGCTGCCGGCCGGCGCGGTCGGTCTGATGGCGACGGCGATCCGCGCGATCGTGCCCGCTGGCGTGTACCGCCCGAAGAAGGTCTTCGTCGACGACGTGCCGAGCGTCTCGATCCGCGCGACGTCGTAGACGTTGGTCCTCACCGTGGGATCGAATCCGAGCGTCCTGAGCGAGAGTGTGTCCGTGACGACCTCCCTCGTCGCGCTCTTGGTGAAGGGACCGATCGGCTCCGGTTGTACCTCCCAGGGGCCTGTCTGGATGGAGGTGGGGGGCGCGAACTGGAGCGAGGGTGCGTCGGGGCTCGTCGTGGCCGTGACGTAGGGGGTGTCGCCCTCTGGGGTGATCACCGGATCCCCGCCCGACGCGACGAGCTCGAACGACTCCGGGCTGGCTGACGTCTGATCGACAGTGACCGAGCTCGTCATTGGTGGGACCACGAATACCTGGGCGAAATCCACGAAGCCGCTCCCGTCGGGCGTGACGGACGCGTCCTTGGCGGTACGCGGGTCAAGTGCGACAAACATGGGCGCAACGCCGGTGTTGTGCACGTCGACGGTGAACGTGGCACCGCTCTTCGGCACGGTCGCCGTCGCGCTGTCGGGCAGCGTCGAATGGATCGACACCTTGTTGAACCCAACGGTCCCAGTGAACGCGAGGTGCACGTGGGTGCCGACAACCGGCTGGGTTACGACGAATAGCAGCTTCCAGGAGCCCGAGACCGGGTTGGCTACGTACAGCTGCAGACTCTTCGTCGATGTGGTCGACGTGGTTCTGCTGACAACGTTGTAGCCGTATGCGGCAACGCTGCCGTCAGGATCGACCAGGGCCGCCTCGACGATGTCGCCCGGATGTCCTCGATGGAGCTCGCCGGCGAGTGAGACCCCAACGTCGAGATCCCGCTCTCCGGGGCTGACGTCAAAGCTGTAGGTGTCGGTCTGCGCGGCTGCGCCAGCCCGTCCGTTGCCACCGGTGATCACGCCGTGGAAGGTCGTCTCACCGCCGGGGCTCACCGCCAGCTGAGTCCGCAGCGTGACGGGGATCGTGAGCACCTCTGACGCCCCTTTGACGATGACGGCGAGGCTCGTGTCACCACCCGTGGACGGCATGGTGACCTCGAGCTGACAGTCGGCATGTTCGCCGGGGGAGATGACGAGTGAGGACGGCGAGCACGCCGCGTGCTGCTCGAACTTCCACAGGGTTGTGGACCACGACAGCGCCTCGGTCGCCGGCAGCCCGTCAACAGGCTGGTAGACGACCGCGGTCCACGTCCCGGCACCGCTCGTGGTGGCCTCCACGTCCGCGAAGCCGCCGTAGCCCTGGGGGAACGAGTAGGCGGCGAGCCTGCCGTGCGGGTCGAACAGGGAGATCGCTGCGAGCTGGTCTGCGGGGTAGGCCATCTGGAACTGCACGCGAGACGTGTGTGACGTCACGGCGATGCGGACGCGTCGCATGACCATCTGAACGGAGCCGTCGACGAACGTGGGGAGGTGTCGCTGCGAGTAGCCGAGGCGGGTCACGCCGAAGCGGCGTGACACTGCGACGAGCGACCTCGTCGCGACGTCGAACTGCACCTGCGACGTCGACGTGTTGGTGAAGCCCAGCATCGCGGCCTGGGTCGAACCAGGTGCGCCGGTGAGGTTGAGCTGCGAGGTGTTCGCGAGGATCCCGCCCTGCGGCGCCGATGCCGTCGTGCCGGGAAGCGATGCTGCCAGCTGTACCGCGGCACCCACTTGGAGGAGACCCGCACCCTGCTGGTCGGCCGGCGCGTCGACGTCCTTGGCGGTGCTGGTGATGGCCCGCATGACGATCGACGGCGTCGGCGGCGTGCCGCCGTGCGTCGCCTCGTAGGCCTGGATGACGTCGGCGGCCGCCCCGGCGGTGAGCGGAGCCGACTCGCTCGTGCCGCCGAAGAGTTCGATCGGCTGGTACGCGCAGCCGGAGAACCTGTTACTGATCGAGCAGAGCGCCCAGTTGGCGTCGCCAGGCGCCACGAGGTTCACAGTCTTGCCGTCGAACGCAATGCCGCCCGATGAGAGGGCCGAGATGTTGTTGTCGACGTAGCGATCGCCGCGGTTCAGCGCGTTGATGCCGCCATAGGTCAGCTGTGAGTAGGCGCGGTAGGTCGTGGTAGCGCCCACCGCGAGCACGTCGGGATCCGATGCCGGCGACGCAATCGTGGAGTTCGGTCCGGCGTCTCCAGCGCTCACGACGACGGTGACGCCGGCTGCGACCGCGGCGCTGTCGGCAAGTCGGACGGCGTCCTCGGACGTGTCCGGGAAGTTGTTGAAGCCGAAGGACTCGCTGATGACCTCGGCGCCGTGGGCGACGGCATAGTTGATCGCCTGGACGGTCTGTTCTGCCAAGGCGAAGTTGGAGGAGCCGAACAGTTTGAGCGCGATCAGCGAGGATCCCGGCGCGTCGCCCGTGATCCGGATGTCGCAACGCTTCGGTAGGGAACCCGGGTCCCCGATGGCCCGCTCAAACGAAGAGAGGTTGTACACCTCGTTGCCTTGCGCGGCGATGGACGATGCGTCGCCGAAGGCCTCGCCGCCGAAGTTGTCGATCGTCGGGCCGTCACCCGAGAAGTCCTCGAAGTCGGTGACGACCCGCGTGCCCGCCGCAGAGCTGGCTGACGCGTACGCGGGATTACGATGGAGGTCGGGGTTCGAGGGTAACAGCGCGTCGCCCAGGATCGCCACGGTGACGCCCGCGCCGTCGTAACCGTCCGTGTCGGTGGGCGCGCCGTCGATGTTCGTCAGCGCCTCTGGGTCCGATTCGGGGTGCGATGCCGTGCCGCAGGGACCAGTGAGTCGCGCGCCGCGATGACTCGTGCCGGCAACGACAGGCGCCAGCAGTGCGTTCGACACGCTCGGCCCGGGAACCGTGGTGTTCGGGAGGATCGCTTCGACGTCCGGCGAGGCGCGCAGCACGCGCAGTTGCGTGGCGGTGGCCCGCACAAAGAGGACGTCAGGGACGTCGGAGCGCGCAAGCACCTTCGCGCCGACACCGGCCACCGTCCTCGCGACGTCGTCTTGGCGGACGAACTCGGCTATGTGCGCACGCGACGCCTGGTGTGTACTGACCGGGCCACGGAGGAACACCAGCATGTCTACTGCCTGCTGTGACGAGGTTGGTTCGAGTTGCGAGCCCCATGTCGGCGTCGCACCGAGGCCGACAGTGGCCGTGGCCACGAGCGCCATCACCGCGCGCATGGTTCGGCGCATTGAACGACCTCCCGTCCGCCGCGTGACCCGCGGCGAGTCTCGACCCTACGCCAGCACGGGGGATCCCGTCAGCGACGGGCCATCACAGTCAGTGATCGGAACGGCGTGCTTCCATCGCGCACGTGGGAGCTCGTACTCGACCTCCCCCGCCTCGGCTCCCCGCAACGGGTCGCACTCGAATTGGACGTGCGTGAACTCGCTCCTTCAGGTAGCCGTCCATCCACTCGTGGAGCGTCATCGCCGAACGATTCAAGAGCAGGCCGGGGCCAGTTGATTGTGCTGCATGCCGGAGTCACGTGCGCTAGCACTGTTCGAAACCCCTCGACGTCACCGCACACTCAGGCTTTGTGACCAGGACGACGGTGTCGACGTTGCTTGGTCACACCTACCTCAGGACGACGAGTATCTACGCGAGATGCTGGACGACACAAGCGAATCAGCTTCGGCAGCCTTGGGAGGTAGTCGACGAGTGGGGGGGTCGGTTGACCCCCTTTCGCCGTCTTCGAAGACGAGGTGGTCATCTGCACCGAGAGAGATCCAGCTGTCGAACATCCTCATGTGTGCTCTGACGGCTTGCGCAATATCCCGATGGTCGAGACGAGGGACAATCAGCTGACCCTTTGGGAGCTCACTCGCCGCGATCTCGGTCGGTGCAGTGGCGATGCTTCAGCTAGGCCACTGTGCTCATTGCGGCATTGACCTGGTCGATCACGGCGGACTCCTCTGAGCTCACCACCGCGTCGCCCTCTCGGTGTGCTGCGGCAACCGCGGCGCACAGCGAAGTCACGAAGGACCGGTAGTCAGCGAGCTCCTGGGGCGTCGCCTTCTTGGTGATGATCGCGACGGCTTGCCCAAGGTGCTTGACCGCGCTCGTGACGAGATCCTCTTTCGAATGCGGCCGGGACCGGTCGCTGACCGGCTTGTGCGAGACGATCGCGTCGAGAAGCTCGCTCGCGCCATGGTGCCGGCGCGCTTCGGCGAAGAACTTGGCCTCCGCAAAGGTCTCGCGAAATGTGCCGCCTCGGGACGAGGTGATTACCGCCATCGCCGCACTCGTCGGCCCCTCCATGATGGTGGTCCATTCCTCGGGAGTGAATGCCTCTTGTGAAGTCATCGTCACCTCTCAGTGGATCGCGTGGAGCAACCTACCCTTGACGTGGTCGTCCCGAGACGCTGCACGTCGTCCACTGCCCGGCGTGATATGGGATGCCTCGATTTGAGTGCCACTATGCCTCACGGCTTTGGCAACGGGGACCGAGTAAGCGCGCATGGGTTTCGCGTTGCTCTCGTAGGCACTCTTCCGGCGGCGACGCCTTCGTCCCTGCGTCGGGGGCCGCCAGACAGACGGAGTTAGAGGTCGCTCCTTGAGCGAGCCGCTTTCTCCCTAGAGCTCGAAAGGATGTGCCAGCGACCCCAAAGGTGCTGGTAATCTCGAGCGATCTTTTGCTGCACTCCTCGGCCAACAACCCCCGACCATGACTGGAGTTGGGTTGCTCGGCGATGGGGACTTACTCGCTTCCGCCATGACTGACGTTCGAACATCGCGCCTCCAGCTGCACCCGATCGATGTCGCAGAGGCCGAACGCATCGTTGCTCGGAGTGCGGGACCGGCCGATGCGTGGGCGGACGATTTCCCTTTCGAGGGCGACGTTGGCGCAGTGGGGGGCTTCCTTCGCGCGACCGCCGCGCTGGGAGAGCAGCGGCCGCTCGGCCACTACCGGATCACCCGCTTGGCCGACGGGCGGGCAGTCGGGGGGCTCGGCTTCAAGGGCCAGCCAGATCGCGACTGCGGCGAGATCGGCCATGGCCTGGCTCCGTCGGCCCGCGGCCATGGCTACGCCGCCGAGGCGGTCATCGCCGCTGACCGTGGCCGCCGACCACGGGCTGTCCAAGGTGATCGCCGACACGACTCTGGACAACATTGCTTCGAAACGGACACTCATTCGAGCAGGATTCCGTCTTGTGAGGACCGACGCAGAGCTCCACTGCTACGAGGTTGCTCCTCAAAGGAGGCACCGCCGCGTAGCCGGCGTCATACAGGTGATCCGCACGACCTGGGCTGCACGAAACTAGTGCAGTGACACTCAAATAG
>PMON01000017.1 GCA_003162395.1 Acidimicrobiaceae bacterium
TTCGACAACGAGATCGACATGGCCGGCCTCACGGCCTTCGAGGGCATCGTTCGCGAGACCGTGAAGCCGCAGGTCGACCTGTGGACGTTCCCCGACGGCCACGCGATCATCGTGCTGTCCGAGGGTCGCCTCCTCAACCTCGGCAACGCGACGGGGCACCCGAGCTTCGTCATGTCCAACTCGTTCACGAACCAGGTCATGGCCCAGCTCGAGCTGTACCGCGGCGACGCGGGCTACGCGACGGCGGTCCACACCCTGCCCAAGCACCTCGACGAGAAGGTCGCCCGCCTCCACCTCGACGCGCTCGGCGTGCGCCTCACGACGCTGCGCGAGGACCAGGCGTCCTACCTTGGCGTGCCGGTCGACGGCCCCTACAAGCCCGACACCTACCGCTACTAGGCGGCGCGGTGGCCGACCTGGCCCTCGAGGGCGACGAGCTCGTGGTGCGCCTGTCGCTCCTCGAGAGGGCCGAGTCGGCGCACGGCGACCTGCGCGTCCCGCGGAGCTCGATCACGTCCGTCGAGGTCCTGGAGCACCCTGTGGAGGCCGTCGGCGGCTGGAAGCTGGTCGGCGCGAGGCTGCCTGGGTCCTTCGCGATCGGGACGTTCGTCGTCGACGGCCGCCGGGTGTTCGCCGTCGTGCACCGCGACACCGGCCGCGGGGTGCGCATCGGGCTCCGACGTGGCTCGTTCTACGAGCTCGTGATCGGCTGCGAGGACCCCGAGGGCGTCGCCGCCAGCCTCACGGCGCCCTGATCGGGCTCAGCCCCGCCAGCCGGCGAACAGGTCGTGGTCCACGCTCGTGCGGCCGAGCGGATCGATCGCGCGGACGAACCACTCCGTGCCGAAGAACTGCCGGAACCGATCGCGGCCCATCTTGAGGAAAAAGGAGCTCTCGGTCTGGCTCGCGTGCGCCGCCAGCGCGTCGAACTTGGCGTCCACGGCAGCCGACACGTCGATGACCACGTCGATCTTCTCGTCGGGGGTGCCCGGAGGCCCGCCGCCCTCGTCATCGTCGGTGCCCGGGCCCTCCACGTCAGCCTCGCGGAGCACCTCTCGGAACCGCCTGAACGCCGAGCTCGGGATCGCGGGGTAAAAGAGGCTCGCCGTGAGCCCCGAGGACTCGAGCGCGGCCCTCGTGACCCGGTGCGCCTGGATGTGGTCGGGGTGGCCGTAGAAGCCGATCTCGTCGTAGGTCACGACCACCTGGGGCCGCTCTTGGAGCAGGATCGGGACAAGGCGCGCTGCCGCCTCGTCGACGGGCGTCGACCAGAACGAGCCGTCCGCATCGTTCTGCGCCCAGCCCTCCATCCCTGAGTCGGGGTACCCGAGCATCTCGACGCGGGCAATCCCGAGGATGGCCGCGGCAGCCGCGAGCTCGTCGGCGCGGTGCTCGGCGACGTGGGCGGGGTCGTGATGCTTCGCCTCGGGGGTGGTGCCGTCCGGGGCGTCGCCCAGCGCGCCGTCAGTGCACGTGACGAGCACCGTGCGCACGCCCTGGTCGGCGTAGGTGCGCAGCACGCCACCGGTCGTCGAGGACTCGTCGTCGGGGTGCGCGTGCACGCACAGCATGGTCAGCTCGGTCATTCGATCCCCTCGAAGAGGTCCGACTCGGGCAGCGACGAGCCGGTGCGGTCGAGGCCCCGCACGTAGCGCTCGGTCCCGAAGACGACGTCGAAGACCTCGTCGGGCATGCCGACGAGGTCCGCGTTGTCGACCTGGGAGGCGTGGGCGGCCAGCGCGGCGTGCTTCACGCGAACCCACGGCGTGCAGTCGACCTCGGTTTGCACGAGCTCGTCGGGGGTCCCCCAGTCCGGCGCCTCGAGCCACTCGGGGAGCTCCATGCCAGCTCCCGTGGCGAGGTCGAGGAACGCGGCGAGCATCGACTCGGGGATGGCCGGGAAGTAGACGCGCTCGACGGACGCGGTCGCGACGACCGCGGCCATCGTGGCGAGGTGCGTGAAGACGTGGTCGGGATGCCCGTAGAACCCGTTCGCGTCGTAGGTGACGACCACCTGGGGCCGCTCTTCGTCGAGGACCGCCGCGATCCGCCCGGCAACCTCGTCGAGCGGCTGGCGGATGAAGGCCCGCGCATCGTCGTTCTCCGGCCACCCTGCCATGCCCGAGTCGCGGTAGTCGAGGAGTTCGAGACGGTCGACGCCGAGCAGCGTGGCCGACGCTTCGAGCTCGGCGCGCCGCGCCGTGGCCACCAGGTCGCGGTCGTGGCTCGGCTCGTGGGGCCCGATGCCATCGGGCCCAAAGCCGAGGCTGCCATCCGTGCAGGTGACGAGCACGCTGCGAACGCCGTCGGCGTGGTACTTGGCCATCACGCCAGCAGTGAAGAGCGCCTCATCGTCGGGGTGCGCGTGCACGCACAAGAGGCAGGGCTTCTCGCGCATCGCGCCACACTAGAGGCAGCGCAACGCGCATCGACTCGCCGGTCAGCCAATTGCGAGGCGCACCACGCGCACCACGAGGAGTACCGAGGAGACGGCGAGGTACGCCCCCAGGAGTCCGAAGAGGATCTTGCGTCCTCGGCTCTGCGAGGGTGTCGCCAACAGGTTCAGTCGAGGTGTGCGCCAGTCGAAGCGGTCGCCTTCGAGTTTCGGTGCGAGGCGCGACGCGCGGAACAGCCGTGGCGCTGCCACGGCGAACCCCACGACGGCAGCGCCGCTCAGGATCTCGAGGAGAGGGAGCACCGGCGTGCTCGGCAGCACGGTCGTGGCCATGAGCGTCGCGGACAGGACGAACAGGGAGAGCACGATCGCGAGCGAGAACATGTTCTGCCAGCGGCCGTTCGTCCACGGTCCGAGCACCTCGCGGTCGTTGCAGAGCAGCAGCGCGAACACCGTCGTCGCGGGCAACAGGATGCCGCAGGCCGCCTGGACGGCCAGCGTGATGATCCCCTGGGCCCGCAAGTCGGACACGAGCACCGTCGCGCCGGCGACGGCAATGAGCCCCGCCACAAAGCCGTAGAAGCCCTTCGCGTCGCGCACCTTGGCGTTGAGGGACTGGCGGAGCCCCGATACGTCACCGAGCGCGTAGCTGCTCGCGAGGGTGACCGTCGCCGCTCCGATGATCGACGCGTTGAGCAAGAGGATGGCGAACATGGCTCCGGCCGCGGCACCAACGTGATGCTGCAACGCTTGGGCGACGCTGAGCGCGTCGGTGTAGCGCCCGAATGCAGAGGTGCCCGCGACGCCGGCGCTCACGGCTGCCACGATCAGCACGGCAGTGACGATGACGATGACGGCGCCGATGACCGTGTCGGCGCGCTCGTAGTTGAGCCACCGGGTCGTGATCCTCTTGTCCACGATGTTCGATTGCTGGAAGTACAGCTGCCACGGTGCGACCGTGGTTCCCACAATCGAGATCGTGAGCAGCACCGCCGGAGGGGCGAATCCGCCAGCAGCGCCAGGCACGAAGAGCCCGTGGACGACACCGCCGCCAGCGGGGTGCGAGAACACGATCAAAGGGATCGCAAGGAGGCTGACGACGATGAAGATGAACATGATCCGCTCCCAGCGGCGGTAGCTGCCCGTCGCGATGATCGCGAGGAGGCCCAAGCCGGCGAGCGGGACCGAGACCTGTGGACGCACGCCGAAATAGGTGAGCGACTGGGACACACCGATGAACTCAGTGATGATGATGAGGAAGTTCACAATGAGGATGCTCGAGACCGCGACGGCACCCCAGAGGCGCCCGAACCGCTCGCGGACAAGACGGGCGTGACCGACGCCCGAGACCGCGCCAAGACGCGCGACCATCTCTTGGTTGACGATGAGCACGGGGATGCACAGCATCAACGTCCACAGCAGCGTGAGACCGAAGTCCTGACCCGCCTGGGCATAGGTGGAGAGACCACCCGCATCGTTGTCGCCCACCGTGACAATGAGTCCCGGACCGATGATGGCGAGCAGCGTGAGGAGCCGCGCACGCGAGCCGACGCGTGCTCCGACGTCGTGCTCCTGAATCGTCCCGAAGGCGCCTCGGATGTCCTTGTCGCGGGCGGCCACCCCCCCGCGCTCGGTGCCAGCTTGCATCTCACCTCCTCTCTCAGCTCGCGCTACGGCGGGCGCGCCTACAAGGACGAGGAGGTGGAACTCCTTCCCTGTCGCGCGGCGGACCGCAGCATCGGTTCGAGCCGCCAGCGGCGGCTCGGTCTACTTGGGGGTTGCAGCGATTCTCCCTTCGTCGGGCCGAGGAATCAGCTGGTTGGGGACCTCGTGTGCGGCGGTCATTCCTCGACCGCCGTCAATCCGAAGTCTCGCCGCCAGCCCTGCGGCAGGAGGAGTTCCAAGAGGTCGTCCACGGTCAGGACCCCGAGCACGTTTGCATGGTCCTCATCGACCACCGGGACGACGGTCAGGTTGAAGTCACTCATCGTTCGTGCGATCCGATGCACGTCCCAGTGCGGATGCACGTGCGCGGGGTCTGCGCGCATGACGTCGACGACCTTCGCCGTCGGTCGTGCCCTCACGAGGACTGCCAGTGGGATCGTCCCGACCAGCCGTCCGTCGTGGTCCACCACGAACAGCGCGTTCAGCGCCTCGATCGGGGCGGAGGCATTCCGGATGACGTCGAGCGCCGCCTCGACGGTCACGCTCGCGTTCGCGGCGGCATAGTCGGGACTCATGAGCCCGCCCGCAGACTCCGCTGGATAGCTGAGCAGGTTGCGCACCTTGCGCTGCTGCGGCTCGGCCATGTTCTCGAGCAGCGGCAGGCGGCGCTCCTGGTCAATCTCGCTGATCAGGTCCGCGGCATCGTCGGGTGCCATCCTCGAGAGCAGCCGACCTGCCTCGAGGTCCGAGCGCTGCTCGATGAACTCGAGCTGATGGACCATGTCGAGCTCTTCGAAGACGTCCGCTTCGAGCTCGCGGTCGAGCCCGACAGCCTCGATGATCGCCTCACCCTCCTCGTGGCTCGCGGCCTCGACGAGGTCGGCGATCTGAGCGGGGTGGAGCTTGGAGAGCCGACGGTACGGGATCCGAAGCTTTGCGCTCGGCAGGTGGCTGACGAACGGCTCGATCTGTGCGAAGTCGACGACGTGCCGTGTCGAGACCTTGCTGCCGAGCCGGTTGCCCAGCATCCGTCGCACCCAGGCGCGGCGCCCGGCTTCGACCCCGACGACCTCCCAGGTCCCGTCGAGGTTCGCGAGCTCGATCTCGTTCGCCGTGATGAGCCTGCCGCGCACGAAGTTGATGAGGTGCCTCGCGTGCAGGTCCTCAGAGAGCAGCAGTTCGCCTGGCCTGCGCTCGAATCGGCCGAGGTCGGCACGGCGGCCCTCGAACCTCGCCCTGCCGCGCTCGAGCGAGGCGATCTTGCGGATCGGCACGAAGAGGTCACGGCCATCGATCCGCACGACGACACCGACGGCGGGCGGGTGGGCCGTCGCGCCAAGTCGTGCGACGACGTCTTGGATGCGCCCAATCCGCTCTCCGTCGCGGTCGACGAGGGGCCGATGGATGATCGAGGAGAGGGGGAGGAGCTCGAGGGGCATGTTCGTCGCTGAGAACGCCTGTTGAGGCGGCGCAAGGCTAGCCCGAGACCCCGGACGCGACTCAGATCGCAGCCAAGGCCCCCATCGCGACCTCAAGCGCCGCATCGTCGATGTCGGCATGCGTGACCATGCGGACGCGAGTTGCCGAGACCGTCCCTGCCAACACGCCCAGTGCGGCGAGCGAGTCGACGAGCGACTCGGCATCAGGGTGCTCGAAGCACACGATGTTGGTGCTGCACGTACTCGGGTCGAAGTTGGGACTCACCGTCTCTGCGGCCGCGTCAGCGAGGCGCCGCGCCCGCCGGTGATCGTCGGCGAGCCGGTCGACCATGGTCCGGAGCGCGACCAGCCCCGCGGCGGCGAGCACGCCCGCCTGCCGCATCGAGCCACCCAGTCGCTTTCGCTCGATTCGCCCTTGTGCGATCACGTCGGTGGGCCCCGCGAGCAATGAGCCGACGGGGGCGCACAGGCCCTTCGAGAGGCAGCTCATCACGGTGGTCACGGGTGCCGCGAGCGCCGAGCCGCTGCAGCCGAGGGCGACCGACGCGTTGAACAGACGCGCGCCGTCGAGGTGCACCGGGAACCCGCCGGCGGCCGCGACCAGGCGCTCGGTCTCCTCGGGCGTGAGCGGCGTCCCCCCGGAGGCCATGTGGGTGTTCTCGAGCACGACGCCGCGCACGGCGGGCTGGTGGTGGCGCTCGGCGTCGAGGGCCGCCCTGATGGATCGTGGGTCGAGGTGCCCATCGGTGTCGTCGACGGTGTGGAACTGGATGCCGGCGTTGCGGGCCGCGGCACCCATCTCGAAGCCGACCACGTGCTGGAGCGCTCCTGCGACCACCACGTCGCCCGGCCGGGTGAGCACCCGCATCGCGATCTGGTTCGCCATGACCCCCGACGGAACGAACACCGCAGCGGGCTTGCCAACCCATGTCGCGTAGGCCTCCTCGAGCGCGTTGACGGTCGGGTCCTCGCCGTAGCCGTCGTCGCCGACCTCGGCGTCGGCCATCGCACGGCGCATCGCCGGGGTCGGGCGCGTCACGGTGTCACTGCGCAGGTCCACGATGCGCGGCACACAGCGACGCTACAACGCACGAGACGGTGACTCGAGAGACACACCCACGCGGTCGTTAGGATCCGCGCCGTGCCAGAGCGAGAGGTCGACTTCGAGCGCTTCCAGAGAACGGGTGTCAACGGCCAGCTCGGCGTGTCGCTCGTCTCGGCGACTGCCGAACGAGTCGAGCTGCGTCTCGAGGTCGGCCCCAAGGTCCACCAGCCCACCGGGATCCTCCACGGCGGCGTCTCGGCGCTCCTCGCAGAGTCCGCCGCGAGCATCGGCGGGGCGCTTGCCGCGGGCGCGGGACACACGGTGGTCGGGATCGAGCTGAACGCGAACCACGTGCGCTCGATGCGAGATGGCGTGCTCACCGCAGTCGCCACCCCCGTCAAGGCAGGGCGACGGATCCAGGTGTGGGCGATCGAGCTCACCGACGACAAGGGACGAGTGATCTGCGTGTCACGGTGCACGCTCGCGGTGCTCGACGCGGAGCCCCAGTAGCAAGGTTCCGCGGGCGCCCGCACCTATGCTCGCGAGCGTGGTCGCAGTGATGAGGGGAAGCGCGTGCCCGGCCTCCGTCTGACCGGCTGGGGCGTCGGCCTGCCCGACCGGGTGGTGACCAACGACGAGCTGTCGGCCACCCTCGCGACCACTGACGAGTGGATCGCGGAGCGCACCGGCATCCGGGAGCGACGCGTCGGCGGGAGCGCCTCGACGCTCGGGCTCGCCGCCGCGAGAGCCGCCCTCGACGTCGCACACGTCGAGCCCGCGGCCATCGACGCGATCCTCCTTGCGACGACGACCCCGGATCGCCTGATCCCCGCGACCGCGCCACTGATCCAAGAGGCCCTCGGTGCCCAGTGCCCCGCGGTTGACCTCAACGCGGCGTGCAGCGGCTTCATGTACGGGCTCTGGCTCTCCCGCGGCCTCCTCGCGACGGGCTCCAAGCGGATCCTGCTCATCGGCGCCGAGCACCTGAGCCGCTGGGTGGACTGGGACGACCGCGCGATGGCGGTCCTCTTCGGCGACGGCGCCGGCGCGGTCGTCCTCGAGTCGACCGAGGACGCCGGGGACCTGCTCGGGTTCGACGTCGGGTCCGACGGCTCGCTCATGCACCTGATCTCCTGCGAGCACGGCGGCACGATCCAGATGGACGGCAAGGAGACCTTCCGGCGCGCCGTGCGCATCATGGTCGACTCCGCGCAACGCGCCCTGAAGGAGGCGTCGCTGTCGATCGAGGACGTCTCGCTCGTGGTCCCGCACCAGGCGAACCAGCGGATCATCCAGGCGGCCTGCGACCGACTCGGGGTCGACGTGGACCGCGCCGTGTCGGTGATCGACCGCTACGGCAACACCTCGAGTGCCTCGATTCCGCTCGCGCTCGTCGACGCTTTGGGCGAGGGACGGGTCAAGCCGGGCGACGTGCTGCTGCTCACGGGGTTCGGCGCCGGGATGACCTGGGCGAGCGCCGTGCTGCGGTGGCCCGGGTGAGCTCGCTCGTCGTGCTCGCGGCGGGACGTGCCCGCCGCTATGGCGGGGTGAAGCCGCTCGCCCCGATCGGATCGAACGGCGAGGCGGTGATCGACCTGCTCGCCGGCGACGCGCTTCGAGCCGGGTTCCGTCGGCTCGTCCTCGTGATCAACCCCGACACCGGGCCGCTCATCGAGCAGCACGTCGCCGCGACGTGGCCCCCCGACGTCGACGTCGCGTTTTCGATCCAGCCCCGGCCGCTCGGCACCGTCGACGCGGTCCTCGCCGCTCGCGGGTCGGTGGACGAGTCCACGCCCTTCGGCGTGGCGAACGCGGACGACCTCTACGGCACCGACGCGCTCCGGGTCCTCGGGCGCCACCTCACCACCACGGGCACGAACTGCCTCGTCGGGTTCCGGCTCGACCGCGCGCTCGTGGGGGACCTGCCGGTCACGAGGGGGGTCTGTGCGGTTGCGGACGGCGTGCTCGTCGGCATCGCGGAGCGGCGACACGTGACGCACCTCGGCGGGACGTTCCGGGCCGACGACGGCGTCGAGCCCGCGATCCTCGACCCCGTCGCACTCGTCTCGATGAACCTGTGGGGCTTCGCCCCGGCGATGTGGGAGGTGCTGGCCGACGCGATGTCGTCGGCCGCCGGCGCCTCCGAGGACGACGAGGTGCTGCTGCCCGAGCTCGTCGGGCGCCTGGTCGCGGGCAGGGGCGTGCTGTCGAGGTTCGAGGTGCTGTCCACGACGAGCCGGTGCATCGGGGTGACCCATCCGGACGACCTCGAGCTCGTGCGAGCCGAGATCGCCGACGAGGTGGCGAGCGGCGAGCGGCCACCGGGGGCGTNNGGCGTTCGACCGCTCGTAACGGCCTCGCGGCCCCGGACGTGCCCGGGAATGACGAAACCCCGAGTGACCGGTTGGCCGCAGCCTCCCAGCCCCTCGGGGCTCGTCTGGTGACCTCCAACGACCGAGCCGTGTCGGACAGCCCGACCGCCGTACCGACGACAGTCCCTTGCGGGCCTGACCCCAGTGGCGGGTCACCACCGCATGCACCCCTTGCCTCTCGCCCTCGTCCCCTCGCGGGTCCGAGCGCTGGTGCCGCTCAGTCCCTCCTTGCGGAGCTCCCCTGCGGTCCCCACTCCGGTTCGCCTTTCGACTCCCCTTTGCGCTTCGGCGGGTGGTGCGCACCCGGCGTTGAAGGCACTCTGCCCGAAGCGGATTCGTCGTGCAACCCAAAACAGCGATATCCCCGCGTAATCCACGACATGTCGTCAACTGTCCACCGATGCGCCCACGAAACCCACCGACGACTCCGAGTTCTCCAGAATTAATCCACAGCACCGGTCGCTGCGGACCCCAAGGGACTGAGGATCCGGCGCGGGAGCGTCGCGGCGGCGACCCCGGACGCGCGCAGCGTCCCGGCGAGCAGGAGGTTCCGAAGCCCCATGGCACGGACCGCGAGCGTCGGGGCGCGTCGACGGGCCGCGAAGAGATCGAGGTGGTACGCCGACATGCCTCGGGCGAGCTCCATCGTCGCCGTTGCCCCCGGTGCCGCCCGCAGCATGAGCCACAGGGTGTGGCCCCTCCCCCACCTGCGTCGCGAGCCGGCCGCGCTCCGCTGCGCGGCATGGCGCCGGTAGTCGAGCACGTCGGCCGCCACGCACACGACGCCGCCCGACGCGGCGAGCCGCACGAGCAGCTCCACGTCCTCGCTGCGCCGCGCCCGCTCGTCGAACCCGCCCAGCGCCCTCACCGTGCCCGTGTCGAGGAGCCATGCCCCCGGCGGCGGCGAGACGAGCCGTGCGACGAGTGCCTCGGGCACCATGCCGTCGGGGCTCTCGACCATCACACCCTTGCGGCGGACGACCGGATGAAGCTGGTTCGATCCCCACGAGCCGACGTCGACGCGCTCGTGGGCGGCGTCGACCGCGCGGAACCGCCCGAGTGCCGCCACCGCGCCTCGATGCGCGGCAAGACCCGCTGCGAGCTGCTCGATCCCGCCCGTCCGCAGCGCATCGTCCGCGTCGAGGAAGCACACCTGGGCGCCGCGGGCGCGGGCGAGGCCCACGTTGCGGGCGCTCGCCGGTCCACCGCGGTCGCGACGGCGCACGACCTCGATCCTGTCGTCGATGCCGTGGAGCTCGGCGGCGATCCGGGCCGTGGCATCGTCGCTCGCGTCGTCGACGACGACGCACTGGAGGACCGCACGGCTCGCGATCGCCGAGCGCACGGCGTCGGCGATCGTGGCTTCGGCGTTGCGAGCGGCGATGACGACGGTCACGGACGCCGGCTCGTGGCTCAGGGCTGACACGGCTCGATCATTGTCGACACCGAGAGACGGGCCGTGCCCGTGCGGCCGGGCCGTGCCGAGGCGCCCGAGGTCGTCGTGCTCCTGCTTTGCGCCGGGCGAGTCAGGGACGGATCGGGTGCCGGCCGACGTCCAGGCTCCAAAATCCGGTCGCGTCGATCTCGAGGAAATACGGATTCGGGAGCGACGCGAGGACCTTATTCGGGGCCGACAGGGCGATCCTGCCGATGAAGGGCGTCTGGAGGCCGAAGCCCTGCTCATTCAGCACGTGCACGGCCACCGAGCCGTTCGAGAGCGAGAGGAACTTGAACGTCACGTACTTGTCGGCCGCGGTGAAGGGACCGACCACGTCGCTGCCCGACGAGAAGTACGTGAAGCAGCCCCTCGGGCAACTCGGCGAGGAGGGCGTGCGGATCAGCGGCGTCGTCGCCACCGGCTGGAGGAGCTGGAGGTACCAGTGGCCCTGGCCCACGACGGACAGCACGACGGGGCCCATGGGCACGGTGGCGTTGAGCACCGTGTTCACGTGGCCCGTGTCATTGACCGGAATCGACTCGAGGCCCTTGTTGGAGATCGTGACGACGAAGTTGTACTCACACGAGCACTGAGCATGGAGGATGAGCAGCCCGCCATCAGACTCGAAGTGCAGCCCGTTCGCGTCGTGGGTCCCGGTGAACGTGGCCGCACGCGTCGCCCTCACCGGCGGCAGGTACAGCGGCAGGACCTTGACGAGGGGGTTGAAGACGACCTTTGGATGGTGCACGGTCGAGTGCGGCCGAAAGTGCCAGATCACGATGCCCAGGAAGCCGAGCACGATCACGCAGGAAAGGAGGATCCCGGGCCAGCGCCGCGGAGCGTTCCAGTCGTTCCATGCCGGGTCGTAGCGGCGGCCCAGTCGGCCCTTCGGTTTGGTCGCACCAGGATCCTGGCCCGGCTCCGGCGGCAGCATGCCGCGCGCCTCGGTCGTGCCTCGACGCTGACGCATCGACGAATCGTACGGGTCGCAGATCGAGAAGTCCACGCCGCCACCGGATCGTGCGCGTGGCGCGGTGTGTCACTCAAGCCGCGGCTCGCGCGGGCGAGCTCACGTCGAGAGCAACGACTTGAGCGCCCTCCCCCAGACGCCCGAGAGATACTCGGCGTACGTGGCGGTCACGTGGAGCTGGTCGTAGTACACGACCATGCTGCCGACGACCACGGAGCACCTCGTCGGCGTGCACAGCCACGGCTGCGGGTTCAGGTACGGCACGGCCTCGTGGGTCGCCGCGGCGGCCTCAGCGGCGAAGTGCTGATGAGTCCTCGGGTTCGGGTTGCGGGCCGAGCACAGCTCGACCGCGCTCGGGTTCGCCGCCAGGCACTCGGGCGGATCGTTGGTGAGTGCCGTGATGTCCCCGATCACGGCGAGCTTCGTCGCCTTCGCCTTGAGGCGCGAGATCGTGGTCTCCTCGCCGGCCTTCCACACGGCGTTGGTCGTGAGCACGTTGTTGGCGCCCGGGATGTCCGAGGTCCGGTCCGCGATGAGCACGACGGCGGGCGCGAGCGTGCGGATCTGAGCGATCATCGAGGACCGGAAGCGATTGCAGCCCTTGTCGATCGAGTGCGTCGTCATGTCCCACACGCCGACGGTGGCCGCGGGGCAGCCTGCGCGCCAGACGAGCACAAGGCGGTCGTGCGCGCGCACGGCAACCGGGACGAGGGCGGGCAGCCACATCTGTGCATGCGAGTCCCCGAAGAGCACGATCGTCGTCGCGGACGACCTGTTGGCGAAGACGCACTTGGTGACCCCGTCGCACTCACGTCCCGCGACGCCGTAGTAGGCCTGCGCGTCGTCCTCGGATGCCTCGGACAGGGGCGGCACGAGCTTGGAGGGGAGCTTGTCGATCGAGGTAGAAGCAGCCACGAGCGACGCCACCTGTGCCGCGGTCCCCGGCTTTGGGAGCCTGGCTGTGGCGAGCGCGACGGCGGCGACGCACAGGACCGTGGCGATGACGACGGATCGCGCGAGCACCCGTCGAGTTCGCACCATTCGCCTCCTCGCGCGAGCCGACCGCTCCGCGCGCCGTGCTGACAGGCGGGATCGTACCGTCGGGCGTCACGTTGCGACGGTCGGCGCCGCAGGACCGCTGTGTCAACGCGACGTGTTCAGATTCCCTTGTGCCACATGGAGGCCAGGACGAATGCCGCCGAAACCAGCGACGCCCCCATCGCGATGCTCACCCAGGGACGTGCGGCGAGGTACTTGGAGCGCCGGACCGGCTTTTCGAGCAGGAAGTACATGACGAAGGCGATGGCGAGGGTGGCCAAGGAGATCAAGAGCCGCTCGTGCACGGGCAGCGGCCCGGTCCAGTACGAGCCGGCGAGCAGGATCATGGGCGGGTAGTGCAAGAGGTACCAGCCGTAGGACACGCGACCGACCGCGCGGACGGGATGGAACCCAAGCAGGTGCCCCGCGCCGATGCCGGAGGCACCGCCGATGATCACCGCGACGGATCCGAGCACGGGGAGCAGCGCGTTCGGCCCGGGGAAGTTGGAGGCATCCGAGTAGATGTGCGCGCTCACGGCGATCGCGATGATGCCGGCCCACGCGAGTGCCAGACCGGCCCACCTATTGAGCCGGCCCGCGTAGGCGACCACCGTCGCGGCGACCGCGCCGATCCCGAGCTCCCAGGCCCGAGTGAACGGTGAGAAGAAGGCCCATGTCGCGTTGACGCTGACGGCGTGCATCGCCCAGATGTACGAGCCGACCGTCGCCGCCACCGCGGCCGCGAGGACCGTGTAGCGAAGCGGCCACCGACGAAGCAGGAGACCAAGGAACAGCACGACGGTGGGCCAGACGACGTAGAACTGCTCTTCGACCGCGAGCGACCAGAAGTGCAGGAGGGGCGACGGGGGAAGCCCGATGTCGAAGTAGTTCGTGCCGATGTTGGCGAAGTGGATGTTCGCGGCGAACAGGGCGGCGAACTTGGCGTCGGTCGTGGTGTTGCTGGCCCCGTTGCCATAGGACAGGAAGTTCTGCTCAAAGTGCCCGAGCACGATCACCCCGATGACGACGAGCATCGCGGCTGGGAGGATCCGGCGCGACCGGCGCGCGTAGAACCCCGCGATGGAGATCCGCCCTCGCTTCTCGTGCTCGCGAATGAGGAGTCCAGTGATGAGGAATCCGGAGATCACGAAGAAGACGTC
>PMON01000048.1 GCA_003162395.1 Acidimicrobiaceae bacterium
GACGAGACGGGCACGGGACATGCCCGAGCCTCGTCACGGGTATTCCTATGTCCCGAGACATGCCATTCCTATGTCCTGATGCAGGACACCGTCACCCTCCCGCTCCACCGTCACCCGCTCCACCGTCACCCGCTTCACCGTCACCCGCTCAAATGTCACCGCCACCCGCTCCAAGGGATGCGTCGCGCGCAAGGAGGACAGGTCCCCGGGCGGTGCCGAAAAGCGTGACAGGCGGGGCGCTGGGAAGCCGTCTGGAGGATCGTCACGGTGTCCAGGACTGTTTCTTCAAGTCGCCGTTGAACTTGTCAAGCCGAGATAGTCCTCAAGAGCGGCCCGGAACCTTGCCGTTGGTCGTGCGTGTCCAGCACCGGTCGCTATGGATCGACCATCCGTCGCCGAGCTCATTGGTGTCAGCAGCATCGAGCGCGAGAACCGTCTTTGTGTCGGGCTAACGCCGATTTGGGCAACAAGCCAATCGACGTTCGTCAGCGTGGGCATCGGCGTTCACCTCACTTCCGATTGCCATTGCTTCGACGTCGTCGGAATGAGAACAACGCTTACGCGACGGCCTCAGATGTTGTTCGGATTAGATCTGCCGCAATACGTTCGTGTTGCGCGAGAGACTGGGATGTCGGAGATACTTGGCTCGAACTTCTGACCCATCGACGGGGAGTACCACTCGACTTCCCTATACACACGATGGCCGTAACACGTGCCTCGCATGAAGGCCACAACTACGTAGTGTCCCCTCTGGCAGCTGGGGCACAAGACCAGCCCGCAGCCGAGGGAACTGCATCCCGTATCTCCGGTCGTACCAGGTGGTACATACCACACCCTGCCGCGTCCGATTGCCCTTGGACCGCCCCAGCTTTGCCAGACGATTGACAGGGCCGCATTGAATGCACTCGGGCTCGAAAGGCTGTCGACTGACACGATCGCTTGCGGTTCCTCGCGGCCCTCACCCCAATTGAAGATGGTTGGTTGATCAGGGGGAGCCCATCCGAGCGTTACCGTCGGACCTGCAACTGGTGGAGCCTGGATTGTCGTTGTGACATGCGAGGAAGCTTGGGTTGGCGACCCGCAAGCTGCGAGGGCGACTCCGGCGGCCATGCACACTGCGAGCAAACATGACATCGGCCGAGCGTTCAAGCCCACGACAGGAATCATTCACCCTTGCGAGAGGCTGAACAAGCTGGGGCACTAACGCACCCAAGACGCAAGTGGTTGTCACTTCCAGTGCACCGTGCTTGGGCCCAGCAACGCAGACTGTGAGCCGACCCCAGTGCGATGTGCTCCAGCGACGTGACGATCCTTCAAAACGCCGCCTTTCCGCCTTGGCCCTGTCACGCTGGTCGGCACCCCTTGGGGACCGCGATCCTCGGGCGTGGAAGGTGAGGGTCGTGGGAGTTCCGAGGGTGTGATCGTCACAGCGTTGTGTCCGCCTGTCAGGCGATCGCAGGTTCGGACCGCTCTTCCGCGGCTGGAACGGTCGGTGCTCCCCTGGAGGACCTCACGAGTAGTGCGGCGCCTGCAACGGCTACAAACGAGCCAAGCGTGGTGGTCCACGCACCGAAGCTCAATGCCGATGGCGACGAGAGAATGGGCCAGCTCTTCACGTACCTCCACGCCTGCAGCAGTTCGTAGACGACGTACACAGCCGTGCCGAGCGCCAGAACGAGGCTTAGGATTGAAAACGTTCGACGGTTGCTCGAACCCGACTGCAACGACGCGGCGAGGGCGACGAGTAGAACTCCACAAGTGACGAGCACCACCCGGAGGTGCCCGGAGTCGTATCCGAACAGGAGGTGCGCCCCGCTACCCGGACCCGACCCGATGATCACAGGTCCTCGGTAAGGCCCGTTCTGCAGCGGCGCATAACTGACCCACCGCAGAAACGAGTCGGTCCACGCGAGCTGGGAGCCAATGGCAACGGCAGCTCCTCCGGCGAGAACGGCCCATCTCGTCTTGCTGCCGCGCGGCGAATCCACGTCAGAATCCTGTCACTCCGAGATCTCGTCGGCGACCCCCATGTCGAACTTGTCGTCATCAACGATCGGCCAGCTTTTCTCTAAGAGCGCCGCGCGGATTGGATCTGGGTGCCTCGTCGAGAACCAGAAGAACTGCTCCTGTGAGGGCTCGACGAGAACCGCGCTGATCCGGGTTGCATTGATTCCTGGTCCGATCCGAACCGCCATGACATCTGGTCGGTACACCTTTACGTCGAAGCCCAATCCCCAAAAACGAAGGCGGTGTCGGCCGACCTCCAGATGCCCGCCTATGGGTGCGCCCACGCCTTCGACGAAGCGGCGGACGTGGATGCCTCCCCTGAACGCGGCGACGCCGTCGTCCGTCGTCTCCGGGTCGGCGTTGGGTGATTGCTCCATGGATGGAACTTACGTCCGCCTTTGACCCAAAGGCTCGCCACGCTCGCTATCCGCGCGAGGCACAATCTCGTGGTGCTCCGCAGGACACGACATCAGCCGAGCCTTCGAGCGCACGACGAATCAATCACCCTTGGGGACCGGTTGAACAAGAATCGGGTTGCGGGAGCCCAGTGCGACGCTCCCTGATGCCGTGACGATCCTCCAGACGGCTTCTTAGCGCCCTGCCTCTGTCACGCGTTTTCGGCACCGCGGAGGGACCTGTCCTCCTTGCGCGCAGGGATGCGTCGCACCGGCGTAACACGGCGCTGCCCCGAACGGTCGATGACCCCACGTTGTTGTGCGCGCGTTGAGCCGCGGTTGATCCATTGTTCGGGGACCGTTGCGAGACTCGTTGACCTATGCGACGCGCTGCGCGCGGGCAGTCGATGGCCCGCGTCTTCCTTACCTACGCGGCGCTCGCGCTCGTCCTCGTCGTCGCGCTCGGGTTCGTCCTCGCCTCTTCGTACCGCGCCGAGGCACAGCGCCGTGGCGTCGACGAGGGTGCAGCCGAAGCGCGCCTGGTGGCCCGGACCGCGATCGAACCCATCCTCAACGGACGCTCGCTCAACAAGCCGTTGCAACGTGACGAGATCCTGCACCTCCGCTCGCTCGTGCGCAACGCGGTGGGCACCGGCGACGTCCTGCGCCTCCGGCTTCGCAACCTCTCGGGCAACGTCGTGTTCTCCGACGATGGCTCAGGTTTCAACGATCGCCCAGAAGACGAGGCGCTGGACGCGGTCCACGGGCACACCGTCGCGCGGCTGACGCGGCTCAACGCCGACTCCAACGACTCGGGACCGGTCGGGCCACGGGTCGTCGAGGTCTACTTTCCGCTCGGCATGCCGACGCACCGCCTCGGCGTCCTCGAGATCTACCTGCCCTACGCGCCGATCGACGCCGACCTGACCGCAGGGCTCGCTGGGCTGTACCGGGACCTCGCGGTCGGGCTCGGCGCCCTGTACCTCGCGCTCTTCGGCATCTCGTGGTCAGTGACGCGCCGACTGCGTCGACAGCTCCGCCTCAACGCCTACCTGGCCGCCCATGACGCGCTCACCGCGCTGCCGAACCGCACCGTGTTCCAAGAGCGCGCCGCGGTCGCGCTCCGGCACGCGTCGCGGCACGAGGGCGCCGTCACCCTCGCCATCGTCGACCTCGACCGGTTCAAGGTGGTCAACGACACGCTCGGTCACCGCAACGGCGACGCGCTCCTTGCTGAGCTCGCCCGGCGTCTCGCCGACGTGCTTCGCCCAGAGGACACCGCCGCGCGCCTCGGCGGCGACGAGTTCGGGCTCGTGCTGCGGGACTGCAGAGACGCCGACGAGGCGCTCTGGCGGATCCGGGGCGTCCTCGAGCGCGAGTTCCAGGTGGGCGGCCTGTCGCTGTGCGTCGACTCGAGCATCGGCTACGTGCTGGCTGACGAGGGCCATGACGACGTCGACGAGCTGCTGCGGCATGCCGAGGTCGCGATGTACACCGCGAAGGAGCGCCACGCCGGCGTGCTGCGCTACGAGCCGTCGCTGGACAGATACGACGCGTCGAACCTCTCGCTCGCGAGCGAGCTCCGCCACGCGATCGACGACGGGCAGCTGGTGCTGCACTACCAACCGAAGGCGAGAATGGACGACCTCAAGGTCGACGCCCTCGAGGCACTCGTCCGCTGGCAGCACCCGACCCTCGGGCTCCTGGCGCCAGACCGCTTCGTGCCACTCGCCGAGCAGTCCGACCTCATTGACCGGCTGACCGAGTGGGTCGTGCACCGGGCGCTCGATGACATCGTGGAGCTCCAGGTCGCGACGGGGCGCATCTCCGTGGCGGTCAACGTGTCGGCGAGGAACCTCGGGCGCAGGGGCCTGAGCGAGCTCGTGCAGCGAGAGCTCGCGCGCACCGGACTGCCCGCGAGCCTCCTTGTCATCGAG
The DNA here is from genome assembly GCA_003162395.1 of Acidimicrobiaceae bacterium. GTDB lineage: Bacteria > Actinomycetota > Acidimicrobiia > Acidimicrobiales > RAAP-2 > Palsa-459. The sequence goes on from PMON01000048.1 coordinate 4,340, forward strand.
ATGACCGAGACCGCGCTGCTCGCCGACCCCACGAGCGCCGTGAGGGTGCTCCACGAGCTCCGCACGATCGGCGTCCGCATCAGCATCGACGACTTCGGCAGCGGCCAGACCTCCCTCGGCTACATCTCGACGCTGCCGATCGACGAGCTGAAGATCGATCGGAGCCTCATTGCGGGACTTCAGGACCGCCCGACCGACGCGGCGATCGTGCGGTCGATCGTCGACCTCGGCCACAACCTGGGCCTGCGCGTCGTCGCCGAGGGCGTCGAGACCGACGAGAGCTTCCTGGCCACGCGAGCGACGGGCTGCGACCTCGTGCAGGGCTTCCTCATCGCCCGCCCGATGGACAAGCCGGCCGTCATGGTGTGGCTCACCGAGCATCGCGGCGCCACCCACCGCCTGGCCCTCAAGCCGGCGACCCTCGCGCATGCCTGAGTAGACGCGAGCACGCCAGCGCCTGGTACCGCCGCGCGCGTGGTGGTCCGACGCCCCTCTAGAGATTGAGGAGCGGCGCGTCGCACAAGGGCGCGGTCGTCGGCACGCCGCCGCGGATCGACCGGTAGGCGTAGAGCTGCTCAGGCCGAAACGACCGCAGGCGCGGGTCGCCGGCGCGCCCCCCGACGACCTCCACCCACGAGTCGCCTGACTCGAGGTTCGTCACGTGGGCGACGAACGCCCAGGTTGCCCGTGGCTCTCGAGCGTCCAGTACGTCGACGCGGTCACCGGCACGCACGCCCGACCAAGGCTCGCGACGCTCGACTCGCACCGGCGGGGGGCCTGCGGCCGCCCGTGCACGCCGCTTGGTCACCTCACCGTTCTACCTGAGTCGAGGTCACACCCTGGACCTACGCTCCATGGGTGACGCTCGCACCGCTCCCGTCCTCGATCTCGCCCTCCAAGGTGAGCACCTTCACCGACTGCCCCCGCCGCTTCCAGTACCAGTCCATCGATCGACTGGACCAGCCGCCGACGATCTGGACGCTGAAGGGGACGCTCGTGCACTCGGCCCTCGAGGGGCTGTTCTCGGTCGAGCCGGCACGACGGACCATCGAGGTGGCACTTCGCGCCCTCGACGCCGCGATCGCCGCGCCCGACGGCGTCGCAGGCCTCGAGTCCGTGGGGCTGGAAGGTGCCCGGCGGACCTCGTTCCTCGAGGAGTCAGCGGCCCTCGTGCGCCGGTACTTCGATCTCGAGGACCCGACGACGGTGGACGCCGTCGGCGTCGAGCTCCGCGTCGACACCACGCTCACGAGCACCCGGGACGGCGCCCCGGTGCACCTGCGGGGCATCATCGACCGACTCGACCGCAACGAGGACGGTGACCTCGTCGTCGTCGACTACAAGACGGGTCGCGCCCCCGCCCCCGGACGCGAACGGGCCAGGCTCGCCGCGGTGGAGACGTACGCGCTGCTGTGCGAGCGGGCACTCGGGGTGCGCCCGGTCATGGTGCGCCTCTTGTACCTCGCCGCACCCGTCGTGATCGAGCGCGCGATCGGCGCGTCCGAGGTGAGCCGACAGGAGCGCCGGACCGTCGAGGTATGGCACGCGATCTCGCGCGCGTACGCGGCTGGCTCGTTCCGCCCGTCGCCCGGCCCGCTGTGCAACTACTGCGCGTTCACCGACCGCTGCGAGGCCGCACCCAAGGCCCTGCGCTTGGCGGCGTCGAGCGCGTCGTAGGGTCGCGACGCCGTGACGACGACCGAGTCCGACCCCCAGACGGCGGGGCCCCGTCGTCGTGCGCACCAGGTCGCCGACGTCGTCTCGATTGCGAGCGACTTCGGCGTGCTGTGGATCGCTGTCAGCCTCGGCCAGGTGCTCGTCGGCCGTGCGTCGCTCGCCGCAGTGGTGCGCCGACTCGGCGCGGCGGGCATCACGTCGCTCGTCCTCACGAGGCTGCTGAAGCACTTCTTCGCAGTACCACGACGTGCAGCTGCCGCGAGGACGACGTTGGCACGGATGCCCTCGTCATCGGGCTTCCCGTCGGGCCACACCCTGGCGGCGTTCGCCTCGGCAGTCGTGCTGCCGAGGACACGGCGCGGGCGCGTCTTCGCGCTCATGGTCGCGTCGCTCGTCGGCTGGGCCCGCGTCGAGGTCGGGCACCACCGCGCCGCCGACGTGGTCGCCGGTGCCGTGGTGGGGTCGACCGCGGGCGCCGCACTCGCCGCGGTCCTGCGCTGAGCGAGCGTGCGCAGGAGCCGAGGCGCCGGTCCCTACGCTCAGGACAGGACGAAAGGATGCTCGCATGAAACATGTGCCGGCCTTCGAGGTGTCGTACGACTACCTCTGCCCCTTTGCCCACATCGGCCACGAGCACCTGGTCGAGGCGCTGCGCGCCGAGCCCGGATGGGACGTGACGTTCACGCCATGGACACTCCGCCAGGTCCACAAGGACGAGGGCGCCCCCGACGTCTGGGACGACCCTGCGAAGCGCGACGACTTGCTCGCGATGGAGGCCTCCCTCGTGGTGCGAGACAAGTGGCCCGAACAGTTCTTCGACGTGCACCTCGCCCTCTTCCGGGCCCGCCACGACCGGGGGATCCGACTCTCGACGCGCGACGAGGTCGCGGGCGTGCTGGTCGAGGCCGGCGCCGACCCAGATGCGGTCTTTGAGCTCGTCGACGCGGGCGCCCCCCGCAAGCAGCTCGCCGCCTCGTGGCACCGCCTGGTCGACGACCACGCCCACTTCGGCGTCCCCACGTTCGTGGTGGGCGACGAGGCCGTCTTCGTCCGGCTCATGGCGCGTCCGACGTCGCCGAGCGACGCGGTCGGCGCGATCGAGTCGATCGTCGGCGCGCTGGTCGACGACACGAGGCTGAACGAGTTCAAGCGCACGAAGCTCGCGCGCTGACTAGCCCTTCGCGGCGAGCTCGCCCAACAGCGCGAACGTCGCCGACACCTCGTCCTTCGATCCCATTGGCGAGGCGAGCGCCTCGGTGACCCCGGCGTCCGCGAACGCGCCGATCGCGTCTTCGATCCGGTCCCTCGACCCGATGATCGAGACCCCCGACGCGCTGGTGACCCCCTCGCGGTCGAGCATCGCCTTGTAGCTCGGCAGCGTGGGATAGATCGCGAGCTCCTTGTCGATGCGCTCGGCGGCGGCGCTGACGTCGTCGGTGAGGCAGATCGCCACCGACGCGATCACCCGCGGCGCGGGACGGCCCGCCGCCTCGGCGGCACTGCGGATCGTGGGCACGACGTAGTCGCGGAGGGTCGCGATCCCCGTCATCCACGTCACCGTGCCGTCGGTGACCGTCCCAGCGAGCCGCAGCATCTCGGGCCCGAGCGCCGCGACGACGAGGCTCGGGGGCGACGACGCCCGGGGGCCCACCGCCTGGAAGACGTTGGCCCTCACGAGCGTCCCCTGGACGTTGACCGGCTCGCCTCGCAGCATGGGGACGAGTGCGTCGAGGTACTCGCGCATGTACGTCCCCGGCTTGTCGAAGCTGATCCCCCACACGCCTTCGACCATGACCTTGTGCGACAGGCCGATGCCGAGCGTGAGCCGCCCGCCCGAGATGGCCTGGACGGTCAGCGCCTGGGCCGCGAGCACCATGGGGTGCCGGGGGTGGATCGGCACCACGCCGGTCGCGACCTCGATGGTGTCGACCTCGCGCGCGACGACGGCGAGGACCGTGAGCGCGTCGACGCCGAAGATCTGGGACGACCACACGCTCGTGAAGCCGGCGTCCCTCGCGGCGCGGGCGCTGGCCACGACCTCGTCGATCGGCTTGTCGGTGTCGAGGCTCGTGCCGAGTCGCATGGGACTCCTCTTGTTCGGGACGGCAGGTAGCCTGCCGCGGTGGCGGTGCCCGAGCGTACTGAGGGCGGCCGCCCACCTGCCCGGGTCGGCATCGTGGGGGCCGGCCAGCTCGCCCGCATGTGCTGCGAGGCAGCGAGCGCCCTCGGGATCGACACCATCGTGCTCGCGACGAGCCAGGACGACGCCGCGGTCGCGACGGCGGGCGAGGTGGTGCTGGGCAGCCCGACGGACCCAACAGCACTCCACGAGCTCGCGGCGCGCTGTGACGTCGTGACCTTCGACCACGAGCTCGTGGACCTCGACGCGATCCGCGCCCTCGAGGCCGCGGGCAGCACGATTCGCCCTTCGAGCAGGGCGCTCGAGAGTGCGGTCGACAAGTCCGTCCAGCGACGACGCTTCGCCTCGGCCGGCATCGCGGTGCCCGAGTTCATCGTTCTCGACTCGGATAGGGACACGGACCTCGCGGCGCTGCGCGTGCTCGCGGACCGC
>PMON01000004.1:0-1859 GCA_003162395.1 Acidimicrobiaceae bacterium
CGCCGGGGCCACCCCGGGCGCGCAGGCGTTCCACGACAGCCAGCCGGTGGGCCTCGTCGACGTTCCCGCCGTACTTGAACTTGGCCACGACCGACTCGACGTGCAGCACGACGCCACGGATCGAAGCGAGCCGTGCACGGTGCTCGGTGGCGGGGTCGGCGACGTCCACGTCACCCTGGAGCCGCGCGAGCTGGCGCCGCAGCAGCGCGGCCAGCTCGTCGGGGTCCTCGATCACCTCGACGCGCCCGGACAGCTGCACCGCGGCGTAGTACGTCGTGGGGATCCCAAGCCGTGGGTCCTCGTCGCCGATCGCCTTCCAGCTCGACGGGATGAACGCCCAGTCACCAGCGACCTCGAGCACGGCGGCCGGCCGCTCGCCCAGCGCTCCGAGGATCGGGTTGGGCACCGCCACGTGCATGAGCACCACGGGGTCCTCGAAGACGTACTGGGTCGCCACCACGACCGGCACCTCACGGTCGCGGCCCATGCAGATGAGGTGCCCGAATCCCTGGGCGCGCACGAAGGCACGCCACTCCTCGTCGTCGATGGGACGGTCCACTCCGGGCACGTGCATCTCGCCATCGTGGCACCGGGCGGACCGCCCGGTGTGCTCAGGCGGCGATCGCGTCAGGTCCGAGCAGGGTCCGCAGCACCCCGACCACGGCCCGCACGTCGACGGAGAACTCCGCCGGCAGCTGGATCGTGCGCTCCTCGGTGCCGACCAAGAGCAGCTGGACCGGTGAGGCCCCAGGGTGCTCGGCGAGCACACCTTTCAGGTGCGCGACGAACGACTCGGTGACCGTCCCGAGCGGGAGGCGGATCTTGAGCACGTCGTCGCCCGGTTCGAGGCGCGGGGTCGAGACGGACATGACCACGAGCTTCGGCGCGTCCTCTCGTGTGTCCAGTCGCCCCGTGACGACGACGACGGCATCGGACTCGAGCATCGCCCCGAAGTCGGCGAACGGCTTGGCGAAGCACAGCACCTCGATCGCGCCACCCAGGTCTTCGAGCGTGAACCTCGCCCACTCCTCGCCGCGCTTGGAGAAGCGTCGCTGCACGTCGGTCACGACGCCGCCCACCTTCAGCACCGGCGCGTCGGTGCCCGGGAGCTCGGCGAGCTCCTTCGCGTCGGCGATCGTGTGGTCGGTGTAGCGCCCGAGCGCGCTCGCCGCGCCGAGCAAGGGGTGGTCCGAGACGTAGAGCCCGAGCATCTCTTTTTCGAAGCGGAGCCGCTCGTGGCGCGTGAACTCCTGGTCGGGGACCGCAAGCTCGGTGCCCTCCCAGGTGCCCTGACCCGCTCCTTGCGCCTCGGCGGCGGCGGCGAACAGCGTCGCGATCCCCGCGTCGTGCTCGCGTCGGCGCTCGAGCGTGCGCGCGACCAGCTCTTCGATCACGAGGTACAGCCCCTTGCGCGGGATCCCGAAGGAATCGAACGCCCCGCCCTTGATGAGCGACTCCATCGTGCGCTTGTTGAGCACCAGCGGGTCCACGCGTCGGAGGAAGTCGTAGACCGACGCAAAGGGTCCGGCGCTGTCTCGCTCCGCGACGATGCGGTCGACGAGGCTCTCGCCGACGTTGCGCACCGCCGCCAGCCCGAAGACGATCTTGCGCTCGTCGGTGATCGACGGGGTGAAGTCCGAGAAGGCGAGGTTGACGTCGGGCACGGTCACCTCGATCCCGAGGGCCCGGCACTCCGCGAGGTAGACCGCGGTGCGGTCCTTGTCGTCGCGCACGGAGGTGAGAAGGGCGGCAAGGTACTCGACGGGGTGGTGGACCTTGCACCACGCGGTCTGGAAGGCGATGAGCCCGTAGCCGTAGGCGTGGGGCTTGTTGAACGCGTAGTCGGCGAACGGCTCGAT
>PMON01000004.1:1927-116222 GCA_003162395.1 Acidimicrobiaceae bacterium
TCCTGGTAGATCATGAGCCCGTAGGTGTCGGCGAGGATCGACTCCAGGTCGGGGTGCTCGTAGACGATCTGCTCACGCCCGTTCTTCCGGTCCGCGTACAGGTTGTGCATGTTGTGGGCCATGGGTCCCGGCCGGTAGAGCGCGACGAGCGCGGCGATGTCGTCGAACGACGACGGCGCGAGCCGGCGCATGAGCGCTCGCATCGGGCCGCCCTCGAGCTGGAAGACCCCGATCGAGTCGCCCCTCGACAGCATCGCGAAGATCTCTTGGTCGTCGAGCGCCAGGTTGTCGAGATCGGGCCGCTCACCGGTCCGCGTCTCGACGAGGTCGCACGTGCGCTCGAGGACCGAGAGGTTGCGGAGCCCGAGGAAGTCGATCTTGAGCAGCCCGAGCGCCTCGACGCCGTGCATCTCGTACTGGGTGACGATCGGCGCGTCGTCGATCCGACCCTGGCCGTCGGGCTTGCGCTGGACGGGCAGGTACTCGATGAGCGGCTCTTTGGTGATCACGACGGCCGCGGCGTGGATGCCGTCCTGGCGCCGCAGGCCCTCGAGGCCACGCGCCACCTCGACGGTTCGCTTGACCGCGACGTCCTCGTCGCACATCCGTCGCAGCTCGGCCGAGGCGGCGTAGCCGTCCTCATGCTCGGGGAACTTCTCGAAGCACGCGGCCAGCGGGGTGTCGCGACCCATGACGAGCGGCGGCATCGCCTTGGCGATCCGGTCCCCCAGGGCGTAGTCGTAGCCGAGGACCCTCGCGGCGTCGCGCACGGCCGCGCGCGCCTTGATGGTCGAGAACGTCACGATCTGGGCGACGTGGTCGGCGCCGTAGCGCTCCGCGGCGTACTGGATGACCTTCGCGCGGTACCGCTCGTCGAAGTCGAGATCGATGTCGGGCATCTCTTTTCGGCCCGGGTTCAAGAATCGCTCGAACATCAAGTCGTAGCGGATCGGGTCGAGGTCGACGATGCGCAGGCAGTACGCGACACAGCTGCTCGCCGCGGACCCTCGTCCGGGGCCGACACGGATCTTGGACTCACGAGCAAATCGGATGAGGTCCCACACGACGAGGAAGTACGCGGGGAACCCCATCTTCGTGATCACCGAGAGCTCGTAGTCGAGCCGCTCGCGCACGACGTTGGGGATCGGCTCGCCGTAGCGTCGCTTCGCGCCCTCGAAGGTGAGCTCACGCAGGTAGATCGCCGCGCGCTCCTCGTAGGTCGCACCCTGGATGCGATCGGGCACCTCGAACTCGGGCAACGAGGGACGACCGAACTCGATCTCGACGTGCGCTCGCTCGGCGATGAGCAGGGTGTTGTCGCACGAGTCGATGACGTCTCGGAAGAGATGGCGCATCTCCGCGGCGGTCTTGAGGTAGTGCTCCTGTCCGTGGAACCGGAATCGCTTCTCGTCGTCGAGGAGCGCCCCGGTCTGCACGCACAGCAGCGCGTCATGCGACGTCGCGTCGTCGCGTCGCGTGTAGTGGCTGTCGTTGGTCGCGAGCAACGGCGCGCCGAGCTTGCTCGCGATCTCGATCAGCTTTGGGTTCGTCCGGCGCTGCTCGTCGAGGCCGTGGTCCTGCAGCTCGATGAAGAACGAGTCCCTGCCGAAGATCTCCTGGAGTCGCGCCGCGCGCTCGAGCCCACCTTTGTCGTCGCCTGCGAGCAGCGCCTGGAGCACGACGCCACCGAGGCAGCCGCTCGTCGCGATGAGCCCCTCGTGGTGGCGCGCCAGCAGCTCCCAGTCCACCCGCGGCTTGTAGTAGTAGCCCTCGAGGAACGCCGCCGAGGAGAGCTTGAGCAGGTTGGCGTAGCCGAGGTTGTTCTCGGCGAGGAGGGTGAGGTGGTAGTAGAGCTTGCCGCCTTCGGCGTCACCGCCGGTGTCGTCGACGCGACCTCGTCGCACGGGCCGCTCGTGTCGCGACTCGAGCGCCATGTACGCCTCGGTGCCGATGATCGGCGAGACACCGCGCGCTCGGCACGCCTCGTAGAAGTCGAGGACGCCGTAGAGGTTCCCGTGGTCGGTGATGCCGAGCGCTGGCTGGCCGTCGGCGACGGCGGCCGCCACCAGCTCGTCGATCCTCGCCGCGCCATCGAGCATCGAGAACTCGGTGTGGGTGTGCAGGTGGACGAAGCTCGACGGCACCTTCACCCCTCCAGGAGACTCGCGGACTACACCGATGTGACTCCACCGAACTTAGTGCCGGGGCGCGACCGCATCAGGGGGCCTCACGATCTGTCGCTCGAGGGTGCCGACCGCGGGACGCGACCGCGCGGCCCTGGCGCGACGATCAGAGGTAGGTGCCGGCGCGAGGGGCCTGCTCGCCATCGGGGCCGGGCAGCTGGCGGTGTCGCAGCTCTTCGAGCTGTGCGCGCGCGGCCATCTGCTGGGCCATGAGCGTCGCTTGGATGCCATGGAAGAGGCCCTCGAGCCAGCCCACGAGCTGGGCTTGGGCGACTCGGAGCTCGGACTCGGTGGGCACGCCCTCGCCGAAGGGGATCGACATGCGATCGAGCTCCTGGGAGAGGTCCTCGGACAGGGCGGTCTCGAGCTCGCGGACGGACTGCTCGTAGATCTCGCGCAGGCGGGTGCGGCCCGGTTCGTCGAGCGAGGCGGTGCGCACCTCGTCGAGGAGCTGTTTGACCATCGACCCGATCCGCATCACCTTGGCGGGCGACTCGACCATGCCTGATGTCTCGATCGCGATGCCGTCGGCTTGGGACGGATCGAGCACCTCATCGGGCCCGATCGGCAGGGGGGTGGCCTGGGGGACTGCGTTTGCGTCGGTCATGCCCTCAGCATGCCAGCCATCCGGCACCGATCGCCCGGATCGGGCCCCCTCGGTAGTCTCGAGCGGTGCGGGTGTCAACGAGGGGCGACTACGCCAGCCGGGCGCTGCTCTCCCTCGCCCTTCACGACGACGGGGGCCCCACGTCGGTGCGGGACATCGCCGAGCGCACCGGGCTCCCCCAGCCCTATCTGGAGCAGATCCTCCTCACGCTCAAGGGGGCGGGCCTCGTGCGGTCAAAGCGAGGGGTCGGGGGCGGCTACGTCCTGGCCAGGGGTGCCGAGGCGATTACACTCGCAGAGATCGTTTCGGCGGTCGACGGCCCGATCCAGGCAGGGGACTTCGGCCAACCCCATGAGGGCGGGGCGTGCGATCACGAGGGCCAGTGCATCTTGCTGGCGGTCTGGGCGGAGGTATCCGCCCAGTTACAGGGCCAGCTGCGCGGGGTGACCCTTGCAGACATGGTTCGAAAGGCCAAGGGTCCCGCACGGGTTTGACGGGAATGTTCTGTCACATCGGGACGTTAGAAGTACTTGGCGCGGGGTCCGTGTGGGGACGGCTCCTTGGGCCTGAAGCCGGTATCAAAGGAGTGTTGCTAGATGCAAAGTTCGCGACGCGGGGCCACCAACACCGCTGACACCCTGGGCTTGCTGCTGCGAGACCTGGACCGCTACCCCATGCCCAACTACGACGAGCAGGTCGAGCTCGCCAAGCGAGTCTCGGCAGGTGACGAAGAGGCGAAGAAGCAGATGGTCGCGGCCAACCTGCGGCTGGTGCTGCACTGGGCGCGCCGCTACCAGGACCGTGGGGTCGAGATGGTCGACCTCGTCCAGGAGGGGACGTTCGGGCTGCTGCGCGCCGTCGAGAAGTTCGACTGGGAGCGCGGCTTCAAGTTCTCCACCTACGNNCGACGTGGTGGATCCGCCAGGCGCTGCAGCGCGCTGTCCAGCAGCACGGCCGCACGATCCGGATCCCCTTGGAGGTCGGCGAGCTGCTCCAGCGCCTTGAGGCGACGACCGCTGAGCTCACGAGCCAGCTGGGTCGTCGCCCGACGGACGAGGAGATCGAGTCGGCGACCGGGATGACTCGTGCAGAGCGGGCGAACCTGACCGGGCTCGCGGGCGTCACCGCGAGCCTCGACCAGCCTGCGTCGGCCGACTCGACGACCGTCCTCGGTGAGCTCGTTGCCCCGGAGAACGACGACTGGGTCGACGACGTCGAGCAAGAGATGATGGCCGACCAGCTCCACGGTGCCCTCGACCGACTGGAGGACCTGCCCAAGCAGGTGCTCACCATGCGATTCGGGCTCGACGGCTCGACTCCGCTCAGTCTCCAGGCGACCGCGGACCGCCTCGGCATCGGCGTGCGGCGTGTCCGTCGCGCCGAGGAAGAGGCGCTCTCCGAGCTGCGCGACGACACCGACGTCATCGCGGTGCACGAGCCCGCGTAGCGCCCGCCCATCGCGCCACCTCCGTAGGGTGGCGCGATGGAGCTTCGAGAGGCCCTCCGCACGACGGCCGCCATCCGCGAGTTCGACGGTGCGCCCGTCGATCGCACGACGATCTACGACCTGCTTGACACTGCGCGGTTCGCCCCGAGCGGGGGCAACCGACAATGCTGGCGGGTGGTCGTGGTCGAGGACACAGCCAAGCGCCGTGCGCTGCGTGACGCGTACCTCCCGGGCTGGTACGAGTACCTCGCGCTGTCACGGGCCGGCCTCGTGCCGTTTGCCGTCGTCACGGACCGAGACAAAGAGCGAGCAGCCCTCACCGACGCGTCGGCGATGGCCGAGCGTGCGAGGGAGTCAGGTGGCGGCTTCGCCGAGCACCTCGACGAGGTGCCCGCCCTCCTCGTCGTGCTCGCCGACCTTCGCGGCGTCGCGGCGATGGATCGCGACGACGGGACGAAGACCTTCGTCGGCGGGGCCTCGGTCTATCCGTTCGCCTGGAGCATCCTGCTCGCCGCGAGAGACGTGGGGCTCGGCGGCGTCCTCACGACGATGGTCCGTCGGCGCGACGCCGAGGTGCGAGCGATCGTTGGCTGCGAGCCCTACTTCGAGGTCGCCTGCGTGATCGCGCTCGGCTGGCCATCCGCGCGCCCGACGAGCCTCACGCGCGGTGCGGTCGAGACGTTCGCGACGATCGACACGCTCGACGGCGCGCCCCTCGTGCACTGATCAGCGCAGGATTGCCGCGAGGTCCTCGGGCAGCGCCGAGCTGACGACGACGCGCTCGCCCGTCGCGGGGTGGTCGAAGCCGAGCACCTCGGCGTGGAGGAACACCCGCCCCTCTTCGAGTCCTGGCTCGCGGCGCCGGCCGTATCGAGGGTCGTTCACGATCGGCCTTCCGATGGCAGCGAGGTGCACGCGAATCTGGTGGGTCCTCCCGGTCTCGAGCCGGAGCTCGAGCAACGTCCTGGTCGGCCCGTCGAGCCGCCGGACCACGTGGTACGCGGTCCTCGCCGGACGACCACCGGCGCGAACGGCCATCTTCGTCGGGGTCCGCAGCGAGCGAGCGATGGGGGCGTCGACGATGCCGTCGTCGTCCGTGACGTCACCTTCGACCAGGCCCGAGTAGCGGCGCTCAACGGTCCGGCTCGCCAGCTGGGCGGCGAGCGACGCGAAGCCCCGCGGCGTCCTCGCGACGACGAGCACGCCCGAGGTGCCCTTGTCGAGTCGCTGGACCACGCCGGGGCGAAGCGGGCTCGAGCCCTCGAGGTCCGCGAGCAGGGCGAGCTCTGGGTACCGCGCGAGAAGGCCGGCGATCAGGGTGCCGTCGCGATGGCCGGCACCGGGGTGCACGACCAGGCCGGCGGGCTTGTCGACCACCACGAAGTCGGCGTCCTCGGCGACCACTCGCACCTCGACCTCGGGCTCGGCGACGAGGACCTCAGGTCCCACGGCCGGCAGGTCCGCGACGAGCCGCTGGCCTGCTTCGAGCGGCAGCGAGCCCTTGGAGATCGTCACGCCGTCGAGCTGCACCGCGCCCGACGCCATGAGCGCGCTCGAGGCCGACCTCGTCATCCCCGTCAGCATGGAGAGCGCACGGTCGGCGCGCACCCCGTCGAGGAGCCTCGGCACCTCGACGTCGAGGAGGTCGGCCGCGTCCTCGTCGCCCTCGACGTCGGGTGCGCCGGGCGCCTCCTCGCTCACGGCGTGGCCGGCACGAAGAGCTGGTGCCGAGTGAGCACCAAGACGAGCAGGCCGGCGACCCCCACGGTGATCGCGGCGTCAGCCAGGTTGAACGTTGGCCAGTGCGGCAGGGTGAGGAAGTCGACGACGCCACCGCTCGCGTGCCGGGCGATGCGGTCGACGTCATTGCTCACGCCACCGCCGAGGAGCAGACCGAACACGATCGCGGGCAGGACGGGCGCGACGCGCAGGGCACACACGGTGACGACCGCGGTGAGCGCGAGGGTCACGATGAAGGCGACGGCCGAGTGCCCCGAGAACAGGGAGAACGCGACGCCGCTGTTGCGACCCACCTCGACGCCGAGTGGGCCGACGAGGTGGTGCGGCCCTTTGGATTGATGGCGCAGCATCCAGGCCTTCGACGTCTGGTCGATGGCGACGACGCCCGCTGCGACGGACAGCGCGATCACCGGACCGCGTGCGGTCAGCGTCGAACTCCGAGGCCGCCCTTGGCGCAGTCGATGCACAGCGACTTGTGGGGCATGGCGCGAAGGCGCTCTCGGCCGATGGGCTTGTGGCAGCTCTCGCACATCCCGAACGACCTCGAGCGCATCCTCGCGAATGCCGCATCGATCTCCTCGAGCTCAAGGCGCAGACGCTCGGCCTGCATGACGTCGAGCTCGTGCTCGATGTCGCCGCCGAGCCCGTCTCCTGCGTCCTCATCCCAGCCGACGCTCGTGTCGCGCTCTTGGACCAGGGCCTCTGCCTCATTCAAGAGCTGCTCGACCTGGCGGTCGAGCTCGGCGCGGTGCGCGGCCAGCTCCTCGCTCACGGCTTCGACGAACCGCTCGTCGCCGATGTAGGGGTTCTTGTAGGTGCGCTCCTGCTCCTTGCGCAGCTTTGCCTCGGCCCGTTCGCGCGCCTTTTGCTCCCGGGCTTCGGCGCGAGCGGCCTCCTGGGTCGCGCGGCGCGCCGCGGCCTCGACCCGTTTCGCCTCGTCGATCACCGCGCGCTCGGCTGCCGCCTTCGCGTCGGCCGCCTTCTTGGCCACGGCTGCCTTCTTGGCCGCCGCGGCGCGCTTGATGGCTTCCTTCTTGGCCGCCGCGGCCCTCTTCGTGGCGAGCACCTTCTTCGCGGCGGCGGCCTTGGCGGCAGCGGCCTTCTTCGCGACGAGTGCCTTGGAGGCGGCCGCCTTCTTCGCCGCGGCGGCCTTGGCGGCGGCGGCCTTCTTCGCCGCGGTTGCCCTCTGGGCCGCCAGTGCCTTCTTCGCCGCGACAGCCTTCTTCTGGTCCGAGGCCCTCTTCGCGGCGATCGCCGACTTGGCCGCGGCGGCCCTCTTCTGCTCTGCAGCCCGCTTCGCGGCAGTCGCCTTCTTGGCTGCGGCCGCCTTCTTCGCCGCGCTCGAGGCCGGCTTGGTGCGCGCGGGTGCGGGCCTGCGCGCGACGGACCGTGACGGCCTGGTCGTGCGGCGCGTGGGGCTCGGCGCGCGGCGACGCGCCGCAGGCCTCGCGGACCTCTTGGCGGGCTTGGCCGAGCGGCTCGCGGACGCGCCCGAGGCGCGCTTGACTGCGCGCTTTGCGGTGCCGGTCTTCGAACTCGCTCGCTGCTTCTGTGGCGTCACCTTGGTCGTTCGTTTGCGAGCGGATCGATTCCTTGCGGCGGTACGGGCCGGCGTCATTGCGTCCTCCTCGCGCCGCGACGGTTACCTCATCGCAGTGCGGCGCCGCACCCTAGCAGTTCGCGCTCGACGCGCTACTCGTCGCGACGCGCGTCGTCAAGGCTGAAGACCTGCGCACTTGGCTCCGCGGCCTGCCCGTTCGCCGTTGGCGCGCCGCCCGAGCCGGTCGTCGCACTTGGCCCGTTCGTCGAGGGCGTCGCGGTCGTCGCGAGCGCGGTGGCGGGGTGCAGGTTCGTGTCGATCCACCCGAGCAGGTCGTGCAGCGAGCCGGTGAGTCGCGTCCGCTCCGTCTCGAGCTTGCGCGAGATCTGCTCGACGTCCTCGCCGAGGCGCTGGCGGAGACCCTCGAGGCGCGCGACCTCGTCGGCGAGCCGCTGCTGCGCGTCGGTCGCGAGCTGGCGCGCGCGCTCCTGTGCGTCCGCGAGGATCGCCGCGGCCTCCTTCTCGGCATCGAGGCGCGTCTGCTCGACGAAGCGCTCGGCCATCTCGAGCATCTTGGACACCGTCTCTGTGGAGCCGGGACCTGCGGTCGCCACTGGTGGCGCGCTCGTCGCGGGCGGCGCCGCGCGGTCAGGCTCTTGATGGCGCACTCGGTCCGCGGCCTGTGCGGCCTGCGTCGAGGCCTGTCGCACCTGCTCGCGCAGCTGGTCGGCCTCGACGGCCGCTCGCTCCAAGAAGTCGTCGACCTCGTCAACGTCGTAGCCTCGGAGGCTGAGGCGGAACTCTGCGGTGCGCAGCGCGTCGAGCGCGCTCTGGGTCGTCGTGTTGTCCATTGCCGGAATATACCGAACGAACCGAGCGCAACAGGCCGCCTGCGTGGACATTCCTGCCGTCGTGCTCGGGGCCTCAGTGCGAGAGCGGGTAGAGCACCTTCGAGGCGATGAGCTCGAGCACGATGAACACGGCGATGAACGAGAGGTCGATGCCGATCCCGCCCGCGCGAACGGGCGGCATCAGCCGCCTGACCGGGGCGATCACCGGCTCGGTGATGCGCACGAGCACCGAGTTCACACGGTGCGCGACCGAGTCGTAGGAGATCGGGAACCAGCTGAGGAGGGCGCGGCCAACAGCGCACAGGAGCCAGATCTCGACCGCCACGAAGGCAATGAAGAAGACGGCGCGCACGATCCGAGGCTAGGGCGCTTGAGGTGACGAGAACGGACTAGGTCGCGCCGTCGCGCCGGTAGCCACGCTCGTGGAGGCGCTGGCGCGTCTCTTCGGAGACCTTCACGTTGGCCGGGGACAGCAGGAACACGCGGTCCGTCACCCTGCTCATCGAGCCGTTCGCCATGTAGACGAGCCCCGAGCAGAAGTCGAGGATCCGACGGTGCAGCTCGGGCCCCGAGCTCTCCACGTTGACGATGACCGGCCGGTTCGCCTTCAGGGCGTCGGCGATCTCCTTGCCCTCGTTGAACGAGGCGGGCTGGACGATCTGGACGTCGCTGTCGCTCGGCACCACGCGCACCGACCCCGGCGCCGCGCCCGACCCCATGGGCCGGACCTGTGGGCGCATCGTCCCCGAGTCAAGGACCGAGATCCCCCGGCGCGGCTGCATGGGGGTGACCTTGTTCACCGGCGGCTCGTACTCGTCGTGGTCGTCGTAGCGAGAGGTCGCGACCGGGGCGGCCTCGGGACGGCTGCGGAACGGCCGCGCGTCGCTCTGGGCGCGGTCGAGGTCGTCGTACTCTTCGTCCACGAGGCCCAGGTACGCCATCGCCCGTCGGAACATGTTCTGCGGCATTTGCTGCTCCCCCGCGTCACCACGACGCGGCCGCCATGCTATGCGACGTGCGAGGAGGGTCGCCGCGGGCGGTCCCCGAACAGGGCCGTGCCCAGTCGCAGCATGGTCGCACCGGACCTGCAGGCGGCCTCGAAATCCCCTGACATCCCCATGGAGCAGCCCGCGAGCCCGAGGCTGTCAGCGAGTCGGCGCAGTCCCGCGAACTGCCCCGCCGCGACGCCGAGGTCCCTCGACGCCACGCACATCAGCCCTTCGACGGCGAGGCCCGCGTCGCGGGCCGCGGCCACCACGACGCCGGCCAGCTCGGGACGACAGCCCGCGCGGCCCGGCTCACCAGTGACGTCGACCTGGACGAAGCACGACGCCGTCGAGACCCGTGCACCGAGCACGTCGACGTCGCGCGTCGACGTCACCGACTCGTAGACCGCGACGCGCGTGACGAGCCTCGAGAGCTTGTTGCGCTGCAGCGCGCCGAGGTAGTGCCAACGCACCGGGGCGTCGCCCAGGGCGTCGTGGCTCGCGACGAGCTCGTCGGCGTAGTTCTCCGCGAGCTCGGTGAGACCGGCTTCGTACGCCGCGATCGCCGCCGGAGGCCCGAACGACTTGGTCACCGCGACGATCGCGACGTCGCTGGGGTCCCGGCCGGTTGCGGCGATGCGGCCTCGCACGGCGTCGAGGTTCGCCGAGACGCGCGCGACGAGGTCGCCGCGCGCCGTCGTCACCGAAGGAAGCTCGGGATGTCGTCGTCGCCCTCGTCGGGCAGCTCGAAGGAGAACTCCTCGGACTCCTGGGCGTCGCCGAACAGGTCGATGGGCTCAGGCACGGGCGTGCCTGATGCCGAGACACGCTGGGGGCGCGCACCGGACTCCCAGCGCTCGAAGCCCGCCGCGATCACCGTCACGCGGACGGCGTCGCCCATGGCGTCGTCGACGACGCTGCCGAAGATGATGTTCGCGTCCTGGTGCGCCACGGAGTGGACGATCTCGGCGGCCTCGTTCACCTCGAAGAGCGTGAGCGCAGGTCCACCGACGATGTTGATGAGGATGCCCCTCGCGCCTTCGATCGAGGCCTCGAGCAGGGGCGAGGTGATGGCGGCGCGCGCCGCGTTCACCGCGCGACCCTCGCCCGTCGAGGTGCCGATGCCCATGATCGCCGAGCCCGCGTTGTTCATGATCATCCGCACGTCGGCGAAGTCGGTGTTGATGAGGCCGGGCACGGTGATCAGGTCGGTGATGCCGCGCACGCCCTGGAGCAGGACCTCGTCGGCCATGCGGAACGCGTCGAGCATCGAGGTCTGGGCCGTCGAGACGGACAGCAGGCGGTCGTTCGGGATCACGATCAGGGTGTCGACCTTGTCCTTCAGGCTCTGGATCCCCTTGTCGGCCTGCGTGGCCCGGCGTTTGCCCTCGAAGCTGAACGGTCGCGTGACCACGCCGATCGTGAGCGCGCCGAGGGCCTTGGCGATCTCGGCGACGACCGGGGCGCCGCCCGTGCCCGTGCCGCCGCCCTCGCCGGCGGTGATGAAGACCATGTCCGAGCCCTTGAGGGCCTCTTCGATGTCGCCACGGTGCTCCTCAGCGGCCTGCTGGCCGACCTCGGGGTCCGAGCCCGCGCCCAGCCCCCGGGTGAGCGTGCGGCCGATGTCGAGCTTCAGGTCCGCGTCGCTCATGAGCAGGGCCTGGGCATCGGTGTTGGCCGAGATGAACTCGACGTTGCGCAGCTGGGACTCGATCATGCGGTTGACGGCGTTCACGCCGCCTCCGCCGATCCCGAACACCTTGATGACGGCGAGGTAGTTCCCCTGACCTCCAATGGTCATCGCTATGTCCTTCCCTCCTGCACCCCCTCGCACGAAGGAGGGGTCGGCCACGGAGGCCCGTGTGGCTCAGGCTACGGGGAGGACCGGCAGGGCACAAGGATCCTGCCGTGCGCCGGTCAGGGACCCGTAACCGTCATCGCCTGCGGCACGCTCACGTCGACGACGTCGCCCGCGTGCAGCGTCGTCCTCGCGATGACCGCGGCGACGTCCTCGTACTTCGCACCGAGGTTGCTCGCGGGCCCGAGCAGGAAGGTGATGGGCGTCTCGAGATGCAGCGAGACCCATCCGACCGGGCTCACCTGGATGACCGAGACCTGCCAGGCGAACGCCGGCGGCAGCGTCGCCGCGACGAGCAGGCCAGGCTCCGCGGCTCCCGACACCTGGTCGATGGGGGTGGGCCCGGCGCCGATCGGCGCTTTGTACTCGATCCGCGGCAGTGTCTCGTTTGGTCGCTCGGACCCGAGCCGCCGCCCCGTGACGTCGACGAGGACGGGCGCGCCATGGGCGCCTTCGACCACGGCGACCGGTCGTCGCTCGACGACATGGATCGACACGGTGTGCGGCCAGCTCGTCGTCACCCGCGCAGTCGCGACCCAGGGGAATGCCGACTCGACGCGCAGCTCGATGGACGCCGGGTCGATCGAGATCATCGGCGGCGCCGACGCCAGCCCCGCGGTGCGCTCGATCTGGCCGGCGGTCTCGTGGTGCTCGCCCGACACGAGCACCGAGGTGGCTGAGAACAGCCTCGAGTGCAGCGCCGCGTACGTGGCACCGGACAGGACGAGCACGAGGCACAGCACGCCCACCACGATCACGAGCGTGCTGCGCCGACGCAATGCGCGCGGCTGTGGGGGCTCTCGCGGCTCGTCCGGCTCAGCACGCCGCGGGACGGGCACTGGCGGCGTCGCCTCGCGCTTCGCGTGCACACCGTGGGTCGCCATCAGCGCGCCGCCGGGTAGCCGACGAGGACGACTTCGGTGGACAACGCGATGCCCGCGTGCGCTTGTACGAGCGCGGCGACCTCGGCGATGAGGGCGACCACGTCGTCGGCACGCCCGCCGGTATCGGCCTGGATGAAGTTCGCGTGCTTCTCGGAGACCATCGCGGTGCCATGACGCAGGCCCTTGGCGCCCGCGAGCTCGACGAGCCGCCCGGCGTGATCCCCCGGTGGGTTGGTGAAGACCGAGCCGGCGTTCGGGCCACCGGGCTGGTGCTCGCGTCGCCACCGCACGATCTCGGCGATCGTGCGCTTGGCAGCAGCCGCGTCACCACGCCGCACCTGGAACGTGGCGGCGGTCACGACCTCGCCAGGGCCGAGATTCGAGCGCCGATAGCTCAGCGCGAGCGACGAGGCTGCACGCACCGAGGACGTCGCGTCACGAAGGCTGAAGACCTCGGCTGCACGCAGTGATGACGCGGTGTCGTTGCCGTGGCCGCCCGCGTTCATCCGCACGGCCCCGCCCACCGAGCCCGGCACGCCGACTGCCCACTCGAGACCCGTCAGGCCTTGCTCGGCGAGGCGCCGAGCGAGGACAGGCAGTGCGACGGCGCCGCCCGCGCGCACGGCGACGGTGCCGTCGTGGTCGTCGTCGCCGACCTCGATCGACTCGAAGTCACCCCCCAGCGTGATCGCGATGCCGTCGAAGCCGGCGTCGGCGACCAGCACGTTGGAGCCCCTGCCCAGCACGAGGACGTCGAGAGCGGCGCCCTCGTTGGCAGCGGCGACCGCAACCAGGTCGGCCATCGACCGCGCCTCGACGAGGATCGCCGCGGTGCCGCCGACGCGATAGGTCGTGCGAGCGCCGAGTGGCGCGTCGCGAAGAGCGAGCACGCCGAGCGCGTCGGCCACCCGCGCGACACCGGTCGTCGTGCTCACCGGCCCGCGTCGCGGAGTTCGTCGACGAGCGACGTGAGATCGCCGGCGCCCATGGTGAGCAGCAGGTCGCCGGGCCCGACGAGTCCCGACACCGCCTCGGCCACCGCGGCTCGCTCCTTTACGTAGCGCACCGACGGCGCGGCGACGCTGCCCGCGACGGCGTCTGCCACGAGGCGTCCGGTCACCCCAGGGATCGGAGCCTCACCTGCGGCATAGACGTCGGTGACGACCACGAGATCCGCGCCGCTGAAGGCATCGGCGAAGGAGGCCGCGAGCGCCTCGGTCCGCGTGTAGCGGTGGGGCTGGAAGACGGCCACGATGCGGTCCCAGCCTCCCGCGCGCGCGGTCGCGATCGTGGCTTCGACCTCGCTCGGGAGGTGCGCGTAGTCGTCGACGACGCTCGCGCCGTTGAACTCGCCGCGAAACTCGAACCTTCGCGGCACGCCCGCGAACCGACCGAGAGACTCGACGACGTCGTCGTCGCTGACGCCGCGCAGGATCGCCACGGCAGCGGCGACCGACGCGTTCGCCACGTTGTGGCGACCCGGAGCGCCGACGCGCACGTCGAGGGTGCCGCCGGCGTGGCGCAGCCGGAACGTCGCCGCGGCGCGCTCGAGCGACACGTCGGACACGACGAAGTCGTCGTCCTTGCTCGATCCGACCCGGCGCGCGCCCAGCTCACGGCCGAGCTCGCTCGCGATCGGGTCGTCGGCGTTGACGAGACGGACCGACGAGCGCTCCATGAGCTCGCGGAACGCACGGCGCAAGGCGTCGATGCTGCCGTAGTAGTCGAGGTGGTCCGCCTCGACGTTGGTCACGGCAACCAGCGCGGGACGGAGGTAGGCGAAGGAGCCGTAGCTCTCGTCTGCCTCCATCACGAGCTCTGGCCCCTCGCCAAGGCGCGCGTTGGCGCCGAGTCCCGCGACGTCGGCGCCCACGAGCCACGACGGCGAGTGGCCCGCACCGGACAGCACGAGCGCGAGCATGGACGAGGTCGTGGTCTTGCCGTGCGTGCCGGCGACCGCGAGCGTCTCTCGCAACGTGCTCAGCGCGCCCAGCACCTCGGCTCGTGTCGCGACGCGGATGCCCCGTGACGCCGCGACACGCAGCTCGACGTTGTCGGCCCGTACCGCCGGCGAGTGCGTGACGAGCTCGACGTCACCCACGTTCGCCGCGTCGTGGCCGATCGAGACAACGACGCCGGCTCCCCCGAGCGAGGCGCTCACCTGGGACGCGACGAGGTCAGACCCGCTCACGGTGTGGCCGACCCCGACCAGCACTCGCGCCAGCCCGCTCATCCCCGCACCGCCGACGCCCACGACGTGGATCCGCTTCGCGCCGCCGAGCTCGACGGCATCAGCGGGCATGGTCCATCACCATCCTGGCGATCCTCTGTGCAGCGTCGGGATGTCCGAGCGACCGTGCCGCCCGGGACATCTCCTCAAGGCGATCGGCCTCCCCGAGCAGGCCGGTGAGCACGTCGTCGAGCAGCTCACCGGTCAACGCGGTGTCGTCGAGCACGACGGCCGCACCGGCGGCGGCGAGCACCGCCGCGTTGGCCGCCTGGTGGTCGCCAGGGGCGCCGGGCAGCGCCACGAGCACCGAGGGCACGCCCGCCACGCACAGCTCGGCGACGGTCGTCGCCCCGGCGCGGCAGACCACGACGTCGCACGCGCGCCACAGGTCCTCCATCACGAGCTCGAACTCGACGAGCCGCCACGACGTGTCGTCGATGCCCGCGGCGGACCTGCGCGCTCGCACCTCGGCAGCGTCGCGGCGCCCGGTCACGTGGTACAGCGTCGCAGGCCCCTCGGACCCCCAGCGAAGGGCCAGTTCGGAGGCGGCGCGATTGACCGACGCGGCCCCGAGCGAGCCCGACGTGATCGCGACGACCGGCCTGATCGGGTCGAGCCCGAGCCTCGTCTTGGCCGCGGCGCGCTCCGTGCGGGACCTCGTGATCGCGACGATCTCAGCGCGCAGCGGCGTGCCGGTGACGGTCACGCGGCGATCCTCGTCCGTCCCGTGCGCCGCGGCGATGGCCACGGCGAAGGGTCCGAGCACGCGGTGCACCAGGCCCGGTGCGGCATCGAGGTCGACGAGGACCAAGGGGCGGCCGGTGACGACCGCGCCCACAGACGCGGCGAACGCCGCGTAGCCGCCGACCGACACGACGGCTCGTGGCCGCCGTCGCGCGACGAGTGCGACGCCGCGCACGAGCGCCGTCGCGAGGCCCACCGCAGCGGCGAGGTTGCGCAGCGTCGCGCGCACCGTGAGCGACCGGTGGATGCCACGGCCCGCGAGCAGGACCAGCTCGATGCCGGTGCCCGAGAGCAGGTCCTGGTCCTGCCCGCGTCGCGAGCCGACGATCACCAGGTCCTCGACGTCGACGCCGGCGTCGACCAGCGCCGCCGCGATCGCCTTCACGGGGAGCACGTGGCCACCGGTGCCGCCACCAGTGAGCACCACTGTCCGACTCACCGCTGGTGGCCGGCGCCTCGCGCGACCCTCGGAGGGTGGGGCCGGTCTCGCCGTGCGTCGCGTTGGTGTGGAGCGTCGTTCGGGCGCCGAGCTTTGACCACCCGGAGCGGGCGTCGCTCCGCGCTGCGCTTGGCGATGCCGACGAGCATGCCGACGGCGGCCATGTCGATCACGAGCGAGGTCCCCCCGAAGGAGATGAACGGGAGCGGTATCCCCGTGATCGGGAGCACGCCGACCACCGCGCCGACGTTCACGATCGTCTCGGTCGCGAGCCACGTCGAGATGCCGACGGCGGCGAGCTGGCTGAAGCGGTCCGGCGCACGTGCGGCGACCCTGAAGCCCAGCATGATCAGCGTGACGAGGAGCGCGAGGACGAGCAGCGCCCCGACGAGCCCGAGTTCCTCTCCGATGATCGAGAAGATGAAGTCGGTGTGCGGGTTGGGCAGCAGCCCCCACTTCTCGCGGGAGTTGCCCAGGCCAAGTCCCCACCAGTGGCCAGCGCCGAGCCCGATCTTGGCTTGGAGTCCCTGGTAGCCGGTCCCCGAAGGGTCCGCGTGCGGGTTGAGGAAGCTGAGGAGACGCGCGCGCCGGTACGGCAGCGCGATCGCGGCACCGACCGCCGCGAGTGCGAGCAGCATGAGCGTGCAGAGCAGCGCGCGCCCCGGTGCGCCCGCGACGGTCGCGACCGACAGCGCGATGGCGACGAGCACGACCGCGGTGCCCATGTCGGGCTGGAGCAGCACGAGGCCGGCGCACACGGTCGTCACGATCGCGACGGGCCGCAGCACCCGACCCCACTCCGTCTCGACGCGCTCCTTCCTCGTGATGACGTGGGCGACGTACAGGCACAGCGCGAACTTGGCGAGCTCGGACGGCTGGATCCGCAGCAGGCCGAACCCGATCCATCTCGACGCGCCGAACGAGCTCGTTGCGATGCCGGGCACGAGCTCGACCACCAGCAGCACGGTGGCCGCAACGATGCCAAGTGTCGCGACCTTTCGAAGGCGCGTGGTCGTGAGGCCCGAAGCGACCAAGAAGACGGCGACCCCCACGACCAGCCAGAGGCACTCGCGGAAGACGATGGCCCAGGTCGACCCGTAGTAGACGATCGAGACGACCGAGCTCGCTGACCCGACCATGACGAGTCCCACGACGCACAGCGCCGCGAGCACCATCGTGAGCCACAGCGCAAGCGAGGCGGACGCCCGAGGCACGTCTTCGAGCTGGGTGTCGAGTCGCACCGGACGCTTCGCGACGCTGACGGCACGCTCGCGGGCGGCGGTGACCGTTGCGGTGCGCACCTAGAGCCCGTTCGCGATCTTGACGAAGTCGCCGTAGAAGATGCCGATCCCGAGCGCCGCGAACAGGCCCGCGAGGATCCAGAACCTGATGAGCACCGTCGTCTCGGGCCAGCCCAGCAACTCGAAGTGGTGGTGCAGCGGCGCCATGCGGAGCACGCGGCGGTGGAACACCCGGAAGCTCACGACCTGGGCGATCACCGACAGCGTCTCGATGACGAACAGCCCGCCGATCACGACCAGGAGCAGGTCGAGGTTGAGGAGCAGGCAGAGCCCCGCGAGTCCCGCCCCGATCGACAGCGCCCCGGTGTCGCCCATGATGATCCTGGCCGGGGCGGCGTTCCACCAGAGGAAGCCGAGGCACGCCCCTACCAGCCCCACCGAGACCAGGGCAAGGTCGAGCGCCGGGAACGGGCTGTGTCCGGGGACGATGTAGTAGTTGTGCGTCGGGGAGGAGAACTGACGGAACTCCCAGTACCCGATCACCGCGAGGACCGAGAAGCAGAACGTGGACGACCCCGCCGCCAGACCGTCCAGCCCGTCGGTGAGGTTGACGGCGTTCGACGAGGCGACGACGACGAAGGTTGCGAAGATGATCCACAGCACGGGCCCCATGTGCCACCCGGGGAAGTTGTAGCGAGTGAAGGACAGCGTCGTCGTCGCGCCCGCCCACTTCCATGCGGCGAGTGCGAAGCCCAGGGCGATGAGCACCTGGAGCGAGAACTTCATCCGCTTGTTCAGGCCGAGGTTCCTGGTGTTGCGAACCCCCACCAGGTCGTCGGCGAACCCGAGCAGCCCGCACGCGACCACGAGGGCCAGGACGAGCTCGCCGCTGCGGGTGAAGGTGTGGTAGCCACCGACGTGGCCGATCAGGTAGCCGAAGATGGCTGCGACGACGATGAGCACGCCTCCCATCGTCGGCGTGCCCGCCTTGACCACGTGCGAGGCGGGGCCGTCCTCGCGGATCTGCTGGCCGATCTCGCGACGGCGAAGGAAACGCATGAGCGTCGGGGTGAAGACGATCGAGAGGAACAGCGCCGCACTCCCCGCCTCCATCAGGCTCAGCACGCGGGGCGCCTCGAGTCGAGTGCGACGCGCGCGACGGCCCGGTCATCGAGCGCGACGAGCGTGCCGGCGATCTCCTGCGTCGTCTCATGGCCCTTGCCCGCGATCACCACGACGTCGTCGTCGCGAGCGGCCGTGACGGCCGAGATGATCGCAACCTCGCGGTCGGCCTCGCGCACGATGCTCGCGGCACCGTCGGCGCCCGCCAGTATCTCGTCGATGATCGACTCGGGGTCCTCGCTGCGCGGGTTGTCCGAGGTGACGACGACGACGTCGGCGAGCCTCGTCGCGACTGACCCCATGATCGGCCGCTTGGACCGGTCCCTGTCCCCGCCACAGCCGAAGACGACGACGAGGCGACGCCGCTCGTCGAGCGATCGCAGGTCACGCAGGACGCGCTCCAGGGCGACTGGCGTGTGGGCGTAGTCGACCAGCACGCTGGGCGTGCCCAAATCGACGACCTCTAGCCGACCTGGCACCGGCGGCACGACCGCGATCGCGCTGGTGCTGTCGTCCTCGTCCAACCCGAGCTCGCGGGCCGCGGCGAGGGCGAGCATCGCGTTCGTCACGTTCACCTTGCCCGTGAGATTCGTTGAGATCGATCGGGAACGCCACGTGAAGGACGTGGCGCCGATCGAGGATCGGATGTTCGCCGCCTCCGCGGTCGCCACCTCGCGCGTCGGCCCCGTGCGCCGCGCGGCGAGGCGCGTGCCCCACTCGTCGTCGACACAGATGACCGCGCCACCCGAGCGCGACTCGTCGAACAGTGTCGCCTTCGCGTCGAAGTAGCGCTCCATCGTGCCGTGGTAGTCGAGGTGCTCGTGAGACAGGTTCGTGAACACCGAGACGTCAAAGTGCAGGCCGTCGACGCGTCCTTGGTCGAGCGCGTGACTCGAGACCTCCATCGCGACGGCGCCGCGCGAGCTCGAGGCGGCAGCTCGGTCGGCAACGACCCGAAGCTCTCGATGCAGCTCGGGGGCACTGGGGGTGGTCCGCTCCCCAGTGAGCGTGCCGATCGTGCTCGACGAGTAGCCAGCCGTCGACAAGATGCCGCGCAGCAGCCAGGTGACGGTCGTCTTGCCGTTCGTGCCCGTGACCCCCGCGAGCGTCAGCTCCGCGGCAGGATTGCCCACGACCGCGCTCGACAACGAGGCCAGCACGCCGCGCAGCGCGGAGCGCTCGACTCGAACCGTGACCGGCGCGTCAACCGGCGTCGACGCGACAACGCAGATCGCGCCGCGCTCCAATGCCTCGCTCACGAACGCCTCTCCCGTGGTCGAGGTCCCGGGCATGCAGACGAAGACCGAGCCGGGCGAGCAGCGCCGTGAGTCGAGCTCGACAGTCGAGACGACGAGCTCCTCAGCGATGCCCGAGAGCTCGGTGTCGATGCCAGCGTCGCGCAGCAACGCCCCGAGTGACGTCACGTCACGTCCTGGAACAGCGAGACCGACGCGCTGCCGCCCTTGGGAGCGATCAGGCCAGGCGTGGCCGGCACGCCATAGCGGTGCAGTGCGTAGTTCATCACGCGCGCGAACACGGGCGCGGCGATGTCACCGCCAAAGAAGTCCGGAGTGGGACGTTCGATCACCACGATCATCGACAGAACCGGGTGCTGCGCGGGCGCGAAGCCGACGAAGGTGGCGTTGTAGTCGCCCGGGATGTACTCGGCTCGTCCGGGATATGGGATCGAGGCGGTGCCGGTCTTGCCCGCGACCGTGTAGCCCGGGATCGCCGCCTTGATGCCGGTCCCGCCCTCGACGACGCGGATCAGCATCTGGGTGAGCTCTCCGGCGATCGACGCCGGCAGCGCGCGCCGCGCCGCGCTCACGGGCGCCCTGGTCATCGTCCCATCGGCATCGATCGTGGCACGGACGAGCGAGGGCGTCACGAAGACGCCGCCGTTGGCGATCGTGTTGTACGCGTCGAGCACCTGCAGCGGCGTCACCGCGTCGACCTGGCCGATCGGCAGTGCGGCGATGTCGGTCGGCGAGAAGGTCTGCGCGTTGGCCATCAGCCCCTGGGACTCGCCAGGGAAGTTGAGGCCCGTGGGCTGTCCGAATCCGAGGCGCGAGACGCCCGCAAGCAGCCCGGACTCCCCGAGATCGCGCGCGATCTCGTAGGTGCCGATGTTCGAGGAGTACTCGAGCACCTGGGTCGCGGAGAGATCCTCCAGCCCGTGCTGCTCCGCGTCATGGAACACGTGCCCATCGATGACGACCTGGTCCGGCACGGACAGGTGCGTCGTCGGGGTGATCACGTGATCGAGCAGCGCGGCGGAGAATGGCACGATCTTGAACACGCTGCCCGGCTCGTAGGTCTGGGTGACGCCCAGGTTGTTCGTCGCGTCTTGGACCCCTGCGACTCCCGTCGATGCCGGCCAGGACTGCGGAGCGGGGAGCGTCGAGTCGCGCTCATTCGTGTTGACGAGGCTGGCCATCGAGAGGATCTGGCCGGTTGCCGTGTCGAGCACGATCGCGGTGCCGGTCACGCCGTTGGACGTGACGAGCTCTTGGCCGAGGGCCTGCTCTGTCACGTACTGCAGCGGCGCGTCGAGCGTGAGCTCGAGGCTCTCACCAGCGATCGGACGACGGAGAATGACGACGCGCCCCGACGGGAGGCTGACGCCGTAGGGGGTCTCGAGGACGCGCTCGCTGCCGCTCTGGCCGGCGAGCAGGTGTTGGTACTCGTACTCGAGGCCCGCCGAGCCAAGGCCGGCATTGTCGACCCCGCCGAGGATCGTCGACGCGAGCGAGCCGTCAGGATTCGAGCGCACCGACGAGGCGATGAGCGAGATCCCGGGCAGCTGGATCTTGGTCAGCCTCGAGGTGCTCGCGGCGGTCACGGCCGATGACAGCACCACGTAGCCGTTCTGCTCTTCGAGCTTCGGGGCGAGCCTTGTTGCGGGGATGCCCAGCAGCGGCGCGAGCGCCGCGGCCTCCGCGGCGGGGTCCTTGATCAAAAAGTCGTCGGCCACCGCCATGCTCGTCGGGATGGACATCGCGAGGATCTGTGCGTCGCGGTCGTAGATCGAGCCTCGCAGCGCCGGGACCGTCACGTTCTGCAACAGCTGGTCCGACGAGAGCTTGGCGAAGTGCGCGGCGCGGACGACCTGGAGGTTGACCAGCTGGAGGACGAGGACGCCGACGCCGACGAGCACGACCGCGCGGATCAGCCGAAGACGTCGTCGGCTGAGATCCCCGGCTCGGGCTGCAACGACGGCGCGCGCCGACGCGGGACGCCGTGGGAGCGCCCGGGTCATCGATCCTGCGAGCAGCAGGGGGCCGAGGAGACCGATTGCGCGGGGAGCCGTGAGCGCAGCGACACCGAGTAGATGGGGAGGATCTCCCGTGGTCCTGCGCGCAGGCCCCCGACTCGAGCAAGTGCCTGCGGCGAGGTCGCCGCGGCGACGGACGCGAGCGCGGCGGCGTAGGCGGACTGCAACTGGGCGAGTCGCGAGTCGACTTGCTCGAGGCGCAGCTGACCCGCCGCGAGCTGCATGTTGCCACCCACGACCGCGAGGAGGCTCGCGATCACGAGACCGATCGCGACGGCGACGGGAGTCGGGCGTCGCCGCAGTCTCGAAGCCCGGGACGCCGCAACCACGGGGCGTTGCTCGAGCGTCGAGACGCGACGGGGACTGGTGCGTAAGTCGCGCGGTGCGATGCGGGGCGGCTCGGTCCTCGCGGTAGCAGTGGCTCGCGGCGTCACGACTCGCCCTCCGCGATCCGCTCGGCTGCACGGAGCCGGGAGCTCCTCGCGCGGGGGTTCCTCGCGACCTCATCGTTGCTCGCCTTGTGCGCGCCGCGCGAGACCAGGCGGAACGTCGGCGTCGCCCCGCAGACGCACGGCAGCTGCGGCGGGCAGACACACCCGCCGGTCGCGGCATCGCGCATCGTTGCCTTGACGAGCGTGTCCTCGCCGGAGTGATACGAGATGACGACCAACCGACCGCCCACACACAGCAGCTCGCGAGCCGCCGCAAGGCCGGCGGCGAGCTCTTCGAGCTCGTCGTTGACGGCGATCCGCAGCGCCTGGAAGGTGCGCGACGCAACGTGACCGTGCCGGCGCGCCGCAGCAGGCACGGCGCGCTCGACGGCGGTGGCGAGCTCCGCGGTGCTCGTGGGCATGGCGTCGAGAATCGACCGCGCGATGGAGCGAGCAAAGCGCCGCTCACCGTTCGCAGCAAGCAACGACGTCAGCGTTGCCAGGTCGACGTGCGCGAGGTACTCGGCTGCGGTCGGTCCGTCGTCGGTGCCCATCCGCATGTCGAGAGGTCCCTCGTTGCGGTACGAGAAGCCCCTCGACGTCGTGTCGATCTGGTGGGATGACACGCCGAGGTCGAGCAGGACACCCACGACCTCGAGCGACGCGTCGATCGCCCCGGTGTCCCGGGCCGCCATCAGCACGGTGGTCATCGACGCGAATCTCGCGTGCCGCACGACGGCGCGGCCGCCGAACCGCTCGAGGGCGACGCCCGCCGCTTCGGTCGCCGCCTCGTCGCGGTCGAGTCCGAGCACGACGAGGTCGTCGCGGCGCGAGAGGAGCGCCGCGGCGTGGCCGCCCCCTCCGAGCGTGCCGTCGATCACGACGCCCGTGGGGACGTGCGCGAGCAACGCGGTCACCTCCTCGAGGAGGACGGGATCGTGTGAGTACACCTGGGCCATCCGCAGCCCCCCGACCGGAGTGGTGCAACCGGGGTAGGGGCCTCGGCGACCGACGGGGAAGAGGGCGGAGGAGGAATCTTCCACCGGCCCGGTCGGGAGGCTGCGCATGGTCCTGGCGTGCCGTAGTGGCGACGCGGTAGCTCGTGCTCCTCTCTGTCTCACGCGGTCTCTCCGAGGAAGATCGCCTGTGCGGGAGCGACCCGCACCCGCCACTCCTCGGGATTCCACAGCTCGATGTGATCGATNNGCGGGGATGCCCATCCGGCCCTGGCGGTCGATCTCGACGTCGACGGAGCCTGCAGCCCACACGCGTGCGAAGTTCCTGGCCGCGGCCGTCCCCTCCCGGGACGCCGCCAGCATCTCGGAGGCCTGACGGTCGAACTCCCCCGGGGTCCACAACGACAGGCACCGCTCGTAGTTCTGGGTCAGGCAGCCGCCGTGTTCGAAGCTCGTCCGAAATCGAGCGGGCAGGATCACCCGCCCCTTCGCATCGAGACTGTGGTCGAACCGCCCAACGAACCCCGACACCTGCGTCCTTCCGACTCGGTTCGAGGGCCCCTCCCCTTCGAACCACTTCGCGCCACAGTATGCCCTTCCCCACCACCTGTCAACACTCTTTGTGCCCTAGTCACGCACTCGGACACGACACGGCTCGGGTGCCGCTAGCGACGTGCGTGAGACCAGCGCGCACGGGGTCGCTGCGTCAGGAGAAGGGCTGCACGTCGACCGCGATCGTGGCGCCCGACGTGCTCACGACCTCGACGAAGGTCGTGAGCACGTCGTCGACGGCAAGTCCGGGCGCCACCGAGAGGATCGACGCCGCCCTGCGCAGCCCGGGGACCTTTGGAGCCGCCGGGGACAGATACAGGCAGAGGTCTCCTGGGTCCTCGACGGCGAGCACGCTCGAGACGAGCGCTCCCTCGCGGACTCGCCACTGGGAGATCCCGAGGACCTTTCGCCCGTTCACGGTCAGCTCGCCGGGACCAACGCCAGCGAAGCAGGCGATCGCCCCTTGCCGCGCGTCGACGACGGCCCCTCGGTGCATCGCCGCGTCGACGCCGTGAGTCGCCAGCGCCGTCCGCCACCAGTCCCCCACCAGGTACGCCGAAGAACGGACATCGTGGTCCCGTGCAAGTGCCCCGCGCAGCCACAGCTCGACCCATCGATCGGCCGGACGAAGCAGGACCGCGCCGCCGCCGCCGTGGCGCCGGCGAACGCCGACGCCGTCTCGGTGGAGCGCGACGTCGTGCAGGTCGCCGGCCGACTGGCGCGCACCGAGCACGACCACCGGGTCGTCTTGACGCAGCACCCCGAGCGTCGTGTGCTCCAGCTTTCGGAGGCGCTCGACGTCGAAGAGCGACGCCGGCCGAGCGGTCACGAGGCGAGCGGAAGGAACGGCGCCCAGAGCGGATCGGGGTCCTCGATCGGGCGCCATCGCCACCACAGCCCTTGCGGGGCGCTCGGCTCATGGCGCAGTCGCCACCCGAGCTCTTCGAGTAGTCGATCGCCCTTCTCGACGTTGTGCCGGCGGCACGCGGCGACGACGTTGCTCCAGTCATGGACGCCGCCGCGGCTTCGCGGCACGATGTGGTCCACGGTGTCGGCGTGCTCCCCGCAGTAGGCACAGCGCTGCCGGTCCCGCGCGAGCACCGCTCGGCGCGTCACGGGCGGGATGCGCGCGTGCGGCGGCAGTCGCACGAGCGTGGTCAGGCGCACGATCGAGGGCACCGTCACCGTCAGGCGCGGCGATCGGATGATGCGGGGCTCATCATGTGTCGCGACCGCCTCGGCGCGTCCGACGAGGAGCAGGACGACGGCGCGACGATCAGAGACCAGCTGCAGCGGCTCGTAGGTCGCGTTGAGTAGGAGCACGCGCCCCATGGCCCGAACCCTACCGTTGACGCCGGCGCGCCCGGCGCGACCAGTGGATCGCCGTCACGAGGTCGTCGAGCGCTGGGAGGGCTTCTTCGTCGCCGAACGCAGTCTCCATTCGGAAGCGCCAGTACCGCGAATCAGGGAGCGGGAGGAACGGTGGCCGGCGCCACCAGCCACGCGGCGCGAATCGGATCGCGCTCGTCGCGCCCGACCACCACGCGGTCGGTCGACGAACGAGTGACGCGAGCGCGTGCACCGGCACGGCGGCGTTGCGACCCTCGGTGCGGTCGTCCACGACGTGTCGGACGTTCACCGCGGGATCCAGGTCGCCCCGAGGTGGCGCATCGCGATCGCGCCCGCGCCCACGAGCGGGGCTCGGTCGCCGAGCCCGACCGGGATCACCCGACAGGCGCGCGAGAAGTCGAGCCTGGAGCGCGTGGACAGCTCGGACTGTGCCGCGTCGAAGAACGCCTCGCCGAAGCCGAGCGCGACCGACCCCCCGACGACGGCGAGGTCGAGGTCGAGGAGGTTCGCGACCGAGGCGACCGCTCGCCCGACGAGCGTGCCACTGCGCACCCTCACCTCGATCGGCGCAAGTGCGGCGCGTGCGCCCGTCACCGCTTCGATCGCGGAACCCGATGCCTCGGCCTCGAGGCATCCGTGCGAGCCGCACGAGCACCGGCGACCGTCCGGCTCGACGATGACGTGGCCGACGTGGCCGGCGTTGCCCAGGCGACCCCCGAGCAGACGGCCATCGAGCACCAGCCCGCCTCCCACACCCGTTGAGACGACCATGGCAAGGAAGTTCCTCGAACCGCGAGCAGCGCCAAGCCAGCCCTCCGCGAGCGCGAGCGCCTTCGCGTCATTGTCGACGATGACGTCGAGTCCGAGCTCGTCGCCGAGCATCTGGGCGAGGGGGAAACGTCGCCACGCCGGGATGTTGAGCGGCGACACCGTCGCTGCGTCCATAGGACCGCCGCAGCCGACTCCGCAGATGCGTGGGCTCACGCCAAGCGTTGACTGCACGTGGCGCACCAGCACGACGACGGCGCCGAGCAGCTCTTTGGCGTCGCGATCCTTCGGGGTCGTGATCGACGTCCTGCCCGACAGTGATCCGTCGGGTTCGACGAGCGCAGCGGCGATCTTGGATCCGCCGATGTCGAGTGCGAGGACGCTGCCGGCCGGATCCGGCACGGGCGTCAGTCGTCGTCGCGACGGAAGCGGTTCTTGAACCAGTCGCGGGCCTCATGGACGTTGCGCTCGATGCCCGCAGCCCCGGAAGGCTGGGCGCCCTGGAACCCTCGCGTGATGTCGTGCCAACTCGCCCGCCCCATGCGGCGGAGGCTCTGCTGGATCACGACTGCCGAGACGAACATGATCGCCACCCCGAGGAGGCCAAGGAAGAGCGAGGTGGCGTAGAGCCACACCAGGACGATGAGACCGACGAGGAACGTGCAGGCAGCCCACTTCGCGTGCCGACCGGCGTGGCGATAGAGGGACTCGTTGCGAACCTTGTCCGCGAACTCGGGGTCCTCACGGTTGAGGGACTCCTCGAGCTCGGCGAGAATCTTTTGCTCGTGGTCCGACAGGGGCACGGCTTCCTCCTTCCCGCCTCGGACCCTTGGTCCCTGCCTCATGGTAGTTCCGGAGATTGTCGCCATCCACGTCGGACAGCCCTCGGGCCGGCGAATCTGGCTGATCAGTTGGGCGCGAACCCCAGCAGCTGGGTGGTCGAGGCGACAAACACCATGTTGTCGCCGACCGCAGGGGTCGCGAAGTGGTTCTGCTCGGCCCCGAAGCCGAACCGCAGCCTCACCGCGCCCGTGGCTGGGTTGATCCCGTAGAGCGTCGAGCCGCCGCCTGACCCCGCGATCGCCCACACGATCCCCGCCGCATAGACGGGAGGGCCCGAGACCGCAGACTGGGTCCACACGCCGGCGCCGTAGGGCGACTTGGTGAACACGTGGACGGCGTCGAGGCCGCCGTCGCAGGGCACGACGACGAGCGAGCCGACCAGCGCGTCACCGCCGTCGGCGCTCCCGAGGCCCGAGCAGACCGGGAACGTGTGCACCGCGCCGTTGATGTGACCGAGGTGGGACTGATTGAGGACGTAGCCCAACTCGGTCTTCCCCACCTGTAGCAGCTGTCCGTCGGGCAGCAGCTGCGGCGCCCCCGATCCGAGGTCGAGGTCCGACCCGTTGTCCGTGGGCCACGTCCTCGGTGCGAAGAAGTCGATCAGGTGCATCGTCGGGGTGAGCTTGAGCACCGCGTCGCTGTAGTCGTAGGCGTCCGACGACGAGGTCGCGTTGCCGTTCCCGTCCGCGACGAAGACGTCCCCTGCGCTGTTGACCGACGGCGCTCCGCCGCCCATCCACACGGCACCTCGGCCCTGGCCGGGCCTGCTCGCCACCTCGTAGCGATCGATTCTGCCGCTGCCAGACTCGGGCACGCTCACGACCCAGCCGTGGTAGTTGCCGCAGTCGCCGTAGTTGCCACCGAAGCCGATGATCACCATGCCCTTCGAGATCGCGAGCGAGGCGCGCTGCAAGAGGTAGATGACCTGCTGGCCCGGCGGGTCCACGCCGAGGGCGAGCAGCGTTCGGCCCGTGGCAAGGGAGAGCCCGAAGATCCGGTGCACCGGGTTGGTCTCGCGCTTGCCTGTGCCGATGTCGGCGACCACGAACAGCTCGCCTCGGCCTTCGTCGATCACCGGGGTCGAGACGATCCCGACTCTCGGACCGATGTCGCCGCACACGCCACCTGGCTGGGTGTAGCCCTCGCCGAGACGTCGCGTCCAGATCGTCTTCCCGGTGACAGTCGAGATGGCGTACACCCGATTCTGGAGCGTCGTGACGTACGCCGTGTCCCCGACGATCAGCGGTGAGGCGTACATCTGGTCGTTCTTGTCAGACGGCCCCGACGTCGGGAGGCGCCAGTCGAGCCGCACCTTGCGCGACGTGAACGCACCCTTGATCGAGCCGTCCCCCGTGCGGAGCACGTCGTGGTGGTAGGTGGTCCAGTCGGCAGCCGGGACTCTGGCTCGGTCGACCGTCCTCGACTGCACCGAGGCTGCGACGGCAGCCGTGACGCCGAAGACCATGGCCGAAGTGAGGACGATCGAGATCGACGCTCGCTGGATGCTGCGCAAGTGGCCTCCTCGGCCTTGGCGACCGGTCTCGATGCTACGGCCAGGCTCGTGAGCCAGCCCCGCATCGTGGCGTCGGGGAGTCATTTCGGTGTCATCGAGCATCACACCCGCCAACGGCCCCCGCGAGCAGATACCGCAGGGCTCAGTCGTGCTTCGAGGACGAACCACGCCGCCGCGCGAACCGGATGACAACGCCACCGAGCACCGCCGACAAGACGATGACGAGGAACAGCGGGGCCTTGGCCGTGGTGAGCCAGAAGTGGATCCTCACGGACTGCCAGTTGCTCACGGCGAACCACACAAGCAGGCCCACGGCGATCGCCGTCAGGATCTGGCGGTTGTCTGGTCGGCGCGCGGGCGTGCCGTCCGCTGGGGTTTCGGCCATGTCGCCTCCTCGCTCACGCAATGATGACCCAGATCGCTGTTCGCACCGTGGATCCGCAGGGCGGGCTGGGCAGCGGCGGTGCGTGGGCGTTTCGTCGCGCCACGTGGGGAATGATGGGACCTGGAAGGAGGCAGCGGTGCACGATCAGGAGACGTCGGTCGCCACCGCCCCCCATCTGGTCTCCTTCGAAGAGCTCGTAGCCGTGGCCTCGAATCTTCGCTGGACTTGGCACGTGGATGTTCGAACCCTGTTCGCGGCCCTGTTCGCCGAGGAAGAGCCGAGTCAGCTGGAGTGGCCCCTACGACTGCTGCGCAGGGCCGGCCCGACCCGCGTGCGGTCGCGGCTGCGTGCGAACCCCGAGCTCGCGGCCCTAGCTCGCGAGGTCGTCGAGGACCGGTCCGACTACCTCCATGAGGCCCCGATCACGTGGTATCCGACGACCCACGGCGGCGCGCCGCCGCTGCGCGTCGCCTACTTCGCCGCGGAGTTCGCCCTCACCGACTCGCTGCCCATCTTCGCGGGTGGGCTCGGGGCCATCGCCGGCGAGCAGCTCAAGTCCTCGAGTGCGCTCGGCGTCCCCCTCGTCGGCGTCGGGCTCCTCTACCGGGAATCCTCCCACCAGCGCCTCGACGTCACGGGCGTGCAGCGCGAGATGTACGAGGTGCTCGACCCGAACGGGCTGCCGGTGACCCTGCTCCGTCACCTCGACGGCATGCCGCTCAGCGTGGAGCTGGCGTTCCCCGGTCGTGTCATCGCGGCGCAGCTATGGACCGCACCAGTCGGACGGACGTGGCTGTACCTCTTGGACACGGACGTCGAGCAGAACTCGCCCAAGGACCGGCTGATCACCGCGCGCCTCTACGGCGGCGACCTCGAAACGCGGATCCAACAAGAGCTCATCCTCGGAATCGGCGGCATCAAGGCGCTGTCGCTCGTCGGTACCGAGCCGAACGTGCTGCACCTGAACGAGGGTCACTCCGCGTTCGCGGCACTTGCCCTTATCGCGGGGATTGCCGCGCGCAACGACGTCGACTTTCACGTTGCGCGCCGCATCGCCGCGGCGCAGATGGTCTTCACCACCCACACCCCGGTGAACGCGGGGCACGACTACTTCCCTGCGGCCCTCGCGGGTCCGTACCTCGCTCCGTACGCCGAGCTGTTCGGCATCGAGCTCGAAGAGCTGCTCGCCCTCGGCCGGTACCGACCCGAGGACCCGACGGACACTTTTTGCCCGACGGTGCTCGGACTCCGGCTCACCGACATGCACAACGGCGTCAGCCGGCTGCATGGCGCCGTCACGCGCCAGCAGTGGGGCGGGCTCTGGCCGCGGCTCCCCGTCGACGAGGTGCCGATCGGGCACGTCACGAACGGTGTGCACCTTCAGTCGTGGATTACCCCTGAGGTTGACCGGCTGCTCGATCGACAGCTCGGCGAGGAGTGGCGCCGCGTCCCCGGCGAGCCGGAGTCCTGGGCGAGGCTCCTCGATGTCGGCGACGCCGAGCTGTGGCACGCCGCTCGGGTCGCGCGCCAGCGGCTCGTGATCGCGACGCGAGACCGACGGCGCGACGCGCTCGACCTCGATGCCCCCGACGAGGCCTTCGAAGAGGTAGATCGACTCTTGGATCCTGACGCCCTCACGATCGGTTTCGTCGGGCGCTTCGTTGCCTACAAGCGCCCGACCCTGTTCCTCTTGGATCCCGAGCGGCTCGAGCGGCTGCTCACGGATCCCGAGCGGCCGGTCCAGATCGTCTTCGCGGGCAAGGCGCACCCCGACGACGAGTCCGGCAAGCGACTGCTGCAGACCGTCACGGACTTCGCGGCGCAGCGCGGGCTCTCGCACCGGCTCGTGTTCATCGAGGACTTCGACCTCACCGCGGACCGCGCGCTCGCCCAGGGCGTGGACCTCTGGCTCAACACGCCCCGCCGCCCGCTCGAGGCGTGCGGGATCGGTGGCATGAAGGCGGGTGTGAACGGGGCGCTCAACTTCAGCACGTTGGATGGATGGTGGGACGAGGTGTGGCACGACGCCATCGCGAGTGCGCCGCCCATCGGGTGGTGCATCGGCACCGACGAGATGATCGAGGACCACGACCTCCAGGACGCCCTCGACGCCGAGTCGCTCTACTCCCAGTTGGAGCGCGACATCGTCCCGTGCTTCTTCGAGCGCGACGACGAGGGCATCCCGCGACGATGGCTTGCATCCGTCCGACAGTCGATGGCGACGCTCGCAGAGACGTGGCGATCCCACCGGATGGTCCAGCAGTACGTGGACGACTTCTACCTGCCGAGCGCCGTCCGCGCGAGCCGGCTCACGAGCAACGACGCGGTTCGAGCCCGCCGGCTCGCGTCGAGCCTCGAGCGCATCGAGCGCGCATGGCAGGCAGTCGCGGTGCAGGTGCTCGGCGTCGAGCACGACGATGGGGTGATCACCATCGACGTCGCCGTCGCGCACCCCGGCCTCGGCGCCAACGACCTCACCGTCGACGTCTGGGTCCGGCCGACCGACTCGGGGCCGTACCCCGTGGCCGCGCACCGCACCGACACCAGCCCGGTTGTCACGAGCGGCGGCATCTTCCGCACGAGGCTCGCGACCAGCGGGCTCGAGGGCGCTGACTTCGCGGCGCGGGCACTCCCCCGGGTCGAGGACGCCCCGAGCAGGTTCCTGCCCGGTCTCATCGCCTGGTCCCCCAACGCCCAGTACGACACCACGCCGTCTTGATGGAGCCCTACGAGGAGTCCTTGCCAGCCGAGCTGGTGGAGCTCGCCGCCGCCTGCGGCGTGCTCGTCTCGTACGTCGACCACGGCGGGGTGCGGCGCTCCGCGGAGCGAGAGCCGCTCATCGCGGCACTCGAGGCGCTCGGAGAGTCCGACGCGGGCTCTCACCCCGAGCGGGCACTCGCCGAGCGACGTGCCCGCCGGGCACAAGCGATAGTTGAACCGGCCCAGGTCGTCGCGCAGGGCCAGGCATCGATCGCGATCACCCCGCCGGCGAGGTCGCGCAAGCTCGAGTGCGTCCTCACCACCGAGCGTGGGCAGGTGGTCGAGTGGACCGCGGCAGTCGACGAGCTCGTCCGGGACACCGCGCACCCCCGGTCCGACAGGCGACGCTCGCTCCTGCTGCCGATCGAGCTCGACTCGGGGTACCACTCGCTCGACGTGCGCACGTCAAAGGCGGCGGCCACGACACACCTCCTCGCCAAGCCCACGCGGGGTGCGAGAAGCCGATTCGACGGGACGTGGCGCGCGGTCGGCGTCGCGGCCCCGCTGTTCTCGCTGCACGGCGAGCACAGCTGGGGCTGCGGCGACTTCACGGACCTCGACGAGCTGGCCGCGTTCGCGTCGCGGCACGGTGCCTCGGTCGTCGCGACGCTGCCGCTGCTCGCGGGATTCGGCCCTGAGCCGTTCGAGCCGAGTCCGTACCTGCCGGTCAGCCGGCTCTTCTGGCATGAGCGGTGGATCGACGTCGAAGCGGAGTTCGACGAGGCGACCCCGCCAAGCATCGTCGCGCGCGCGAGCGAGCTCAAGCGAGCCGCGCGAGACGCCGCGTCCAGGTCGCACCCCCTCGTCGACGGCGCCCACTCGATGTCGATCAAGCGCGACGTGCTCGCCGAGCTCCTCGGTTCGTTGCGCGACAGCGGCTCGACGCGACTGAGCGAGCTCGAGGACTTCGTCGCCGATCGACCTTCGGTCGTGGACTACGCCCAGTTCCGAGCTGCGGGTGACCGGCTCGGGATCGACTGGCACAAGTGGCCGACGAGGCTCCGCGACGGCACGATCGACGCGCGTGACGTCGACGCAGAGGTCGTCGAGCAGTACTGCTTCAACCAGTGCCTCGCCCACCGACAGCTCACTCGAGTCGCCACGAGGTGCGAAGAGCGCGGCCAGGTGCTGTCTCTCGACCTGCCGCTCGGCGCGCACTCGCGGGGGTACGACAGCTGGCGGCATCGTGACCAGTTCGTCGAGCGACTGTCCGTGGGCGCGCCACCCGACCGCTTCTTCCCAAGGGGCCAGTGGTGGGGATTCCCCCCGCCCAGGTTCGACGCGTCGCGAGCAACCGGCCACGCGCTGTTCCGCGCCGCGCTGGTGCACCACCTGAGCGTCGCGGGCATGCTCCGGATCGACCACGTCCTCGGGCTGCAGCGCCTCTTTTGCATCCCCGAGGGCGCCACTGCGGCCCAGGGCGTCTACGTCGGCGCACCGATCGACGAGCTGCTCGCGGTGGTCGCCATCGAAGCGGAGCGTCACCACGCCTCGATCGTCGGCGAGGACCTCGGCACGGTCGACGCCGCGGTGCGCAGAGCGATGGACCATGACGGGGTCCGGCGGTCCTTCGCCGTCGTGCTCTCGGTCGGACGGACGGGCCCGCTGTTCGAGGCCGCGGTGCCCCCCGGCTCGGTGGCGTCGTTCACGACCCACGACTTACCGACGTTCGACGGGTGGTGGCGAGGCGTCGACATCGACGAGCGCGTCACCTACGGCCAGCTCGACGAGGCTGGCGCCGCGGTGATGCGCGAGCAGCGCGACCTCGAGCGCGCCGCCCTCATGTCTGCGACGCTGCGCCCTGTGACGACGTCGAATCTCCCCATCGAGCCACCCCCCGAGCTGCTCACCGCCACGCTCGAGGCCCTGGCCCTCAGCGACGCCGGGCTCGTCGTCGCCCAGCTGGGCGACCTCGCGGGCGAGCGCGACGCCGTGAATCTCCCGGGCACCTCCGTCGAGCGCCCGAACTGGCAGTACCGCATCGACCCGCCGCTCGAGGACCTCGAGACGGACCCTTCGGTGTTCGGCTCGCTCGACGAGCTCCACGCTCGACGCCCGTCTGAGCTGCACCCCGAACCGAGCCGGCCCGGGATGCACTCGGGGACTGACTTCTCGGTCACTCGACTCGGGCCGATCGACGAGCATCTCTTCAACGAGGGTCGCCACGCGCAGCTGTACGACCGGCTGGGCGCCCACGAGATGGAGGTCGACGGGCGGCGCGGAACCTACTTTTCGGTCTGGGCCCCGAACGCCGCGTGGGTCGAGGTCATCGGCGACTTCAACGGCTGGGATGGCCGCCAGCACCCGCTCGCCCGGCACGAGGACACCGGCGTCTGGGAGGGCTTCATCGGCGGTGTCGGCCTCGGCGAGCGCTACAAGTATAAGCTCGCCTCGACGGTCGGCGGCGAGCCCTTCGACAAGGCTGACCCGTTCGCGAAGCGAGCCGAGCTCGCCCCTGGCACCGCGTCGATCACCGCCGAGCTGCGACACGCCTGGGGCGACGGCGAGTGGATGGCGTCCCGGGCCGCACGCCAGACGGTCGACCAGCCGATCTCGGTCTACGAGCTGCACCTGGGCTCGTGGGCGCGCTGCGTCGAGGAGGACGACCGTCCCCTCACCTACACCGAGATCGCGCCACGCCTCATCGAGCACGTGCGGGAGTACGGCTTCACGCACGTGCAGCTGCTGCCAGTGAGTGAGCATCCGTTCTACGGCTCGTGGGGCTACCACGTGACGGGCTTCTTCGCGCCCACGGCCCGCTACGGCGAGCCCGACGAGTTCGCCGCCCTCGTCGACTCGCTGCACCAAGCAGGCGTCGGCGTGCTGCTCGACTGGGTGCCCGCGCACTTCCCGAGCGACGCCTTCGCCCTCGCGACCTTCGACGGGACGCATCTGTTCGAGCACGCCGACCCGAGACAGGGGGTGCACCCCGACTGGGACAGCCTGATCTTCAACTACGGGCGACTCGAGGTGCGGTCCTTCCTGCTCAGCGCGGCGTGCTCGTGGCTCGATCGGTACCACGTCGACGGCCTTCGCTTCGACGCGGTCGCCTCGATGCTGTACCTCGACTACTCACGGGAGCCCGGCGAGTGGGTGCCCAATCGCCACGGCGGCCGCGAGAATCTCGAGGCAGTCGAGTTCCTGCAGGCGTGCAACGAGGAGCTGCACCGGGCCTTTCCCGACGCGATCACGGTCGCCGAAGAGTCGACCTCGTGGCCAGGGGTGACCGCACCGACGAGCGAGGGCGGGCTCGGCTTCGACTACAAGTGGGACCTCGGCTGGATGCACGACACGCTCGACTACCTGGCCAAGGACCCGATCCACCGCAGCTTCCACCACGATCGGCTCACCTTCCGCTCGGTCTACGCGACCTCCGAGCAGTTCATCCTGCCGCTCTCCCACGACGAGGTCGTCCACGGCAAGGGGTCCTTGCTCGACCAGATGCCCGGCGACGACTGGCAGCGGTTCGCCAACCTGCGCCTCTTGTTCGGGTACCAGCTCGTCCAGCCCGGCAAGAAGCTCTTGTTCATGGGCGACGAGTTCGGACAGCCGTCGGAGTGGTCCCACGAGCGGAGCCTCGACTGGCACCTGCTCGAGCGCGCCGAGCACCGCGGCATCGCGTCACTCGTGGCACGCCTGAACGAGCTGTATCGAAGCGAGCCGGCACTGCATCGAGACGACCTCTCGGACCGAGGCTTCTCCTGGATCGACGGCGACGACCGGGACCACAGCGTGGTGAGCGTCGAGCGGCACGACGGCGACACCTCGCTGCTCGTCGCGGTCCTCAACGCGACCCCCGAGCCCCGCTACGACTACCTCGTCGGCATGCCGGCGCCAGGGGCGTGGTCACTGCTCGTCGACAGCGACGCGGTCGAGTTCGGCGGCTCGGGTCTCGCGGTCGTCGACAACGTGGAGACGACCCATGAGCCGTGGCACCGCAGGGCCGACCGTGCCTCGCTCATCCTGCCGCCGCTTGGGTTTGTGATCTACTCGCGTCGGTGACCGCCAGCAACCCCGGCCGCGCGCGCGACGTCCGCTAGGTTCGACGTCTCATGCCGCCCCGTGGATCCGGTGAGCCGCATCCCACGGACGGCTCACGCGACCTGACGCGTGCGATCGATCGGCTCGGGAGGCGGCTGCCCGAGCCGCTCCAGCCGCTCGCCGAGATCGCCTACAACTACAAATGGTCGTGGACCCCGGGGGGACGCGAGCTGTTCCGCGCGTTCGGCGCGCACCGCTTCGGCCTCACGAACGAGAACCCGGTCCGGTTCTTGCGCGACCTCTCCGAGCCTGACCTGCTCACCTGGGCGACCGACGAGCGGTTCCTCGAGCAGCTCGACCGCGTCGCGAACGACCTTCGAGACGACCTCCAGCGCCCCGACAGCCCGTCGTTGGACGGCGGTCCCGTCGCGTTCTTGTGCGCAGAGTTCGGCGTGCACCGCTCGCTGCCGGTGTACTCGGGCGGGCTCGGCGTGCTGGCGGGCGACCTGCTGAAGGAGGCCTCGGACCAGGCGGTGCCGTTCGTGGGC
This sequence comes from Acidimicrobiaceae bacterium, assembly GCA_003162395.1. Taxonomy (GTDB): domain Bacteria; phylum Actinomycetota; class Acidimicrobiia; order Acidimicrobiales; family RAAP-2; genus Palsa-459. Next base: position 37,161 of record PMON01000004.1, read on the forward strand.
GTCGGGCTCTTCTATCGAAGGGGCTACTTCCACCAGCGCATGGACCGGTCGGGGTGGCAGCAGGAGTACTGGATCGAGTCCGACCCGAACGTGATGCCGGCGGTGCGCGTGACCACGGCCGACGGTTCGCCCCTCACGATCAATGTCCCGATCTGGGACGGCGAGCTCGACGCGCACGTCTGGCGGGTCCAAGTCGGCCGGGTCCCGTTGTTCCTGCTCGACGCCGAGCTCGGCGAGAACACGCCGCTGCAGCGGTGGGTCTCCTCGCGCCTCTACGAGGGCAACTCGTCGATCCGCCTGGCGCAGTACGCGCTGCTCGGGGTCGGCGCGGCGCGGGCGCTCGACGCGATGGGGATCAAGCCCTCGCTCTACCACCTGAACGAGGGGCATGCCGCGCTCGCGACGCTCGCCGTCGCCTCCTCGCTGTCGGCTGCCTCGGACTCGCCCGCCAGCCACAGCGGCGAGGCGATCGAGCAGTCGCGCTCGAAGTTCGTGTTCACGACCCACACCCCGGTGCCCGCGGGCAACGAGACCTACAGCAGAGACGAGGTCCTCAGCGTCCTCGGTCGCCTCTTCGACGAGCTGCACTTCGACGGCCACGAGGTCCTCGCCCTCGGACGGATGCATCCCGCGGACGCCGCGGAGCCGACGGGGCTCACGCCGCTCGCCATTCGGGGCTCTCGGTCGACCAACGCGGTCAGCCAGCGCCACGGGGCGATTGCCCGCGCGATGTGGCACGAGATGTTCCCGCATGGCGGGACCGACGATGTGCCGATCACCCACGTGACGAACGCGGTGCACCTCCCCACGTGGATGGCCCCGCCCATGCGCAAGCTCCTCACCGAGTGCTTCGGCGATGGTTGGGAGCGCTTCGCGAGCGACCCCATCTTGTGGAAGCAGGTCGACGAGATCGACGACGAGCGGCTCTGGGACGTGCGCTGCACGCAGCGAGACGAGCTCGTGTACCAGATCCGGCGCAAGGTGGTCGTGGATCGGCTCGCCCGGGGCGAGGACATCGACTTCGTGCAGGCCGGACGCGACGCGTTCGACCCGAGCTTCCTCACGATCGGCTTCGCGCGGCGACTCGCGACGTACAAGCGGCTCAACCTCCTCGTGCACAATGTCGAGCGCGCCCTCTCGCTGCTCAACCACGACCGTCCGCTGCAGTTCGTCTTTGCCGGCAAGGCGCACCCTCTCGACGACGCCGCCAAGGCGTTCGCCCAGCGGATGTTTGAGCTCAAGCGCGTGCCCGAGGTTGGCAACAGGGTCGTGTTCCTCGAGGACTACGACCTGAGCGCGGCGACCACGGTCGTCGCCGGCTGCGACGTGTGGCTGAACCTGCCGAGGCCGCCCTTCGAGGCGAGCGGCACGAGCGGCATGAAGGCCGCGCTCAATGGGGGCCTCAACCTGAGCGTGCTCGACGGCTGGTGGATGGAGGCCTACGACGGCTCCAACGGATGGGCGATCGACGGCAGCGTCGACCCTGACGAGGCGGCGAAGGACGAGCGCGACGCCAACGCGCTCTACGACCTCATCGACAACGAGGTGAAGCCCCTCTTCTACGACCGAGACGAGCACGGCATCCCCACGAAGTGGCTCGAGCGGGTGCGCGCGTCACTGCGCACCCTCGGGCCCCGCTACTGCGCGACGAGGATGCTCGATGACTACGTCACCCAGATCTACCGCAGCTGAGTCGCGTCGTCGTCACGCACCCGCGGCGAGCAGCACGGTGATGCTCCGTGGTGGCACCTCGACCTCCGCGCTGGCATCGTGCCGCACCTGGGGACGAGCGGGGTCGAACGTGCACAGCGACTCGACCAGCCGGCCGACAACGCTCGTTGGCAGCGTGAAGGTGACCGGCTCCCAGTAGCCGTTGATGAGCAGCACGGCCTCGTCGCCGTGATGCGCAGAGCGAATCGCCACGCACCGGTTGGTCGCGTCCTCCCAGTCGTCGTCAGCCATCGCCTCGCCCGTCGTCGAGTACCACTCGAGCGCCGACGCCGCGTCGCCACCTCCGGGCGAGCGCAGTGCGGGGTGCGCGCGTCGCAGCGCAAGCACGCGCGAGGCGAACTCGAGCGTCGGCTTGTCGACGTGGCCCCAGTCAAACCAGCTGAGCTCGTTGTCCTGGCAGTAGGGATTGTTGTTGCCCTGCTGGGTTCGCCCGAGCTCGTCGCCCCCGAGGAGCATCGGCACACCCCTGCTCAAGAGCAGCGTGGTCAGGATCGCGCGCGCCTGGCGGCCACGCAGCGCGACGATGTCGGGGTCCGAGGTCGCCCCCTCGGACCCGCAGTTCCAGGAACGGTTGTCGTCGGTCCCGTCCGTGTTGTCCTGGCCGTTCGCCTCGTTGTGCTTGTGGTCGTAGCTGACGAGGTCACGCAGCGTGAAGCCGTCGTGGGACGTGACGAAGTTGATCGACGACGTGTCCGGGCGCCCGGCAGCCTCGAACAGGTCCGACGAGCCCGCGACCTGCGTCGCGAGCACCGACAGCGTGCCGTCCTCGCTCCGCCAAAAGTCGCGCGCCGAGTCGCGGAACCGCCCGTTCCACTCGCGAAACGGCTCTGGGAAGCGGCCGAGCGCGAAGCTGTCCTCGCCGCCGACGTCCCACGGCTCGCTGATCAGCTTGGTGGAGGCGACCACCCGATCACCGACGCAACGCGCGAGGATCGGGGCGTGCGCGTCGAACTCTCCGTGCGGTCGCGCGAGAGTCGGGGCGAGGTCGAATCGGAAGCCGTCGACGTGGCAGGCGGTCGTCCAGTAGCGAAGCGAGTCGATCACGAGGTCGATCGCGACGGGGCTCGCCGAGTTGATCGAGTTTCCGCACCCCGTTGTGTCGACGAGGTGGCACGCGTCGTCAAGTCGGTAGTACGCGGGCTCGTCGATCCCGCGGAAGCACAGCGACGGACCCTCGTCGTCCCCCTCCGAGGTGTGGTTGTAGACGACGTCGAGGATGACCTCGAGCCCGGCTCGATGCAGCGCGCGCACCATTGACTTGAACTCGCTGACCTGGGCGCCCGTCTCGCCCGTCGACGAGTAGCGCGACGCAGGTGCGAAGAACCCGATCGAGTTGTACCCCCAGTAGTTGGTGCGACCCTGATGGACGAGGAACGGCTCGTCGACGAACTCATGGACCGGCAACAGCTCGACGGTCGTCACGCCGAGCTTGACGAGATGCGAGACGAAGGCATCGTGGGCAAAGCCGGCGTAGGTGCCGCGCAGCTCGGTGGGCACCCCGGGGTGTCGCATCGTCGCGCCGCGCACGTGCACCTCGTAGACGACAGTGTCCTCCCAGGCGTGGCGCGGACGGACGTCGTCGTCGTCGCCCCAGTCGAACCCCTCGTCGATCACCACGCTGCGCTGCACGAAGGGGGCCGAGTCGACGCCGCTGCCCGCGGTGAGCTGACCGTCGAGATGGTCGACGCGGCCTGCGATCGCGCGCGCGTAGGGGTCGAGCAGCACCTTTGACGGGTCGCACCAGAGCCCTCGCGCGGGATCGAACGGACCGTGGACCCGGAATCCGTACTGCTGGCCCGGCCCGACGCCCTCGACCGTCGCGCGCCACACCGCGTCAGTGGCCTCGAGCGCGACGCGCGTCTCCTCGCCGCGCTCGTCGAAGAGACACAGCTCGACCCCGGCGGCCTGGCTCGAGAACATCGCAAAGCTCGTCGTGCCATCACCCGCGGTGGCGCCCAGCGGGAGGGGCTCGCCTGAGTTGGTCGGCGGCTCGGTCACGTCGCGGACGCGCCCCCCGAGAACAGCGTGTCGCTCAAACCGGCAGCGTCATCGTGGATCCGGATGATGAGGTCCGCGACGAGCCCCGTCCAGCCAGTCTGGTGCGAGGCGCCAAGTCCCGCCCCGTTGTCGCCGTGGAAGTACTCATTGAACTGGACGTTGTCGCGCCACCGCAGGTCCGAGCGGAATCGCTCAATCGTCCCGAAGCACGGGCGGCGCCCGTCGCTGCCGACGAGGAAGATCGAGATCAGCCGCCGACGAAGGTCCCTCGCGATCTCGCGGTACGTCAGGTAGGCACCTGAGCCGGTGGGGTACTCAACCGACACCTCGTCGCCGTAGAACTCGCCGAGCCGGGCCAGGGCCCCGCACACGAGGTAGTTGAGCGGGAACCAGACCGGCCCGCGCCAGTTGGAGTTGCCGCCGAACATGTGGGTGGTCGATTCAGCGGGCTCATAGTTGATGGAGGCGTGGAATCCCTCGACGTCGAGCTCGAACGGGTGCTTGAGGTGAAACTTCGACAGCGACCGGAGCCCGTACGGGGAGAGGAACTCGGACTCGTCGAGCAGTCGCGAGATCAGCCGATCGAGGTGCGAGATTTCGACGACGCCCAGCAGCAGTCGTCGCCGTCCAGGTTCGCCTCGCACCCACTGCTCGTCGTCGAGCTCGTCGAGCTCGGCCGCCCCAGCGCCGACGAGCTCGGCGCCCTGCTTACCAAACCGTCCGAGCTGGCGCACGAGGTCCTCATCGAGCACCATCGTGGCGAGGAGGGGGATCGCCCCGACCATCGAGTGCACGGCGATCATGACCTCCGAGCCGGTCGGCCCTTCCAGCTGGTCGTAGAAGAACCCGTCCTCCTCTCCCCAGAGCCCGAGGTTGTTGAGCGCTCGCCGAACGAGGGCGAAGTGCTCGAGGAACTTGAGCACCAGATCATTGGTCGGCCGACCGCTGCCGCGGTTGAGCTGGACAGCCATGACCGCCATGGAAAGCGCGTAGTACGCCATCCAGCCCGTGGCGTCTGCCTGTCGCAGCAGGTAGCCAGGCGGCAGGTGCGATCGGTCGATCGGTCCGATGTTGTCGAGCCCGAGGAAGCCGCCTTCGAAGAGGTTCGAGCCGTCAGCATCTTCTCGGTTGATCCACCACGTGAAGTTGACCAACAGCTTGTCGAAGACCCTGCTCAAGAAGTCGTAGTCCTCGTCCCCGGACGCAGCGAACACCTCGAGTGCGGCCCTCGCCTGCACCGGTGGGTTCAGATCGCCGAAGTCCCACTCATAGGCAGGCAGCGCGCCGCTCGGATGCTGGAACCACTCCCGACACAGGAGGATCAGCTGGTACTTCGCGAATGCCGGGTCGATCCTCGCGAGGGCCACGCAGTGAAAGGCCAAGTCCCACGCCGCGAACCACGGGTACTCCCATTTGTCAGGCATCGACATGATGTCGAACGCGTCGAAGTTGCGCCACTTGGAGTTGCGCCCCTCGGCACGACCCGTCGGCGGCGCGGGACCCGTGGGGTCGCCGTCCAGCCACCGAGCGACGTCGTAGTAGTAGAGCTGCTTGCCCCACAGCATCCCGGCGAACGCCTGGCGAAGGACACGGCCCTCGTCCTCGCTCGCCGCCGACGGGGTGACAGCCGCGTAGAACTCGTCTGCCTCGCTCGACCGCTGATCGAGGACGCGGGCGAACGGCTCGCCAAATTGCGAGTCCGCGGCGCTCGCGGCGGCCTCGTCTCGTGGCTGGAGGCGCAGACGCACGCGCACCGTGGCGTGCGGCTCGACCTCGAGGGCGTACCAGAACGAGCCCTTGGTGCCCACGCCGTCGGGGTTGACGCTGTCGGCACCGCGCACGACGTGGTCGTTGATCGCGTCTTTCGGGAACGCCGAGGCCGCGTGGTCGGTGCCGGCGGCAACGGCCGGATTCGACTCGTTGTCGCACACGAGGATCCTCGGCACGGCGCCGTCAGGCCCGGTGTCGGCGGTGAGCCGCAGTGTGCCGAGCCAGGGGTGCTCGACGCGCAGCGCACCTGGGCCGTCGACCTCCAGTACTGGGCGCGCGGCGTCGTGCTCCCATGACCAGGTGTTGCGAAACCATGCCGTGGGGAGCACGTGCAGGGTGTCGAGCTCGGGTCCTTCGTTCGTGACCTCTATTTCCCACAGCACGTCGGTGGGATCGGCTTTCGCGTAACGGACGACGACGGTCCAGTACCGATCGTCGTCGAACGCCCCGGTGTCGAGCAGCTCGTACTCGGGCTCTTCGAGGCTCCGCGCGCGATTGACGTCGATGAGGTCCTGGTAGGGGAAGGGCGCCTGGGGATAGTGGTACTGCCAGACGTTCCAGACGTGGCTCGGCACCGAGTCGAGGTACCACCAATACTCCTTCACGTCCTCCCCGTGGTTCGCCTGGGACGGGTTGAGCCCGAACAGCCGCTCCTTCAAGAACGGGTCGCGCCCGTTCCAGAGCGCGAGGCCGAGGCAGAAGTGCTGCTCGACGTCGCAGAAGCCCGCGAGCCCGTCCTCACCCCAGCGATAGGTCGTCGATCGCGCGGCATCGAAGGGCAGGTACGCCCACGCATTGCCGTCGGCGCTGTAGTCCTCGCGGACGGTGCCCCACTGGCGCTCGCTGACGTACGGCCCCCACCAGTACCACTCGCTGGCGGAGCGCAAGCCGTCCTCGAGGCGACCGAAGGACGCAGTCCGGCGGTGCTCCTCGGTCATTCAGCTCTCCTGAGCATGGGGAGTCGGGCTTGTGTCGGGCCGAAGGGTAGCGCGGGGGCAGGCGTGCGAGCCCGGACCCGCGCGTGGCGGCTCAGAGCCCGGGGCTCGACTGCATGAGGCCGCCGTCGGCGAAGATCGTCGTCGCAGTCAGGTAGCTCGCCGCGTCGCTCGCGAGGAACGCGACGACCGACCCGATCTCCTCGGGCTGGGCCATTCGCCCGAGCGGGATTGCCGCGTTCAGCTTGGCGAGCGCAGCGGGATCACCGATCGTCGACGCGTTGATCGGCGTGGCGACCGCCCCTGGTCCGACGCCGACCACGAGGATGCCGTGCGCGGCGAGTTCGACGCCTGCGGTGCGCGTCAGCATTCGCATGCCCCCCTTTGAGACGCAGTACGCGGTGTTGCCGGGCATGGGCCAGTCCTCGTGCACCGACGTGACGTTGATGATCCGCCCGCCGCCGCCCTGGGCGATCATCTGTCGCGCCGCGAGCTGGGTCCCGAAGAACGCGCTCTTGAGATTGATGGCGAGCACGCGGTCGTACTGCGACTCGGTGGTGTCGAGTACGGAGGTGCGCGTCTCGACGCCGGCGTTGTTCACCATCACGTCGATCCGGCCGAACGCCGTCACGGCCGAGGCGATCAGGCGCTCGAGGTCCGCGACGTTGCTCACGTCCGCCTCGACGCCGAGGGCCTTGTCGCCAAGCGCGCGCACCTGGTCCTCCAGGGCCTCAGTCGCCTGCTCGTCGGCGACCCAGTCGATGACGATCGTCGCTCCCTGCGCGGCGAGGGCGAGCGCGATCGCCTTGCCGATGCCACTGTTGCCCCCGGTCACCACTGCGACCTTGCCTGTCAGCGCCACGAACCCTCCGGTCCTCGAGTCGCGACGAGCCTAGGACGGGACCGCAGCGGGCTCGTCGTCCATGCCCGTGATGGCAGCGAGGAGGCGCTCGTGCCTCGAGCGCACGTCGGCGAGGTCGCGCGGCTCGTGAACTGTCGCCTCGGCAACCGCGAGGATCATCTCGCCCTGACGGGCGAGCGCCTGTCGTTGCCTCGACTCGACGGTGGCCCGAGTGACCGCCGTCATCGCGTCGAGGAGCCGGATCAAGACTGCGGGCATGCCCCCTGCGCACTGGCGGATCTTGTCGAACGCTCGATTCACCATGCGGCTGTAGGAAGGGTCCCACGAGATGAGGCGGATCCGACGGAGTTGATCCCGGTACACGCCCTCGGTGAGCGACCGCTGCGACAACTCGCTCAGGCCCGCAGAGAGCCAGTCGATGCAGGTCAAGGCGGTGAACGTGTCGTTGACGGCGGGCGAGAGCGCTCGGATGGCGATCTCTACGAGCTGGTCGATCGCGAAGACCGGGTCCTGCAACAGGGTCCGGTGAGGCCCCAGCGCATGGGCGCGGCCAAGCGCAGCAGCGACCTGCGGCGCGGCGGTGCTCGGCCAGACCTCGGCGAGCGGGTGCCCCTCGACGACGAAGTGTCCAGGTCGATGCTTGAGGCGGATCACCGCGTCATTGTGCGCCGCGATCTCCACGAGCTGGGCGTAGCCGACGTGCTGGAGGTAGCCACTCGAAGTGGCGGCCACGTCCCCGCCGCTGCGCTCGAGAGCCTCGAGCAGCGTGTCGACCGATCGTCCCTCGTCGTCGGGTCGCTCCGCCGTCGAGTCGGCGCGCGCGGGGAACTCGGCCACGATCGCCTGATGCAGGTCGCGCGCGATCGACGCGATCACCTCGGGAAGCTGGATCATCTTGGCGATGTGGTGGATGAAGTAGATCAGGACGCCCACGTCGACGAGCGAGAGCGCCTCGGCGACCGTGATCGACAGGTGGGGCACGAACCCTCCACGCGGTCCGGTCGTGATCGACGCGAGCACGAGCACGGCGTACACGAACGTCGCGACGAAGACGCCGAGGGTGACCTGGCTGCCGACGTCACGGATGAAGTGACGCATCATGCGGGGGCCGAACTGCTGGGACGCGAGCGTCAGTGCGAGGATCGTGATGGAAAAGACCACGCCGACCACCGTGATGACTGCCGCAGCGATCGCGATGACGACCTGGCGGCCCGCATCGGCGTCCCCCGTGCGAAGCCATGTCGGCAGGGTGAGGCGCTGGGAGTAGACGTGGTGATCGAAGGCGATCGTGGCCGCGAACAGCGCGATCGAGACGAGGACGAGGAGGGTCGGGACCAACCAGAGCGTCGTGCGGGCGGCCTCGATGCGCCAGCTCGGCAGCCGACGCTGGCGGCGGGGGTCGTGCTCGCGGGGCACGAGTCCGTGGCCGCCGGGCGTCCCTGCAGATGAGGAGCTCGCGGCCGTCACCGTGTCAGCTCCCCCGAAACGAGTGCGTCATCGGCGTCGCGATGGAGGGGCGTCATGGTCGACGTGGGTCGTGGCATCGCTGCTTCTCTCTGCCGACCAGTCTTCCCGGCGCACCGTAGGGCACCATTGTATCGGCGGCGATCCGACGCTCGATGGGACAGCTCGAGCCTCCGAGTCCGCCATGACGCGCACGGGCAGCACCGTGCGGTGCGGCAGGGTCGCTCGACGGCTGGTTGTGGTCGGGACGCCGTGAGTAGCGTGACCGCGACAAGGAGGACATCGTGCTTTCGACACGACTCACTGAGGCGCTGCGAATCGACCATCCCGTCATGCTCGCTGGCATGGGGGGCGTGTCCTACGCCGCGCTTGCCGCCGCGGTGTCGAACGCTGGCGGCTTCGGGTGCCTCGGGGCATCGACGATGTCGGAGGCGACGATGGTCGACGAGATCAGCGCGACGAGGGCAGCCACGGACAAGCCCTTCGGCGTCGACCTCCTCACGGCGATGCCCGGGGACCTCGTCCACTCCGTCGAGCTCGTGATCGAAGGCGGCGCGAGTGCCTTCGTCGCGGGGCTGGGCGTTCCCTCGAAGGTGGTGGAGCTATGCCACGACCACGGGCTGCTCGTCGTGTCGATGTGCGGGAAGGTCGACCACGCTCGGCGGGCCGTCGACGCAGGCTGCGACCTCGTGGTCGCGCAAGGCACCGAGGCGGGTGGCCACACCGGCACCGTCGCCACGATGCCACTCGTACCGATGATCGTCGACGCGGTAGGCGGCGACGTCGCCGTCGTTGCCGCAGGTGGGATCTTCGACGGCCGGGGCCTTGCGGCCTCCCTCGCGCTCGGTGCCGACGGGATTTGGGTCGGGACGCGCTTCATCGCGACGCCCGAGGCGAGGGGGATCCCCGGGTTCAAAGAGCGGATCCTCGAGGCACGTGAGGACGGCACGACGGTGTCCCGGGCATACTCGGGCAAGACCATGCGCGTGATCAAGAACGACACGACCGCCTACTACGAGCAGAATCCTGGCGCGCTGAAGCCGTTCCCAGATCAACTCGGCGTGTCGTTTCGCGACGGGACGTTCCACCTCGGCGGCGACGAGTCGACACTCGGCATCGATCCGGCGAGAGAGGGCTACCCGGCCGGACAGGCAGTCGGCGCGATCGATGCGCTCGTGCCCGCCGGCGAGCTCCTCCTCTCGATCGTCAGCGAGGCCGAGGTCGTCCTGGCCGCGCTCGCGACGCTCGCGGGTCGGTGAGCGGACCGCCGCCGCTCAACGAGCCCCTGCCTGGCCTCGTCGTCGGCGCGAGGCTCCGCCTCGAGATGTGGCGCGGTGAGCCTGACGCAGTGGAGGCGATCCGAGCGCTCATCGACCGCTCGCGGCCCACGCTGTCGCAGTTCCTCGGCTGGGCGGTCGAGCCGCTCGACGCTGCGGCCGAAGCCGCAGTGCAGGCCGACATCGAGCGCCGCTGGCGTGAGGGGCGCGACGCGGGCTGGGTGATCGTGGAGGACGGCGCGCCCCGGGGCATGCTCGGCCTGCATCGCAGGGGTGGGCCCGACGAGCTCGAGATCGGCTACTGGCTCGACGACGCGGCGACCGGCAGGGGCCTCGTGACCGAGGCATGCAGGATGGCGATCGACGTGGCCTTCGGCATCGAGGGCATCGACGTCGTCGAGATCGTCCACGACGCAGCCAACCTGCGATCCGGTGCGGTGCCACGGCGCCTCGGCTTCTCGAGGGTCGCGGCGTTTACCGTTCCGCCCGAGGCGCTGCTCGAGTCCGGCATCAAGGTCCGCTGGGTTGTGCGCCGGGGGGACTGGCTCGCGCGTCGCGAGCCGTCATCGGTGCTCTCGACTGCCTGAGCTCGCTGCCCGATCGAGGGCACGGCGACCCCTGGTCGCCCCTCCAGACCGGTGTCTCGTCAGTCCTGTGCGAACACGCCCACGGGGCACGACACGCCGGTGCCGCCGAGCCCGCAGTAGCCATTCGGGTTCGCGATCAGGTACTGCTGGTGGTAGTCCTCGGCGTAGTAGAAGACACCGGCGTCCTCGATCTCGGTCGTGGGAGTGGGGTGGCCCGAGTCGACGAGCCGCGCGCCGTAGGCGTCGCGGGCGCGCAGCGCGAGCTCGCGCTGTCGAGGCGTCGTCGCGTAGATCGCGCTGCGGTACTGGGTGCCGACGTCGTTGCCCTGACGGAACCCCTGCGTGGGGTCGTGGGACTCGAAGAACAGCGAGAGCAGCGCCTCATAGGTCGTCACGTTGGGGTCGAAGACGACCAACACCGCCTCGGCATGACCCGTTCGGCCGCTGCAGACCTCCTCGTAGGTGGGATTCGGCGTGTAGCCGCCCATGTAGCCGACTGCGGTCGTCACGACGCCGGGTGCCTGGAAGAACTTCCGCTCCGCACCCCAGAAGCATCCGAGGGCGAAGTACGCGACCTCCAAGGACGGGTCAAACGGCGGCGTGATCGGGACGCCGAGCGCTCGGTGCACGACGCTGACGGTCATCGGCGTCGCGCGCCCCTTGAGCGCGTCTTCGGGTGCCACCATCTCCTGATGTCGCTTGGAGAACATGCTGACGACCTCCTCTGCGCGCCGCGCGCCGCGCGGTGCAGCGTACCGGTCGTCAGCGCGATCTCGGCGCCGAGTCGTGCCGCCGGGAGGACCTGCGAGACTTTGGCGTCGTGATCGAAGCACGAGGGCTCGTCAAGCGCTACGGCACGACCACCGCGGTCGACGACCTGACGTTCAGCGTCCGTGCGGGCATCGTGACGGGATTCCTCGGCCCGAACGGCTCGGGCAAGTCGACCGCGATGCGGATGATGATCGGGCTCGACCATCCCGATGCGGGCTCGGTCACGATCGACGGCCGCGCGTACGGCGAGATCACGTGGCCCCTCCACGAGGTCGGCGCGCTCCTCGAGGCAAAGGCGCTCCATCCCGGCAGGTCGGCTCGCAACCATCTCCGAGCGCTTGCCGCGTCGAACCGGATCGCGAGGTCGCGAGTGGAAGAGGTGATCGAGCTCGTCGGCCTCGCGTCGGTCGCGAACAAGCGGGCCGGGGGCTACTCCCTCGGCATGGGACAGCGGCTCGGCATCGCCGCGGCGCTCCTGGGCGACCCTGAGGTGCTCCTGTTCGACGAGCCGGTCAACGGCCTCGACCCCGAGGGCATCCAATGGGTCCGCGAGCTGCTGCGCTCGCTCGCCAAGCAGGGAAGAACCGTCTTCGTCTCCTCGCACCTCATGAGCGAGATGGCGCTGACGGCCGATCACGTCATCGTGATCGGCCGCGGCAGGCTGCTCGAGGACGCCGACATGGGCGAGATGATCGCCCGGGCCGGCTCCAGCGTGTCGGTGCGCTCGCCCGACGCCACGAGCCTCGCTGCGGCGCTCACGCGCTCCGGTGCAACGGTACGCCGTCAGGCGGACGGCGCGCTCGTCGTGACCGAGCTCGATGCCGCGACGATCGGCGAGGTCGCCGCGCGCGAGCACCTGGTGCTCCACGAGCTCGCCCCCCAGCGAGCCTCCCTCGAGGAGGCCTTCATGGCCCTGACCAAAGAGCACGTCGAGTTCGGGCACTCGACGTGAACCTCCTCCCGACCATTTCGAGCGAGTGGCTGAAGTTTCGGTCGGTTCGATCCACCCTCTACACGCTTGTCGTCACGGTCTTTCTCTGCGTTGGCATCGGCGCGCTCGGGTGCTTCGCCGAGCGCCAGCAGTGGCCGAGCGAGCATCTTCCCGAGCACCTCGCGTTCGACGCGGTCCGCACAAGCCTGTTCGGCTTCTTCTTCGCCGAGATCGCGATCGGGGTGATCGGCGTCCTCATCATGTCGTCGGAGTACTCCTCGGGATCGATTCGCATGACGCTCGCGGCGACGCCGCGGCGCCTCTCCGTGCTCATCTCGAAGGCGGGCGTCCTCTTCGTCGCCACGCTCGTGGTCGGCGAGGCATGCGCCTTCATCTCATTTTTCATCGGACAGGCGATCCTGCACCCGGTGACGCCGTCGGACACGCTGGCGTCCGCGGGCGCGCTCCGCGCGGTCTTCCTTGCCGGCATGTCCCTCGCGCTGCTGGCGCTGCTCGCGCTGGGATTCGCCGCGATGCTGCGGCACACCGCGGGCGCCATCACGGTGTACGTGTCGATCCAGCTGGTGCTCTTGCTCATCGTCTCTGCGCTCCCCTCGTCCTGGAACGTGCACATCTTCAAGTTCCTGCCCGAGGTGCTCACCCAGTCGATGCGCGCGGCGCACTCGAATGGCGTGCAGTTCACGTCGTTCTCCCCATGGATCTCGACGCTCGTGCTCGCTGCCTACGCGATCGCGTCGCTGATCGGCGGCGGCTGGCTCCTCCTTCGTCGCGACGCCTAGGGCGGCCCCCTCGACGGAACGTTGACGACCGCTACGTCGCCGCGCGCTCGAAGACGTCGAGCCGCCAGTTCCCGGTGCGCCGGTAGTCACAGAGGTCGGCGAGCACGCTCGTCATCACCTCGAGGACCGTCGCGGGGCCGACGTCGCCGGGCACCTCGAGCAGCAGCCCTCGCTGGGTGTGGTCCTGGCGGATCGGGAATGCCACCCCGTTGAGCATCGACTCGATCCTGGCGGCGCCGAGACGTCCGCGAGTGTGGAGCACGCCGAGCGTCCCGGCTCTCGGGATCCCCTTGCGCGGCGGCGACGTCACGAGTGTCGCCACGGGAGAGCCGCGCTTCGTGCGGAGCGAGAAGACGCTGACCGACAGCACCTCGATGTCCGTCGAGTCGATCTCAGGTGTCAGGTTGCACCAGCCCTTGCCGCTGGCAATACTCGCAATCGCCTCGATCGCCCCTGCCTGCTCGTCGGCGAACTCGAGCTGGCGATGCGTCGTCACACGTCCCCCAACGAGGCACGAATTTGCTCGCCGTCTTGGTCGAGGACGGGTGGCGAACGGCGCACCGGCAGCCAGTTGCCGTCGACCCTGATCGGCGAGCGAAGCATGTGGAACTCCCCCGCGCTGGTCGTGGCGGTCGTGACAAGGCCGCCGTCTCGGATCTGCGGGTCTGCGAGTGCGCTCTGCACGGAGTGCACCGGGCCGCACGGTACGCCGGCTTCGGTGAGCACGGCAGCCCAGTCGGTCGCCGAGCGCGTCGAGAAGCGTGCCCGAAGCGCCGCGTCGAACTCCTCGCGGTGCGCGATCCTCGCGGCATTGGTGGCGAAGCGGGGGTCCTCGGCGAGCTCGGGCGCACCGAGGGCGCCGCACATCGCGACGAAGTGGCCCCTCGTCGCCACCGCGATGAACAGGCTCCCCTCCGACGTCTCGACGGGTCCGTAGGGGGCGATGCTCGGGTGGTCGTTGCCGAGCCGTCCAGGATCCTCGCCCGTCACGAGGTACCCCTGCGCCTGATTGACGAGGGCGACGATCGTCGACTCCAAGAGCGGCACCTCGAATCGATGCGACGGGTTGGTCCCGCGTGCTCTCGCGAAGAGTCCCGCGAGGAGCGCGGCCGCCGCGAAGAGTCCCGTGACGACGTCGGCGACGGGCGCGCCCACCTTGAGCGGCGGGCCGTCGGGCATGCCCGTGACCGACATCAAGCCGGATCTCGCCTGGGCAAGGAGGTCGAAGGAGGGGACGTCGGCGAGCGGCCCCCCGCTGGCGGCACCTCGCACTGACACCCACACGACATCGAGTTGCTCACGCAGCTCGGCGAGTCCGAGCGCGACGAGCTGGTGCGGCAGGAAGTTCTCCACGACGGCGTCGGCGTCCCTCGCGAGCCGGGCCACGAGCTCGAGGCCCTCGGGTGAGGCCAGGTCGACCGCGATCGACCGGCGATTGCGGTTCACCGACAGGTAGTAGGTCGCGTCGGCGCCGAACGACGGAGGTGCGAAGGCCCTGATCCGATCGCCGTGGTCCGGCGCCTCGACCTTGATCACGTCCGCACCGAGGTCAGCGGCGACGAGCACGCAGAGCGGTCCTGCCAAGATCTTGGACAAGTCGAGGACTCGCACGCCCTCGAGCGGCAGTCCGGTCCCCTTCGACGCGGGATCCTCGGGCCACGACCCCATCAGCGGCTCCCCGGGTCCGCCGCGGCGTCCGTGCCGAGCCCGCTGGTGCGCATCGTCTGGAACGGGCCGTGCACACGACAGCGGCGATAGAGGGCCTCCACGCAACGCGGGATCCTTTCACTTGTGCCGGGGCGGGACAAGTGGGCGGCTACGGCGGGCGGCCAGCGACGCGACCTCGTCGCGGTTCTAGGTGGCCTCGGCGAGCACCGGCCACCGCCCGAGACGCGCCGGTGACAGCAGCATCGACGTGTAGGTCCGGTCGAGGTGCTCCTGGCGCCAACCGGCGAGCGCCTGGGCGAGCGGGAGGACCACGTCGGGCTCGAGGCGCTCGGTCCGCCACGTGGGGTCGGCCCCGACGTCGAAGCACCGCCACGTGCCGTCCCCGAAGTGGACGTAGGCAAAGGACGCCGTGCGCACGACGGCGAGGTTCTGGCGCTCGAGACGGCGGTCGAGCGGCCACCCGCTCGGCTTCGATCCGATGAACACGAAGCGCCAGTCCCACTCCCAGTGCGCCGCGTCGCGCCACCATGGAGGTGTCGAACCCTCGAGGAACGCGGTGAGCGGGAGGCCGTCGACCTGGGCGGGGATCTCGACGTCGAGCAGCTGGCAGACGGTCGGCAGCACGTCGACGTTCTCGGTGAATGCCTCGACCACTGTCCCGTGCGCCTGTGGGTGCCGCGGATCACGAATGAGGAGTGGCACGTGGTAGCTCTCCTCGAAGTAGCCAAGCTTCTCGACGAGCCCATGGTCGCCCAGCTGCTCGCCGTGGTCGGTGGCGACCATGACGGTCGTGTCGCCCCATTCCTTGCGCCCCTTGATGGCCGCGATGACGCGGCCGAGCTGGGCGTCGACCTCGGTGACCATCCCGTAGTACTGAGCCCTGAGCTCGCGCATCGCGGCCTCGTCTCGAGGGGCGGCGACCTCGGGCAACGTGAGCACCGTGTCGTGCATCGGATGGACGTCCGTGGCGCGCTCGATGGGCATCGGCACGTCGGCGGGGTCGTAGAGCGAGCTGTACTCCCCGGCCGCGGCGTAGGGCGAGTGCGGCCGGAGGTACGAGAGGTGCGCGAACCACCCTGCGGGCTGGACGTCGAGCCACTCGAGGAACCGGTCGGTGAGGAACGCCGAGTGCGAGTGGACTGCTGGTCGGCCAGGCTCGCCCCGGAGCGCCTGGATCCAGTTCGCGGGGACGTCGTAGCCAAATCCGTCGAGCCAAGCCAGCCACGGGGACTGGTCCTCTGGCATCTGGAGCCCGATGGAGAAACCCGGGAGCACGCCGTCGTAGCCGTCGAGCCGAGGGTCCGACGGGCCGTCGGCGACCATTGGGTCGAGGCCGATGTCCGTGTAGCCGAACAACGTCGGGTCGTAGCCGCTGCGCCGGGCAACGCGTGCGAGGTTGTCGAACCTGTCGGCGAGCGGTGTGCCGTTCGCCACGACTCGGTTGTTCATCTGGTAGGTGCCGGTGTAGAGGGCCGCTCGCCCCGGCGAGCAGGGCGCGGCCTGGGAGTAGTGCCGTGCGAAGCGCACGCCGTCAGCGGCAATTGCGTCGAGCGTCGGCGTGCGCACCAGTGGATGTCCCGCCGCGCCCATCGCGTCTGCGCGGAGCTGGTCGAGTGTCACGAAGAGGACGTTCACGACCCGAACTGTGACAGGCCGAGTCTGCTCGCGCCAGCGGCGGCCTCGATGCAGTTGTCGCTTGCCGCATCGACGCGGGATCGACCTCGACATGTCACTATCTGAGCGGCCACGGCCCAATCGAGCGCGCTCACTGGAGGCTTGATGACAACGACGGATCGACGGTGCCCCAACGGCCACCCGATCGATGCCTCGGCGTCGTTCTGCACGCAGTGCGGGGCGCAGAACTCGCAGAGCGGCAGTGCTCCCCGAACATGCGCCAACGGCCACGAGCTCTCACCGATTGATGCCTACTGTCCGCAGTGCGGCGCGCCCTCCCCGTTCCCGGCACCTGTGTTCGCCACGAGCTACGCCCCGCCACCGCCGCCAGGGTTCGCGAGCGCGGTCCCCTACGGCGTCGGGGTCCCCGGCGCACCTCCGTACGCGCCTCAGTACGCGCCCCCGTACCTGTACGCGCGGCCCCTGGGCACGAACGGTCTCGCGATTGCCTCGCTCGTGGTCAGCCTCTGCGTGTTCTGTTGGGGGGTGAACGCGATCGCCGCGCTCGTGCTCGGCATCGTCGCCCTCAATCAGATCAAGCGGACGAATCAGGACGGACGCGGCCTCGCGATCGCAGGGATCGCGATAAGCGCGGTCCAGCTCGCACTCGGCGTGGTGTGGCTGATCCTCGTCATCGTCCTCGCACACGCCGGGAGCTCGTCATCTGATTTGCCGGCGCATCCACTCCCCTGGGCGCCGACGTGAGTCATCCCAAATGGGCACACCGCTAGACCGTGGGCGTGGTCCAGCCCCTCCCGCGCCGCAAGGGCGCCGCACCTACGACGACAGGCGCTCGCGCCACGCGGGGTCGAGCTCGTTGAGAAACGTCGCGCACCGCTCGGCCTCGTCGGCTTCGCCGATCGCCTCGGCCGCGAGCCGCAGCGAGTTCAACGAGCGGAGGAATCCCAGATTCGAGACCTCCGAGGCGTACACACGTCCTGAGCCGCGCCAGCCTGCACGTCGGAGCGCGTCGAGGCCACGGTGGTATCCGACGCGCGCGTACGCGTACGACGCGACGGGCTCATCGGCTGCTTCGGCGAGACCGGCCCACGCCTCGAGGAGCGCCGGCCATCGGGCCGCGACGTCGCGCAGGGCTCCCGCATCGTGCTGTGCGGCATCGAGTGCGGAGCGCTGCTCAGGTGTAGGGCTTGGGAGCGTCGTTCCCTCAGCGTGGCTGCTGAACGTCACGGGGTGGACCTCGGTCATCGTTGGATCACGAGGGCATGTTAGGGACCGTCGAGCCGGGGTGCGCTGAGATGGACGTCGCCGAGTCGCGCGCGCGGCCCAACCAGTTCGCCCGGCAGCTCTTCGCCGGCCTGCCCAAGCGTTACAACCTGCTCGCTGAGCTCTTGTCCTTCGGCCAGGACCGACGGTGGCGCGACGAGATGGTCACGCACGTCGCAGGTCATGCGCCGAGCCGGATCCTCGACGTCGCCTGCGGGCCCGCGGCCGTCACGTGCGCGCTCGCGAATCGAACGAGCGCCCGTGTGATCGGACTCGACGTCAGCGTCGACATGCTCACCGAGGGTGTCGCCAACGTGTCGAGGGCGGGACTCGCCGACCGCGTCTCGATGGTGCTCGGGCGCGGGGAGCAGCTTCCCTTTGAGGACAGCTCCTTCGACGGACTCACGTTCACGTACCTGCTGCGCTACGTCGCCGACCCCGCCGCCACGATCGCCGAGCTCGCCCGAGTCGTGCGACCCGGTGGCCCGATCGCCAGCCTCGAGTTCGCGGTGCCGCCGAGCCCCGGTTGGCGCGCGGCGTGGTGGCTGTACACCCGGGCGATCTTGCCCGTGGCGGGCCTCGTGACTGGAGGGCCAGCGTGGTTCGACGTCGGACGCTTCCTCGGTCCCAGCATCTCGACGCACTACCGCGAGTACCCGATCCCCTGGACGCTCGCGGCGTGGGAGGACGCCGGCATCGCCGAGGTCGCTCATCGATCGATGAGCCTCGGCGGCGGCCTGGTCGTGTGGGGTGTCCGACACCCGTGACCGAGGCAGCACCCGACGCGGGGGCAGCGGAGCTCCGACCGGCCTACTACGCCCACCCACGATTCCTCCGCCGACGCTCGGTCCGGGACTGGTGGACGCTGCTGCATCCTCCCTACACCCTGTGGCACCTCGCCTACGTCGTGATCGGCGGGTGTCTCGTTGGGCCCGTCCGGGTCTCACGCCTCATCGCGTCGGTCCTCGCGTTCTTCCTCGCGGTGGGGATCGCCGCGCACGCGCTGGACGAGCTGCACGGTCGCCCGCTGCGGACGTCGATCCCGGACTGGGCGCTCGTCGTCGCAGCGGTGGGCGGGCTCGCGGGCGCGGTCGCCCTCGGGATCGTCGGCGTCGTCCAGGTCGGCTGGGTCCTCGCGATCTTCATCGTCGTCGGCCTCGTGCTGGCGCTCTCGTACAACCTGGAGCTCTTCGGCGCGCGCCTCCACACCGACGCCATGTTCGCGGCGAGCTGGGGGGCGTTCCCGGTCCTCACCGGCTACGCCGCGCAGCACGACACGATCAGCGTCCCCGCGCTGTGCGCGGGCGTGTTCGCCTACTTCTTCGCGAGCGCCCAGCGTCGGCTCTCGACCCCCGCGAGGCGCCTGCGGCGTCGCACGAACTCGGTGTCAGGGCGGATCGTGGCGCTCGACGGCTCGGCGTCCGAGCTCACGGCCGCGTCGATCCTCGCTCCCTTGGAGGGCGCGCTCGCCGCGCTCAGCTGGTCGGTCGTGGCACTCGCGGTCGCGCTCGCGCTGGCCCAGCTGCACCCATGGCGATGAACGCCGGCGGCCCGGCGCGCCGTGCCGCCTAGAGGCTCGGCTTGAGGGCGGTGCCGAGCACCGTGCTGAGCCACAGCGCGTACGTCTCGGTGATGTGCCCAGTCGAGTAGTAGACGATGCGGTAGCCGCCCGACGATTCCCCGATGATCGGGCTGCATGACACGGGCTTCGTCGCCGAGGAGCACAGCCAGGGGAGCACGTTGACATAGCGCGCCCTTTCAGCCTTCGCCGCAGTCGACTCGGCCGCACGCTGCGCCTGCAGGGCCGGGGTGTCGCTGATGGTGCACGTCTGGATCGAAGACGGGTTTGCGGCCAGGCACTGGGGAGGGACCGCGTCGCTCTGCGACGCGGTGCTCACGGTGTTCCCGATGACGAGCTTGTGCATCCGCTTGGAGTGCAGCGACTTGAGGGTCGTCTCGAGCCCCGCACGCCACTGGGCGGGCGTGATCGTGTTGTACGCGCCAGCTGCGTTCGCTGCCTGGCTGTTGAAGTTCTCCGAGATGATGACCAGCGAGGGGTTGAGCTTGTTGATCGCCACGATCATGTGCTTCCGGAACACGTTGCACGACGTGTAGGGCGCCTTGTCCACCGGGTTCCAGACCGAGACGTCGGCCGGGGGGCACGCGTACTGGAGCAGTGCGACCAGCTTCCAGTGGTCAGCCTTCGCGATCGCGTTCACCGCGGGGAACCACATGAAGGCGTGGGAGTCCCCCCAGATCACCATGGTCTTCGATCCCGCCTTGTCGCCGAAGACGCACTTCGAGGGATTGAGTGTCTCGCCCGTCGTGTTGCACGCAGCGAGCGTCGGCGTCCCGAGGGTCGCGATGTCCTTCGTGGCATTGGCGAGCGACGGGCTCAGATTCGACGGCAGCGTGGTGATCGACAGCGAGCTCGCGACCTCAGCGGCAACCTTTGAGGCGCTTCCGGGCCCGGACGAGGCGCCCGACTCGCTGATGCCGAGCAGGACGACGGTGCCGGTGAGCAGCGTCGCCGCCAGCGTTCGCGCGATTCTGACATCCATTTTCGGGCTCTCTCCGCATCGGTGTGGTCGTCGAATCGTAGACCTGCAGTTGGGCAATCGCGAGGTCGCCGGCTACCCATCTTCTTTTGGCTCATCTGGGCGTGGATCTCACACCTCACTGAGTAGGCACACCAACGCACTTGCTCCTCGTCGACCTCGATGGACACGTTCGGCACGGGCAATGATGGCTCGCACTCGAATGTCTCGTCGACTCGGTCGCCGCTCACCCCACCAATGGCGGGTCCACGCGCCCGGCTCCCAGTGACGACCGACCGAACCTGACACACCCTGGGCATCATCTCGATGTGGTGCGACCCACACGTAGCCGCACAACCCGTTGCTCCTCCCCCTGCGCCCCCGCGCACGAGCCGGCGCCGGCGCTGCGGGGCTCCTGTGGCCTACGACGATCAGTGGCTCCTCCGGGGTCGGGGATCGTCGCGCTGGCGGAGCGAGGCGCTCAGCTGCACCCGTGGCGACGATCGACGAGGGTGTGGTCTCGCCGCCGGGGCTGCGCCGCCTACAGGCTCGGCTTGAGCGCGGTGCCGAGCACCGTCTTGAGCCACAGCGCGTACGTCTCGGTGATGTGCCCGGTCGAGTAGTAGACGACCTTGTAGCCAGAGGAGTCACCGATGATGTCGCTGCACGACACGGGCTTCGTCGCCGTCGTACACGTCCAAGGCAATACGTTGATGTAGCGGGCGGACTCGGCCTTCGCGGCATTGGACTCCGCTGCCCGCTGGGCTTGCTGGGCCGCGGTGTCGCTGAACGTGCAGGTCTGGATCGAGGTGACGTTCGCCGCGAGGCACTGCACCGGGACGTCCAGACCAGGGTCCGTCGACAGCACCGTGGCGCCAATGACCAGCTTCCTCATCTTCTTCGAGTGCAGTTCCTTGAGGGTGGTCTTGAGAGCCGCCTGCCACTGTGCCGTCGTGATCGTGTTGCTGGCGCCCCCACCGGATGCGGCCATGCTCGAGAATGCCTCGGTCACGATCACGAGCGACGGATTCAGCTTGTTGATCGCAGCAATCATGTTCTTTCGAAAGGTGTCACACGCCTTGTACGGCGTCTTCGTGAACGGGTTCCACACAGAGACGTCAGCAACAGGACACCCGTACTCGATGAGCGCCACGAGCTTCCAATGCTCTGTCTTGGCGATCGCGTTGACCGCGGGGAACCACATGAATGCGTGGGAGTCCCCCCACAGCACCATGGTCTTGGATCCCCTCGTGTCCCCGAAGACGCACCTCGAAGGATTGAGCGTGACGCCGGTCGCATCGCACCGAGAGAGCGCCGGCGTCCCGACCGTCGCCACGTCCGTTGCAGCATTCCCCAGCGAGGGGCTCAGTTTTGCGGGAAGCGTCTTGATGGACAGCGACGCAGCAACGTCGGCAGCCACCTGAGCAGCATTCCCCGGCGAGGTCGAGGCCCCGGATGCGCTGATGCCGACGAGGGCCGCGGCGGTCGCAACCACGCAGGCCGCGAGCACTCGAACAAGCCTGACGTTCATTGTGCTCCTCGGTCGTCGGATCTGTCGTCGGATCGTAGACCCGAAGTTGGGCAATCGCGATGTCGCGGGGAAGCGGCTCTCTCTGGCTCATCTGGGCGCTGAGCACACACCTCACTGGAGGCGCACAACAACGCACTTGTGAATTGTCTTCTTGTTGCGTGGTTCGTGGCGGTGTGTGGAGTCAAGGCTGCGAATTTCTCACTCGTGACGTTGTGCTTGACGAACCGTGGTGACCGAGCGAGGCACGTGTACGGGATTGACCCCGTGCAGTGTCCGCGTCGGCACGCCCGTTTGTCGCACGGCCTCACGAGGTGCGTCCCCGACGACGGGGTCCTCTCGTGACGACGGCGTGCCCCCCGCCGCGTCATGAGAGGGCCCCCGAGGTCGCACCCAGGGCCACCTGTCACCAGTGGCCCACCACCTCTTCTTCGCCGCGCACGTGCGCAGCGAGGCACCTCCAGCACTCGAGGCGCCCCCTCTCGTGCCGGAGCACGACCTTCACGGTCCGGCAAGTCGCCGTGCCCACAACCAGGGAGGAACGATGACCAGCGACACCACCCACGACGTCTCGATGGAGGCGCCACTCACCGAGTTCGACCTCGCCGCACTCGATGAGCTGCTGCGTGGCGACGCCTTGCGCGCTTCGGGCGAGACGCGGTTCCCCGCGACCAGCGCAGTGCTGGCGAGGATCGCAGAACGACTGCCGACGGAGGCTTCTGCCTACGAGCTGCTCGAGCACCTGCGCTGGCGCGGCTCGCCGATGTGCCCGCACTGCGGCGTCGTCGGCGCCCACGCGTACCTTCGGCCAGCGAACGGGCACAGCCGCACGACCAACCGCGGACGCCAGTCCGAGCGGCGGGTGTGGAAGTGCCGGTCGTGCAAGCGGCAGTTCTCGGTGATCACCGGGACGGTCATGCACGGCACGCATGTGCCCATCAGGACATGGATCCTCGTCGCCTTCGAGATCGCGTCCACGAATCGCGAGCTCAGCGACCGTGAGGTCGAACGGCGCTACGGCCTGAGCTCGAAGTCTGCCCACTTCCTGTTGCAGCGGATCCGCGACGACCTCTCACGTCCGTCGGAGGACTCGTTGTTCGCACGCGTCGTCGCCGGCGACCGCGAGGCCGTGAGCTCCTCGGTGGGCGGCTCCTCGTCCTCCTCGATGGGCATGCGAGGCGCGGGCAACCGTGGCGCACCGTCGCATGGCTCGTCGATCTCCAACGTCACGCCGATGCCGAACGGCGCGTCCATGCCGAACGGGGCGTCGATGGCGAACTCCAAGGCCCTGCACCCCTCCAACGGCGCGCCCGTACGACCCGCGTCGAGCCGTGACGGCCGTCCGACCCTCCCCGATGCACCGCTCGGCATCATCTCGATGTGGTGACGACTCGGACATAGCCGCACGCCGACGGCGGCTCGCGCGTCGCCCCCCCTGCGACTCCCGCGCGCGAACCGCCGTCGGTGCTGCTGGGCCCCAGTGGCCCACCGCGACCCGTGGCCCTTTGGGGCCACGGGTCGTCGCGTGTGGTCGGCTCTGCTGAGCTCAACCGAGCTCGACGACGCCCGGCCCGAGGGCGGCGGGGCCAAGCTCGAGGCGTCTCGCACCAGCAGCGCGGAACGGGCGGTCGAATGGCGGCGACCTTCGTCGACAACGATCCGCGCCCGCGGTCACGTGCGGGGTATCCGCGCTTGGCTGTCGTCCCACTCTGCGGCCATCGCTGGGCGACGCCCAACATGGCGCCGACCTGCGAGGCCGGCTACATGACCTTGTAGCTGAACGTCAGTGACGCGAGCTCGTCGCCGCCCGTGTCCTCGAGTCCGATGAGCTCGTTCGCCTGGAAGACGTCATCGACGTTGATGACGCCGGTGACCGTCGAGCCCACTCGTGCCGTCGGCTTGATCCTGACCACGATCGTGACGGCGTGCCCCGGCAGGACGAAGACCGGCTTGAAGGTCTTCGTGAGCAAGTTGTCGGCGCTCCAGAGGTCGCCGGTCGACGGCGTCGCGGTCAGGTCAAAGGCCCTCGTGACCGCGTGGAACGACGCGTTCGCCGTCACCGCCGGCGCGCCCGACGCGGTGTACGGCCCGATCTCGCTCGGGTTGAGGTACCACAGGCCAGGTGCAACCTCGCCCGGCGTCGAGAATCGGAGGCTGGCGGCGTCGCCGCTCTGGTGCACCGTGACGCCAGGCGCGGCGAGGGCTGGTGTGAGGTCAGGGTCCCCCGTGAACGGGCCGGTGTCGAACGTCACCGGCGCGCTCCCCGTCAGGCTCGCGACGACCTCGCTCGTGTCCGTCGGGACCTCATAGAACGGGAAGCTGCCGCCAGGCGGCAGGGGTAGCGACATGCCCTGGTCGCTCCCGTTCCCGTCTGCGAGCCGGACCGTGGACAGGTGCGTCAGCCGCGGGTCGAGGAAGAACGCCTCGGGCGACGGACTCGTGTTCCGCACGGTCACTTTGAACGCGTAGGTCCGCAACCGGTGCAGCTTCGTCCTGGCAGCAGACGGGAGGTTCGACACGACGTCGACGTGGTTGAAACGGACCTGTCCTTGGAAGGGCTCGGCGAGCTCGGAGCCCGACACCGGCTGCAGCCAGTCGAGCACGAGTGTCCAGGTGCCGGCCTGGGGGGCGTCCTTGTAGACGTTGACGTGCCCCGTCGTGACCAGCGTGCCCACGCGGTCGAGCGTCACGCTCGACGACGAGGCGACAGCCTGGCCCTCGGGATCGAGGAGGAAGGCCGCGACTCCGTCGTTCTCGTCGGCGAACGACGTGCTGACGTCGAGGTCGCGGAGTCCCCTCGGGACCTTGAACTCGTAGGTGTTCGTCTGGGCCGGGTTGCCCCGCCCGTTGCCCCCGGTCAGCACCCCGGTGAACCTGCCGCCGTTCGCACCGATGCCCACGAGCGTCCGCACCGTCACGGGGATCGTGTTCACCGGCCCGCTCGTCGTGCTCAGGACGATCGACTGCGCGGTGTCGCCCGAGATGCTCGACGCGCCCGGCGTGAAGGTCGACGTCGAGGTGTGCCCGGCGGGGATCGACAACATCGAAGGCGAGATCTTGCCGGCAGGCGCGAACTCGGACTCGGAGGCAGCCCACTGGATGGTGCCGCTCGTGCCCGTGCCACTCGCCCCGTTCTGCACCGTGAAGAAGACGGCGGTCCAGGCTCCGGCGGTCGGGTTCGCGACCTGGATGTTGGCGTAATCAGCGAGTCCTTGCGGTAAGGAGTAGCCCGCGTAGGCGCCCGTCGGGTCGAACAGCGCCACGTGCAGCAGCGAGCTCTGGCCGGTGTAGGGGTAGTCGGCCGAGAAGTTGAGCCGAGACGGGCCCGTCGTCGTCGGCACCGTGAAGGCCTCTTCTTGGTAGACCTCGGTGACGCCGCTCCAGATCGCGAACGTGTTCGCCGTCGACGGCCCGCACGAGCTCGTCGTGGCCGAGGGGTTCAAGCAGAACGATCCCGACTGCGTCGCGACGTGCTTCGTCAGCGCCCTCGTGGAGAGCTGCACGTCGACTGCGGCGTTGCCGGTGTTGGTTACGTGGATCGTCCGAGATGCGCTGACGCCCGGGTTCTGGGTGAGGTCGATCTGGCTCGGACCGATGAGCAGCCCGCCCTGGGGCGTGCCCGACGTGCCCGTGATCGACGCGGCCTCCTTGACGGCGGCCAGCACGTTGAGCAGCCCGGCGCCCTGCTGTTCTGCCGGCGCGCTGACGTCGACCGCGGTGCTCACGAGGATCTGCTTCACGAGCGCCGGGGTCGGGTCGGTGCCCCCGTGCGTCGTGGCGTAGGCCTGGATCACGTCGGCGGCAGCGCCGGAGGTGAGCGGAGCCGACTCGCTCGTCCCGCCCGACAGCTGGATCGACGAGGCCGCGGGCGTGGACTGGTCGTTCGTGCACTCCGTGAACAGCGCGACGTTCGCGTCGCACAGGGTCCAGTTGAGGTCGCCCGGGGCCACGAGGTCGACCGTCGTCGCGCCGCTCTGTGCGAACCCGCCGGAGGACAGGCCCGAGATGTTGTTGTCGAGCCAGGTCCCGCTCCCTGCGGTGGGCGTCGTGGCGTTGCTGCCGCCGTAGGTGTCCTGCAGGTAGCCGCGGAACGTCGTCGAGGCGCCCACACTGATCAGGTTGGGGTCCGTCGCAGGTGAGCCCAGCGTGCTGGTGATGCCGGCGTCACCTGAGCTCACGACCACCGTGACGCCTGCGGCAACTGCGTCGTCGTCGGCGATGCGCGTCGCGTCAAGGGCGGTGTCGGGGAAGTTGTTCGACCCGAACGACTCGTTGAGGACCTTGACACCGTGACCGACGGCGTAGTCGATCGCCTGGACGAAGTTGGACTCCGTCGTGGCGTGGTCGGTTGAGAAGACGTCGAGGCCGAGGACGCTGGCGCCAGGCGCGGCGCCCGTGATCCTGATGTCGCACGGCGAGGACAAGGGGTGCGACGCGTTCACGTAGGTGTCCAGGTTGTACGTCATGTTGCCTTGCGCCCCGATCGACCCGGAGTCGAGGAACGCCTCGCCGCCCCCGGTCGGCGTGCCCGACGGGTCGCCCGTGAAGTTCTCCTGGGTCAGCATCGCCGACCCTGTCGGCGAGCCCGCGGACGCGTAGAGGGCATTGCGCTGGAAGTCGAGGTTCGCGGGGTCGACGCCGTCGGCGATGTAGGCGACCGTCACCCCGGCCCCGTCGTCGCCAATGGCAGCCGCGGCTGGGGCGTTGATGGTGTTGATCGCCTCTGGGTCGGCCTCGGGAGACGCGGCGGTGCCGCAGATGGACGGCGGCACCGCAGGGACCTTCGGGATGGCGCCTGCTCGCGCGGTCGGCGTCACGCCGGCGGCTGCCCGCGGCAGGGTGTTCGTCGCGAGCTGCGGCATCGGATAGGGGATGGCCGCGTCGGGGACGACGAGACGGACCGGCGGCAGCGAGCCCAGCGCGGTTCGCTGTGCCGCGGTCACGTCCGCGACGACGTACGGGATCGACCTCCCCGACGTGACCTCGGCGGCGCCGGTGGACCGCAGCATCGAGACGAGCGGGGACTCTTCGCGCTGGAGGTCCGTCGCGCGAGTCCGTGAGCGCGCGCCAAGGCCCGACGCGTCGTCACGGAGCAGGACGATCACCCTGCTCATCGGGCCACTCGTCCTCGGCAGGGCGACGGCGCTGCTGCGACCCGCGCTCGCGGCGATCGGAGCGACGGCGCCTGCGGCGAGTGTCGGTATGGCGATGGCGAGCCCCACGCCTAGCACGAGTCCCTTGGCAATGATCGAACGCAGTCGGGTCCTTCGCATGCAAGATCCTCCGAGGCTGGTGACGTCTCGTCGAGTCACGTTGGTCAGCCAAAACATTGGCACGGCACCGACCAGCGACGTGACATACGCGTCCTTCGACCCGTCCCGGCCATGGTGAAGACGTGCCCGAGCGGTCCCGACTGCCCGGATGTCCGACAACCATCGGCGATCGGGTCGTGGTGACGACCCGAGTCGTTCAGCTCAGTCGAGCTCCGCCAGAATCTCGCCGATGATCTTCGTCGTCTCGTGGGCTGACATGGGCTCGCCGCCCTCTGCCTCGGCGACCTCGGATGAGAAGTCTTCAACCGAGTGCACACCACCAATGAGGACATGGCGCAGGGCCTCGCCGCTCGCCGTCGGGTCGTCGATCGACTCCATTGCCTCGGTGACGGAGTGGTCCGGGGACGTCGCCACCTCATGGACGAGGGTCATCGCTTCTTGTCGGCCGCTCGCCGTCGAGACGACCGGCGCGCGCTCCGGGTTCTGCTGGAAGTCCCACTCGGCGAGGGCTTCGTCGTACCCACCCTCGCCCGGATGCAGCACCCGGGTCCCCGGTGCAGCGTCTGGCTGGGTCGCGCCGGGCTCGGCGGTGACCGACGGCTGTCCGTCGCCGTCCTCGGTTGGGTGCGTGCGCACGTGCTTCACCGGCACCACGAGCGTGCCGTCGTCGTTTCGAACGATCTCCATGGCGAAGCCTCCCTGGGCCCACGGCGCCAACGTGCGCTCGCTGCCAACTCATGTCTAATGACTTGCTGCCCTCGCTCTGCGTCTGGCAGTCGCCCCTCGCTTCGTGGCGGCGCGCACAAGATTCTCAATAGGAGCTCTCATCAGGCCTCATGAAGTTGACGACGCGATCGGAATCGCGGTGCAACTCGAGCGCGGCAGCCCCGAACAGCGTTGATGCGCGACAAAACAGTCGAGGCGTCCAGTGTCGCCGTGCACGCCCGTCGCGTCGGTTCGCATCCACGCCAACGTGGTACGAGCGTCCAACGAGCACGTGTCCGACCGCCATCGACAAGGTGCGGGCGAACACGCGGGGTTAGGGTCTTGTCCCGTGGCCAAGCACGTGCCGTCGTCGGACGTCGACGCCGTGATGGCGGCGGCACTCGATGCAGCACGACAGCTCGGCGTGAGCGACGCGAGCGTCCGTGTCGAGACGATTCGGGCCCAGGTCGTGGCGCTCCGCGATGGCGCCCTCGAGACGTCGAGCGACGACACCGAAGACGGCGTGGGGCTCCGCGTCGTCCACGACGGGTCGATCGGCTTCGCGGCGACCGCCGACGTCTCGGTTGACGCGGCGGCGCGGCTCGCGCACCAGGCCGTCGGTGCGGCCAAGGTCGTCGCCGCCGTGCGACGGCGCCCGCTCGAGCTCGCTGCCGAGCCGGGGCACGGCACGGTCTCGTGGTCGTCGAGCTACCGCACCGACCCGACAGCCGTTCCGATGGCCGAGAAGGTCGCCCGGCTCGCCGAGTGGAGCCGCCGACTTCTCGGCCAAAAGGGCATCGACCACGTGACCGCGCACGTGCGTGCGGTCTCGGAGTCCAAGCACTACGCCGATCTCCAAGGGACCGTGGCGACACAGCGCAGGGTGCGCGTGCACCCGTCGGTCGAGGCGGTGGCGCTCGATCCACAGGGCGGGTTCGAGGCGATGCGCACGTGCGCGCCGCCGGTTGGGCGTGGGTGGGAGTACCTGGACGGCGAGGGGTGGGACTGGGACACCGAGCTGGACGAGCTGCCGGAGCTGCTCGCCGAGAAGCTCGCGTCGCCGTCCGTCGACGCGGGCCGATACGACCTGGTGATCGACCCGACCAACCTGTGGCTCACGATCCACGAGTCGATCGGCCACGCCACCGAACTCGACCGCGCCCTCGGCTACGAGGCCGCGTACGCGGGTACCTCCTTTGCGACGCCCGACAAGCTCGGCACGCTGCGCTACGGCTCGCCGATCATGCACGTCACTGGTGACCGCACCGCCGAGCACGGCCTCGCCTCGGTCGCGATCGACGACGAAGGCGTCGCGGCGCAGTCCTTCGACCTCGTGAAGGATGGCCTGCTCGTCGGCTACCAGCTCGACCGAGCGACGGCGTCGGCCGCGGGGTACGACCGCTCGAACGGCTGCGCGTTCGCCGACTCGCCGCTGCACGTCCCGATCCAGCGGATGGCGAACGTGTCCCTCCAGCCCGCGCCGTCGGAGGGGCCGACGACCGCGGAGCTCATCGCCGGCGTCGAGCGCGGCATCTTCGTCGTCGGGGACAAGAGCTGGTCGATCGACATGCAGCGGTACAACTTCCAGTTCACCGGCCAACGGTTCTTCCGCATCACCGCGGGACGCCTGGACGGCCAGCTCCGTGACGTCGCGTACCAGGGCACGACGACCGAGTTCTGGGGCTCGATGGAGGCGGTCGGCGGGCGCTCCACCTACCTGCTCGCCGGCGCGTTCAACTGCGGGAAGGGCCAGCCAGGACAGGTCGCCCCGGTCAGCCACGGCGCCCCTTCGGCACTCGTTCGCAACGTCAACGTGCTGAACGCACGGGCTGAGGGGGGTCGATGACAGGCTCGCAGCCGGGCCTCGCACCGCCCGCCGACGTCGTCGAAGCAGGACTCGGCGCCGCTCGCTGCGCAGGCTGCGTCGTGGTCGTCGAGGACACGAGCGAGGCCGAGGTGCGATTCGCCGTGAACACCACGACCACCAACGGCATCCGGCGTGCGCGTCGCGTCACCGTCGCGAGCGTGGCCGAGGTCGACGGCGGGCTGGGCGTCGGTGTCGCCACGCGTTCTGGCGCGGTCGACGTCACGGACCTCGTGCGGGCCGCCGAGTCCCAGGCGTACTCGGCGCCCGTGGCCGACGACGCTTCGCCGCTCCTCGGCGGGGTCGTCGACGCCGAGTTCGGCGCCACACCCCCCGAGACCGACCTGTCGGTGCTGAGCGGCGTGCTCTCGGGACTGTCGGCCGTGTTCGAACGCGCAGAACGCGCGCGAACCGTGCTCGCAGGCTTCGCCTCGCACACCGTCGCGACGACGCACCTCGGCACGTCCGCAGGGTTGCGCAGGCGGCACGTGCAGCCGACTGGCGCCGCCCAGATGGTGGCACGCACGTCGGACGGCGCGAACTCGGCATGGGTCGGCGTCGGCACCCGCGACTTTGCCGACGTCGCCAGCGAGGCGCTGGAGGACGAGCTCGTCCGGCGGCTCGGGTGGGCGTCGCGACGCGTCGACGTCGACGCCGGACGCCACACCGTGGTGCTCCCCCCGTCGGCGGTCGCGGACCTCATGGTGTACGTCGCCGGATCCGCAGGGGGCCAGGACGCCGAGGATGGGCGGACGGTCTTCTCCAAGCCCGGAGGTGGGACGCGCATCGGCGAGCAGCTCTCGTCGCTCGCGTTCGAGCTGCGCAGCGACCCCGCAGAGCCGGGGATCGAGTGCGCCCCGTTCCTCACCGTGACCGCCTCGAGCGCGGAGGCATCGGTCTTTGACAACGGGCTCGCGCTGGACCGCACGTCGTGGCTCCGCGACGGGAGGCTCGAGCACCTGCAATACCACCGTGCCGGCGCGGTGCGGCACGGTGCGCAGGTCGCGGCACCAGGCGACAACCTCGTGCTCGAGCTTGCCGGCGCACAGGGGACGACCGCGGACCTCGTCGCGAGGACCGAGCACGGGCTGCTCGTGACCTGCCTGTGGTACATCCGCGTCGTCGACCCGGCGACGCTCCTGCTCACGGGGCTCACGCGCGACGGCGTCTACCTCATCGAGGACGGCGAGGTGACAGGGACCGTCACCAACTTCCGGTTCAACGAGAGCCCGGTGGACCTCCTCGCTCGCACGACCGACGTCGGCGCGACGGTGCGAACGCTCGGGAGGGAGTTCGGCGACTACGTGAACCGCACCGCGATGCCCGCGCTGCGCGTCGACGACTTCAACATGAGCTCGGTCAGCCCGGCGAGCTGACTCGAGCGCCGAGGCACTTGGTCACCGCGCCCGGCCGACTCCGCGGGATCACTCGCGCGGTCGAACGACCGCTCGACCTCGCTCACTGCTGCTGCGTGGTCGTGTGATCACCCGGCGGCTCGCCACCGTCGCAGCCCAATGACGCGGCTCCCGCAGCTCGGCAGCACGCGCACGCACGAGCGCGCCCGCGGTCACCCTCCGTTGGTCGTCGCGACGTACGTGCGGCACGGCTCGCCGCGGTTGGTACCGCACGCGGGCTGCGCGTCGGTCGGCACCACGCCCGCCACGGTCGGCAGCACGAGCGCTGACGGCCCGAGGGTGATCGTGTCGGTCGTGCCGACCGGGTACGTGGTGCTGAACGCCCATGACGGTCGGTCGCCACCCGGTGCCTCGATCGTCACGCGCAGTCGCGACCCCGCCCTGAACGTGTA
Organism: Acidimicrobiaceae bacterium; assembly: GCA_003162395.1. Lineage (GTDB taxonomy): Bacteria > Actinomycetota > Acidimicrobiia > Acidimicrobiales > RAAP-2 > Palsa-459. The sequence continues at coordinate 68,567 of PMON01000004.1, forward strand.
GGCGATTGGATCGATGGGGACCCGGATCTCCACGGCCGGGCCGTTCGGCGTCAGGTCGTGCCGGGTCGAAGGGCTGAACGTGTAGACGGGGTCGAACACGCTCGATGCCCCGCGGTTGAGCGTGGACGCGTAGCTGGCCCGCAGGAACCCCGTCGTGACATAGAACTCCTGGCCGTCCGGGCGAACCTCTGAGACCGTCACCTGGAGGTCGGTGTCCGACGCGGTCGACTTCAGCCACACGTTCAAGCTCGCGTCACCCACCACGGTCATGTTGGACGCCAGCGGCGCGGTGATGAAGCCGACCGCCGAGGTGCCCGTGACTGGTTCCCAGTCATAGTTCGGCTGGGCAGCCCAGGCGTTGAACCCTGGTGCTGCTCCCGTGGTCGCGGGCCGCAGCGACGGGTCGGGCTCGAAGGACACCGAGCTCGACGCGGGCTTGGAGAGCTGGAGGCTGCCAGCGCCAAGGAAGTAGGTCCGCGCCTTTGTCGACGCTGGCGGGAACTGGGTGAAGCCCTTGGAGTAGGCGGCCTGGGGGTGGCCCGACCCTGCCTTCGAGTTCCCGTTGTCGAAGTTGACCGTGACTCGCGGCTGGCCCGACGCGAATGCCGCGAGCGCCGCGGCGTAGCTCTTGGCCGTAGTCTCCGGCACCTTCGGCATCGTCGCCGAGCCGCCGATGGAGCTGGCGATGCCCCCGATGATCAGCATGGGCAGCGTGCCCGGCGCCTTCGGGACGGCCTTGGCGACATAGAGGTCGTTGAACGCGATCCATCGATTGAGCACGTCGGGATCCAGCGAGTCGCCGTGCGTGCCGTTCTGCATCGTGACGTACACGTGCTTGTCCTTGGCGAGCGCGCCGACGAGCGCGGGCCACTGCGGGCCGACCTGCTCGTCTTGGAGCGCTCCGACCAAGAACACCGGGACCGAGATCTTTGGGGCCCACTTGACGGGCGATCGGAGGTCGTACAGCGACGGGGTCCGGCTCGGCGCGCCCGCGAGGATCGCGTCGATGTTCTGTGCCTGACCGTGGAAGTGCTGGTTGGCGAGGCACTTCGCGTCGCCGGCCTGGATCTCCGCCCATGCCCACGGCTGGCCCTCGGTCGCGGATGCCGGCTTCGCATCGTGGACACGATCGGCGATCCACGACGCGGCGAAGCCGGTGTTGGTGATCCCACCCGGCGAGCCCGTCGAGTAGAGGTCGTCGGTCGGGCTGAGCGGGGCGATCGACGCAAGGCCCGGGGGCCGCAGTCCGGCTACGGCGAACTCGCTGATGCCCGAGTACGAGATGCCGACGAGGCCGACCTTGTGACCCTTCGCCCATGACTGGGCCGCCACCTCTTGGATCGCGTCATAGCCGTCAGTTGGCTCGGAGGGACCGAAGAGGTCGAATGCCCCACCCGAGCAGCCGGTGCCGCGCATCTGCAGGGAGACCACGGCGAAGCCGAGCGTCAGTGCGAGTACCGCTCCGACGACGGTCGCGGTGTCGGGCAGCAGTGCGGGGTTCCCCTTGTAGGTGCCGAGCTCGGCGTCGAGGAGCGAGCCCGGCGCCGCGGTGCCGTAGCCCGAGTACTCGATGAGCGTCGGGAACGGCCCCTGGCGCAGTGACGTCTTGCCCGCCGGGAGCCGGACGGTCGAGGCGAGCGTGATCCCGTCGCGCATGGGGATGTAGTTGAGACCCACGTGCATCTTGACCGAGCCGTAGAAGCTCTTCGGCTTCGGCTGCGTCTGGGACAAGACGGTGAACGAGGGCGTCGACGAGGTCGACCCCTTGTCCTTGAGCGAGAAGCGGTACCCCTTGCCAGGGGTCACGTCATGGATCACGAGCGCGCCGAGCGAGTCGGTCGTGCCCTTCCCTACGGCATGATGCGCCGAGTTGAAGAGGGTCGCGACCGTGCCGGTGGGAGCCGTGAGGTATGCCGCCTCCACCGATCCGAGTGCCCGCGGCGTCACCGCCGCACCCGCGCCCTGGCTGAACGGCGCGCCGACGGCGGTCAGCACCCCGATCGCGAGGGCAGACGCGGCGAGGGCGCCGAGTCCTCTCGAGCCGCGACGACGATGCACGAGTGTGTGTGGCACGAGGGATCCCCCTGAGGTCGACCGAGAAGGCCGTGTCGGCACGCTAGCAACGCCGCCGCGAGATGACTCGTTGCCACCTCACGTGAGGACGGATCGCTTCTCCCCTCGAATGGACGCCATGGCCAACGTGCCGGGCGCGTGTCAGAATTGGTCGGAGTTGAGGAGGTGGCAGCGTGCGGTCGAGTCCCAGAGCTGCAGTCGCCCTCACTTGCGTCGCGATGTTGACGACGCTGTTGGCGACCGCCCTCACGGCATCGCCCGGCGATGCGGTCTCCACTGGTCACGTCAACACGGTCAAGAAGCCGATAACGCTGACGTCGCAGCGTCGAATCAACCTGGTCGGCCCGGGGTCGGCTGCCGTCACGTCCAACGGGCTCGTCTTTCTGAGTGCCGTGCGTCCCACGATCCCGAAGGGCTCGAAGGAGCCCGGCAGCGTGCTCTACGCGTTCAGCCGAAACGGAACGCTCGTGTGGCACGCGTCCTATGCGACCTTTCCGACCGTGCCCCCGGTGCCCGCGTACCTGACGGCACCGGCCGCCGGTGGCGGCATCGTCTACGTCGGCTGGAACCGTGAGAGCGCCGACCAGTACGACGGGGCGATGGATGCATTTCACGCGACCACAGGGAAGTTGATCTTCCAGGGGGGACAAGGTGGCACGTCCGCGCCGACCGTTGCCGGCGGCACGCTCTACTCGAACTGGCAGTTCATCTGCTGCATGGGCGAGCAGGACGCCGAAGCAACCCAGGGGCTCAACGCGGCGACCGGAGACGCAGTCTTCACGACGGACCCGGGTCTCGGCACGCCGACATCACCAGCGGCAGCTGCCGGAGGCCTGCTCTACGTGGCAACGGGTGGAACGCTCAATGTCTTTGACGCACTCGGTCACACTGGTTGTGGGCCGCCCCCGTACCCGTCTCCCCCGTTCAGCTATCCGTCGTACTGCGCACCGCTGTGGTCGGACTCGGCGCTGGGCACGATCACCGGGACGCCGAGAATCGTCGGCGGCACGCTCTTCGTAGGAGCGGCTGACGACCTGTACGCCTATCCCGCGAGCGGGTGCGGTGCTCCCCAGTGCATGCCAGCGTGGACAGCGTCAGCGAATGGACCGCTGACGACCTCAGCAACCAGCACCGCAAAGCTGGTGTTCATCGCGTCGCACAAGGGGACGCTCTACGCGTTCTCTGTCGCGGGATGTGGCCACAGCACCTGCTCGCCCATTTGGACCGGCAGCGTCAGGGGGGCGCTGACCGCGCCGACAATCTCGCGAGCAACCGTCTACGTGGGATCCTCCAAGGGAGTCGTCTACGGCTTCAACCTGGCGGGCTGCTCCAAGCCGACGTGCTCACCGACGCTCGAGGCGCACGTAAGGGCGCCAGTCGCCAACGCGTCGGTTGTCGACGACGGCCACCTGTTCGTGACCGATACGGCGCACACGCTGCACGTCTTCAGGTTGCCGTAGGAGCCCGAGTCCAGCTTCCTGGTGCTCCCCACGAGGCGTGCAATCGACTCTCGACCGCAACGGTCGTCGATGGGCCAATATGGCCGGGACTCGAACCGAGTGGCGAGAGCATCGCCGGCAGTACGGTCCTAGCCCATTGATCTGGTCATCGTCTCCAAAACCGGGCTGAACTGAACCCCGTTTGGGGATCCACATGACCTTGACCCCACCTCGGATCCGCAGAACTCGACCTCCAGAGTCGATCGCTTCAGCCGTGGGCGTCGATGATCACTGCACCCTGCGAGTCCCCGGCAGCCCAGAGCAAGCACCTTGTCGTAAATTCGAGGTTCGGACACGGGCGGGTCGTGCCACGCGAGGGGGCTCATGTGAGACGGGCTGGTGCGATCCTACTTGGAGCGTCGCTCGTTGCTCTGTTCGTCTGGGCGGTCCCCTTCCATGCAGCCAGTTCGGTGGCACGCTTCCCAACTGGCGCATCTACGACGACAACCACATCCGAGACTGCAGCATCTCTAATCAGGAAGTTCGCTTCCCTCAACCAAGTCGAGAAGCTCGTCGCTGCGTCCGTCAAAATCCAGCGGCTGAATGCACACACGTCCGACGAACTGTCCAGGATCTACTGGGACGATGTCGACACCGTGGACGGGATACCCATCACTTGCAGATCCGCAACGAGGGGCTGCGTGTTCGGTGACGCAGGGAGCGACGTCGCCGTGGTCCTCTTTGGGGACTCACATGCGAGGATGTGGCTGCCGGCCATCGCTCCGGTTGCCACCGCTGATCACTTGAAGCTCGTCGTGATTGGTAGGACTGGCTGTTCGCTTGCAATCCACCGCATCTCGCAGATGTTTGGGGGGTGTGCCTCGGTGATCGCGAGCGACATCAAGGTCATCGATGCCATCAGGCCGGCGGCCATCATCATGTCCGATCGAACCTCGTACACGGGCATGACCCACGCCCAGTGGCAGGCTGGCTTGACCGAGACCATCGACGGTCTCCGACCATCCGGAGCCAAGGTTGCGATGATTGGCGACATTCAAGTGTTCGACCCTGGAATGGTCTCCGACCTCTTGGAGTGCCTTGCCGTGCACACTACGGCCGTCCAGGACTGTGCAGTCTCGAACCCAAATCGAGCGGCTCCGGGTCAGGAGCAAGCCGAGGAGAGGGCGACGTCTCTGGCACACGATCTCTACATCAATCCAACTCCTTGGCTGTGTACACGCCAAACTTGCTCCCCGGTCATCGGAGACAACATCGTGTACTGGGATGCCGCTCATGTGAGCGTGAGATACGCCGCCTATCTCTCAGGGGTGATGGGAAGTGCGCTGAGCAAGTTCCTGGGAGCTGCGATTCTTGACAAGAGGACGTAGCACCCCTCCGAGTCGCATTCGTCAGACGAGTCTCCAACGCCGGGCGACGCACACGGATCACCTCAGGTTCAGCCAGAGGCGCACTCCTTGGCTCTCCGTGCTGACTCCACCGTGCAAGGTGGAAGTCGCGACTCGGACGGTGGCCGGTAGTTCTGCACGGCCTCTTCGACCGCGAGTGCGAGTAGCGCCTGCCCAGCGAGGCTCGGATGGATGCCGCATCCGTCCCCGACGAGCTGGGTGAGCAGTCCGGCAGTGCAGAGGTTCCCGCTCGACCCAGCGGCGGCAGTCTCGAAAGCTCCCCACCCGTCAGCAACCTTCACGTGGTACCGGGACACCGCCCTGTCAACGGTCCTGTTCACGTCCGGCGAGTAGTCGACTCCTGCGAAGACGAGGGGGTAGTAGTTCACGATGACGATCGTTCCTTGGTAACTGCTACGCAGCCCCTTTAGCGTCGTTGCCACATCCGAGGAGAGCCGGGCAAGGACACCTGGCAGCTGCCTGACGCAGTTGTCCGAGGTCGCTTGCTGGCAACTGAGCGTGTCGTTGATGCCGATCATCAAGGTCACCAGCGTGGTGTTTGGGTGGCTCTTCAGATAGGCCGTCGCGTACTGAATCTGGGTCCCCGCGTACTGGACGTGCAACGCGCATGCGAGCACGGAGGCGTCCATCCGGAGGAACTCCAGCGAGGTCTCACCAGAGCAAGCTGCGTTCGCAACCTGCATTCCGAGCGCTGCACCGACGTCCTCGGGGAATCCGGTGAAGCTGGCCGGGTCTGAGTAGACGGGCGTTGGGACCGAGTCGGGATCGCGCAGGCCGAAACTGATGGAGTCGCCAAGCGCAAGGTAGTCGCTTCGAGCGCGCGCCTGCGACCTGTGAGCCTCCGCTAAGACTGCGGCCGCGACAACGAGGACTACGGCCACGGCGACGGCTACCAATCCACGCCTGGACATCGGCCCAATCTAGGTGCGTCTCCTCTTGGAAGACCGAGCGGCGCCGTCGCGGCTCACAGATCTGCTCTTCGAGCGACAGGGCGATCTGGCGATGCGATCTGGACGGCTTGAAGGATTGCTCTTCGAGGCCATCGAAGGAGCAGCTGCTTGTGCGAGAGCGCCAACTGCTCGAAGAGACGGTCAGGCTCATCCCCACACCGCAGTCGCTCATCTCCGAGGGCATCGGCCAGATGGCACCGTCAGTTGTGCTTGTAGGAGTCGGCGGAAATGACTCGAGTCCGCCATCCTTGACGCTGGGATCGAGTTCGATCTGGCACTCGCTCGGGAGGTACAGCAGGCGCGCGAAGTCTGCAACTGGGCGGTCGGCAAGGCTGCGTTGATGTTGGACGAGTGCAAACTCAATCAACCGGAGGCTGTCGGTACCTCCAGCGCCGTTGACTCGTCACTCCAGAGATTGCGACGAGCTTGGTCAGCTTCATCGTCGATCCGTTTCACGAAGCTACGTCATCACCTATCTCGCCGGGAAGGGCACTGTGCGAGTCCTACGTCGGAGATAACCCCGCTCGATTCTCACGTTTGCTGACGGAGCAGCTTCGCGTTCGAGATCTACTCGAGTCGTCAGGACACGCACCAGAGGTGGCGAGCTAGAGGACCCGCAGGGCAAATTCGGTGTGCCTCTACCTTTGATCCGAGGACGCGGTACAACTCAGGGCCCAACAGACAAGGAGACCGAAGATGCCGGCAACTCTCAAGCTGACGCATAAAGCGATCGGAGTGGAGATCCGTCGTGGCACGTTCGATGTCGTGATCGACGGTGAGCGTGTTGGGTCGATCGAGATGAACGACACGATCGAGATACCAATCGAAGCTGGACATCACACCCTCCGAGTCCGCAACGGCCGAAACTTGAGCCGCACTCTGACCTTCGAGGTGGGCGAGGGCCAGGTCGTCGCCTTCCGATGCACCGGAAAGAGGTTCTTGCCGATCTTTCTCGTGTCGTTCGTCGTGCCACGCCTGGCGCTCTCGCTCCGTCCGGAGTAGCAGGGGCTCAGGAATCGAAAGGTTCCTGAGCAACTCAAACCTGGAGAGCCCCTTGGCGACTCGAATCGGCCTCCCCCTTTCACCTGCGCATACTCGCATCGACCCAGATCAGATGGTCTTTCTCGTACGACATCGTCCAGCCAGCTACAGACCATATGCCCTGGATTGGGCACGAGATGGGCACGAAAGGAGTCCGCGTCTGAAAACTGCCTCTGAAGCGTGACCGTCCAAGGCAACTCTCTAGAGTTTCGCCGTGGAGATGCCCCACGGCACGGTGACGCTGCTCTTCACGGACATCGTCGGGTCCACGCAGCTCTGGGACACCGCGCCGGCCGCCATGGCGACGGCGCTCGAGCGCCACGACGAGATGCTGCGCGCGTCGATCGGGGACGCGGGCGGCTGGGTCTTCAAGACCGTCGGCGACGCGTTCTGCGCGTCCTTCGAGACTGCGGAGGCCGCGATCCTCGCTGCCGCCGAGGCGCAGCGCGCTCTCATTGCGCAGCAATGGAGCGGAGAGACGCCGATCGTGGTCCGCATGGGCGTCCACACCGGGGCGTGCCAGGAGCGCGATGGGGACTACTTCGGTCCACCTGTGAACCGGGTGTCACGGCTCGAGGCGATTGCCCACGGCGGGCAGGTCGTGCTCTCCAATGCGGTTGCCCAGCTCGTCGCTGACTCCCTGCCTGCCGGCGTCCAGCTGCGCGCCCTCGGCGAGCACCGGCTGAGGGACCTCCAGCGTCCCGAGGAGGTCTTCCAGCTCGTGATCGAGGGACTGCCCGATGAGTTCCCGCCGCTGCGGTCCCTCAGCAACCCGCTGCTCAAGCACAACCTCCCCCCTCAGCTCACGAGCTTCGTTGGACGCTCTACCCAGCTTGCCGAGGTGGCCGCCCTCCTCGGCGGCGCACGCCTCGTCACTCTGGTCGGGGCCGGTGGGTGCGGAAAGACCCGACTCGCTCTGCAGGTCGCAGCGGACCTTCTCGATGCTGACGGCGACGGCGTGTGGTTCGTCGACCTCGCTCCCCTGCGGGACCACGAGGCCGTCGCGCCCGCCGTGGCCGCGGTGCTCGGCATCGGCGAGGAACCCGAGCGCGACATCGCCGATTCGCTCGCTGCTGGGATCGGGGACCGCTCGATGCTCGTGCTCCTCGACAACTGCGAGCACCTGGTGGACGCCTGCGCGAAGCTCGCCGATGCGCTGCTGCGTGCATGCCAGGGGCTGGTCCTTCTCGCCACGAGCCGCGAACCACTGAGCATCGACGGGGAGCACACGTATCGGGTGCCATCACTTGAGGCGCCTGCGGCGAACCTGGGGCTCGACGAGTTGCTCGCGTTCGAGTCGGTGCAGCTGCTGGTGCAGCGGGCGAGATCCTACGACTCGACCTTCGAGGTGACCGCGGCGACCGCGGGGTCAGTGGGAGCGATCTGTCATCGGCTCGACGGCATCCCGCTCGCCATCGAGCTTGTTGCGTCGCGGCTCTCGATGATGACGCCCGCAGAGATCGAGCGACGACTCGACGATCGCTTCCGGCTGCTTTCGGGCTCGAGCCGCAGCGTCGTCCATCGCCAGCAGACACTCCAGGCGTCGATCGACTGGTCGTACGAGCTGCTCACGGGGCCGCAGCAAGCGGTACTCCGACGCGCCAGCGTGTTCGTCGGCACCTTCGACCTCGCCGCGGCGGAGGCTGTGTGCGCCGCTGACGACGTCGATCCCCACGACGTCGTGGTGCTCGTCCACTCGCTCGTCGACCGCTCGCTCCTGCGGCCGGTGTTCACGAACCGCGACACGAGGTTCGGGATGGGCGAGTCGGTGCGCGAGTACGCGGCCGGAAAGCTCGAGGTGCTCGACGACCGGGCGGCGGCCAGGGATCGACACGTCGCGTGCTACGTACGCCTCGCGACACGGATCGAGATGCCGCCGGATTCGATGATCCGCCCGGAGTCGATCGCCGACGAGCGAGCGAGGCTCGAGATCGGCTACGAGGACGCGGACAACCTGCTCGAGGCGCTGCGACGTGCACTCGAGGTCGGCGAGGATCAGGACGCGATGCTGCGGCTCGCGTACTGCTGGAGCGAGCGGTGCTGGAAGGATCACCAGTACGCCGAGGGCGTCGAGCACCTCCGGCGTGCTCTCGAGTGTGCCGCGAACGGCGCGCCCGCGTTGCGCGCACGCGTGCTCTTGGAGCTCGGCAACTTCCTCGTCGCGCAGGGACGGACGAGCGACGGTGCCGCGTCGTACGACAACGCGAAGGCCAGTGCCCTTACGGCCGACCGGATTGACGTCGCCCTCGTCGTCCTGGCACGGCTCTCGTACGTTGGGCACAAGCTCGGCGACGGGTCTGTCCACGCCGCGACCGAGGAGGGTGTCGCGCTCGCGGAGGCAACGGGCGACGAGGACCTCATCGCCTATGCGCGGTACGTGCGGGGCTCAAAGCTCGCTCTTGAGGACCCCGAGGCGAGCCTGGCGGACCTCCGTGGGGCCGCGACGCACTTCCGGTCACGCCGGATGGAGAAGTGCTACTGGGAGTGCGTGGCGGACCTCGCCATGGCTGAGCTCGAGGTTGGGGACCTGGAGCATGCGAAGGGCCACTTTGAAGAGGTGCTCGCCTCTGACGTCGGCGTCGATGACGCGTTCCTCGAATCGACGTACTTGAATCTCGCGGAGATCTGCCTCCAGTTCGGGGACGCGCACGGAGCGGTCGCAAGCTGGCGCGGCGGCTCGCAGTCGATTGCAACGAGCGCGAAGGCCGCCTACTTCGTCCCGACGATCCTCATCGCGGCGCTGTGCTGCTCGGCGATCGGCGCCACGCTTGATGCGGCGCGCCTCCACGGCGCAGCGGAGCGGCTCGCCGAGGACCTGGACGAGCGGTTCGAGCCATTCGAAGCGGGACTACGTGACGCGGACCTCGCGTCGATCAACGCTGCCCTCGGTGACGACACGTTCGAACGCGAGCGACGTGCGGGGCGGGAGCTCACCTTTGACGAGTCGATGGCCATCGCCATTGCGGCCCTCCCGGACTGAGGGCAACGACGCCATCGGATGTGTCACCATTGCCCCGGCACCATCGAGCCGCTGGCACGGTGCTAAGACATCGACGGTCCGATTGCTCAGGAACTCACTGCCGAAGGGGGCCAAGGTGGGCACTGGCACGCGCGTGAGCGGTGGCCGATGGGGCAGGTGGGCGCTGGCCGTGCCGTTGCTCCTGCTCGTCGCCATGGTGACGTCCGTCACGCCGTCCTCGGCGACCACGACGCCAGCATTCCTGTTCGCCACGCCAGCGGGCCGCGGCACGCAGACGTGCGCGAACGCAGCCAACGCCTGCACCCTGTCGAAGGCGCTCATCGCCGCAGGACCAGGCACGACGATCGACCTCGTGACTAAGGGCAGCCTGTCGAACTCGGCCACCTGGTACCAGGGCGGGTTCTCCGTCGACACCCCCGGCACGTCAGCCGCCAAGCCCGTGACCATCAACGGCGAGAGCGACGCGATCATCGACGGCGACCAAAGCCACGCCGACCTCACCGTAGGCCCGATCTACCTCGACCTCGACGACGTGTCGATCGACGGGAGCGGCAACGGACCGGGGCTGCGCAACAACGACGGGGGCTCAGTCACCGTCGAGAACTCAACGTTCACCGGGGACACCAACTCGGACAACTACGGCGGTGCGATCGACAACAGTGACACGCTCCAAGCTGGCACCATCGGACGCGACACCCTCACGGTCCGCAACAGCACCTTCAGCTCCGACAGCGCGCTCGAGGGCGGGGCGATCTTCAACGAGGACGGGTCCGTCGATGTCGCCGGCTCGACGTTCACGAGCGACGAGGCCGACGCGGACGAGGGCGGGGGCGGTGCGATCATGAGCGGGTTCGCGGTCGGCGTGCACGCCCCGGCGGGAACCCTCGTGGTCACGAGCTCAATCTTCGAGAACAACATCGCGAACGGCGTCGGCGGCGCCATCGACAATGCCGACGGCGCGACTGGCACCGCGGACATCACTGACTCGACCTTCAGCGACAACAACAGCGGCAAATATGGCGGCGCGATCTCGAACGGCTACAGCGGCGGCTCGGGAAGCATGGACGTCAGCGAGTCGACGTTCAACGACGACCAGACCGCGATCAACGGCGGCGGCATCGACAACGGGGACTACGGTGCGGGCGCACTCCAGGTGCTGCACTCGACGTTCGACGACGACGTGGCCTCCGGCAACGGCACCGGCATCGACTCGGCGGACAACGGTGGCTCGGGGTCGACGACCGTCGGCGGCGACATCTTCAACGACACCTGCTACCACTCGAGCGGCGGCTGGCTCGACCGTGGCTACAACGTCGGGCGGAACGCGTCGTGCTTCAATGCGTCGAGCTCGGGCAACGTCGACGACGCCACCCTTTACGCCGACGTCTCCGGGCTCGAGCAGCTCCACAGCCCGCTCCCCATCATCGTGCCGTCAGCAGGAAGCCACGCCGCCTCGACCATCCCGAACGGCGTCGCGCAGCTCTGCCCTGTCGCGGGTGACGAGCGTGGGATGCCGAGCCCCGGCAGCGTGCCGTGCGACGCCGGTGCCGCCCAGGTGCCCGGCGGAGCCACGGTCCGGCTCCTTGCCTCGCCGCTGCCGACGACGACGGGGGCCGTCACGTACAACGTCGTAGTCCAGGGCTCGCTCGGTCTCGAACCTGCTGGGTCGGTCCAGATCGTCGACAGCCACTCGGGCCACTGCGAGGTCACGTTGCTCGTGTCCGACGGCGCAACGGCGACCCACGGCTCGTGTGCCCTGACCGAGTCGGCGGCAACGTCGCCGTACGCGGTAACCGCGACCTATGTCGGCAACGCGAACTACGGCGAGTCGTCGACGTCGATCGTCGTGCGGGGAACCGTGGCCGGATCGTCGGGCGCGGCCACGACAACGAACGGCGGCATCACCGTCACGGGAACTGGTGGGAAGTCCGGATCCTCGGACGTGAGCGAGGCCAAGTACGCCAGCGACCCAGAGCCGACGAAGCTTGCCTCGGGATCGAAGTACTTCGACGTCGCCGAAGGCAAAGCCACGAGCGGCGCGGCCGACGCGCACGGGACTGCGGCGTTCGCTGCGGTCAAAGTCCTCGACTGCGACAAGGTCACCTCGACCTCGCGGCTCTACTGGTGGGGCACTAAACACAAGCGCGCCCAATGGCTGCCGGTCGTCGGCAACCGCGGTCCCACGTACGTCAAGGGCAAGCCCGCGTGCCTGACTGTGACCCTTACCAGCGCGTCCTCTCCCACGGTGGCCGAGCTCACGGGCACCCCCTTCGCGACGACGAGCCCCCGGCTGCGGATCACGGGATCGACGATCATCGACACACACGTCCACCGGTTCGGTCGCGTGGTCCTCGCGGCGGCCGGCGGGAGCGCCCCGTACACCTGGCACCTCCTCATTGGCACGCTGCCGAAGCTCCTGAAACTTCGGTCAAACGGCGTGCTGTCCGGTACCCCGGAGGCTGCAGGGACGACGACCGTGGTCGTGCAGGTCACCGACACCGCAACGTCGACAACGCCGCAGGTTCACGTCATCGCGACGCTCCAGATCGTCGTGCTGCCGCTCGCGCCGACGGTGAAGTCGATCGGCCCGGCGTCGGGCAGCCCGAAGGGCGGCACCAGGCTCACGATCGACGGTACCTACCTCGCAGGCGCTTCCGCGGTGTACTTCGGGGGCACGGCAGCATCCAAAGCGTCCTTCAAGGTGAACGCCGCCGGCACAGTCCTGATGGTGACGGCGCCGGCGCACGCAGCGGGGAAAGTCGACGTCACCGTGACGACCAGGGGTGGGACGAGCAACGCGGGCTCCTACAAGTACACCTGAGAGTCGACCGCAAACGGGACAAGCTGGCTCAACCGACGAAGCATTGGCCCGGCCTGCCGTAACGAATTCGCAAGGGCGACGTCGTGCGTCGAACTCACGAGGATCGATGACTTGGACAGGGCCCAACTTTGGATCGCGTCAGATGCCGGTAGCTCTCGATGGCGGCGAAAGGCCCGGAGCTCGCCCAACCGAAGGACCGTGAAGGCGCGCCTGCCAACGCCCCGAGTTGAGCTTCCTGGTGCTCCCCCACGTGCTGTGCGACCGGCTCACGATCCCAACGGTCGCCCGTTTGGCACGAATTTGGCACGACCGACCGTCGATGCTAGATGCGGGCTCCTTCCGGAGCACTCGATCTCTCGCTGATCAGGTCTGCAACTTGCGCAAGGAGGACAGGTGCCTCCGCGGTGCCCACAGGCGTAACGGGCCCGGGGCGCAGGGAAGCCGTCTGGAGGATCGTGACGACGAGCCGTGGAACCTGGGCATTGCTTAGCCTTGTTGAATGGAGTTCCACCCCAATGGCCCTGGGGTATGCCACTGCCTTGAGTCAGTGAGATGATTCAGCAAAGTGGCAAGGAAATTCTCGGCACCGCCGGGATATAGGTTGAGAGATGGGCCAACGAGAAGAGGCCAAATGAGAGTTCGGCGCCATGCGCCTATTGCAAGGATGGCCGGGGTCGTCCTGACGGCCGGAATCGCCCTGGCGCTCTCGGGGTGTTTGTCTTCGACCTCCCCGCCAATCAACGGCGCTGCCGGCTCACCGACAATCACCGTGGTCCACTCCAACGTTACGCACGGCAACCTCAATCTGTACTTGTCTGATCTGTCCTGCTCGTCCGTGCACGACTGCTGGGCGACCGGACAAGACACCGTGCCAGAGGGTCAAGGCATTCCGATGTACACGCTTCTGATGCACTATGGCAGCGACTCGTGGCATCAGGTGCTCCGTACCGGGGACGCCCAGAGCTCCGACCCACCGCAGCTTGGGCAGCTCTCGTGTCCGGCTGTCCGGTGGTGCATGACCACCGTCGGATTCACCGGGATTACGGTCGGAATCCACTACCCCACGTTCGCCATCATTTCGAACGGTCGGCTCCACCTTCTCCGCACGACTGCGATCGGCGCCTTCTCCGCGATCGACTGCCGAAGCAAGTCTGACTGTGTCGGGGTCGGATTGAGGTCGGGAGGCAGTTTCGCTGCGGCTAGGTGGAACGGCACGGTTTGGACGGCAATGCCAACTGAGGGCGTCAACGGTCAAGCGAGCGCTGTGTCCTGCCCGACGGCGACCTACTGCTTGGCTGTCGGCAGCAACTACGGAGTAGGTGTCACACAGGGACCCGGCGCCATGCGATGGAACGGCTCGGTCTGGCGCTCGACCCCGCAACCGGTCGGGAAGTTTGGCACAGCACCTCCCTGCCAACGAGAGTGTCCCGAGCGGCCGTCCATCGCTCCGAGGTTCACGGCAGTCTCGTGCACCGCACCTTCACAATGCGTCGCACTCGGCTCGGGATACGGGTCATTCGGCTTCTCTTGGAACGGAACAGCCTGGACCGAGATGCCCGCACTCTTCGACTCGGGCATTGGTGCGATCTCCTGCCCTTCCGGCGGGCCTTGCCTCGGCGTCGGCGGAGCGAAGGTTGTTTCAATTGTTGGCGACGCTGTCTCTCAGGTCAGCCCACCAGCATCAATCGCGAAGGGAAGCCAAGGTCTGAGCGCCGTTGACTGCCCATCATCTCATCAGTGCGTCGTGCTCGGAACCACTGCGCCAGTTTCGAGCCAGTCCGAACAGATGGCGTCGAGTTGGAATGGCAACTCGTGGCACATGCAGCCCTTCGTTGCACCAGCGTTCTCATTAGTGCGTCCTGATGATGTCTCCGAGGAGCTCGGGCCGTGCACAGGCGATCCGAGGTCGAAGGTGGTCACCGTCACGCTCGTGCCGCACCACGGGTTCGCGGCCGTTAGCCCGACGTGTCAGATCGTGGATCGCGGGCAGCTCCTCGATGTCCGCAATGTGACGAAGGGGAGCGCGACCACGGCGATCGGAACCACGTTCGTCTTCACGCTCAAGCCTGGTGAGACCGCCCGGCTTCAGCCGGCACTGAGCGCGCTGTTTGCGCAGGGACATCAAGCGCTGGGGTTCACCGGCTCGAACTACGGCACGTTCGTCGATCTATGGATCGGCAGTCGCTCCGAGCAGCCCGGCTATCAGCTCACCGTCTCCGGCGACGCTCCACTCTCGACCTGCGGCTCCCTTGGGGGTGGGCGAACGGTCAAGGCGTACTGGGCAAGGAATGAGCAGCTGTACCGATCGTTCCCCTGGTCGAACGCCCTCAATGCACAGCGGCCTGCCGCCAAGATGACTCTCTGCGTTGTTGTGGCATCGAACCATACGCGGACTCTCGAGGTGCTCAATAGGGCAGGAACGAGCTTGCTCTCCACTAGCGCTCCAAGCAGCGTCCTCGTGCAACACTTCTGATTCGGTGGCGAACCAGGTGGCGACACTGACGGCGTTCGCCGTAACGATCCTCCAGACGGCTTCCTAGCGCCCCGGGCCTGTTACGCCTGTGGGCACCGCGGAGGCACCTGTCCTCCTTGCGCTCAGGTCTGCACTTGCGCAAGGAGGACAGGTCCCTCCACGGTGCCGAAAAGCGTGACAGGGCCGGGGCGCTAGGGAGCCGTGTGGAGGATCGTCACGGTCCGTGAGACTTGGCATGACGTCGCATGCCTCAACGAATGATGGGCAAACGCCGCGCGCCTGCCAGATGTTCATCCATCTGATCGAGCGGAATTAGCGGAATGAGAGCTTTGTCGAACCACCTGCGAACCCTGTCGTATGAATCGATAGCAGACTGGGCATTCGGCGAGACCGGAGGCTGCACCACGGCCAGACCGTCCACTTCGGTTTCCCGAACCGCGTGCAAGAAGAATCCAGCGTCGTGCTCGACAGGCGTCAGCTTTCTCGCGGACGATGCAAAGGAGAGCACTTCCACGGCTTCGGTGCTGTCGCCCCTACTGACGACGGCGTCGACAAGGAAGTCTCCGATGTACGCACCCCTGGCCACGTCTAGGCCCCGGCTCCTTATGCGCCGAACGACCTTGTCGAGTATCCGTCCCTTCGACAGCGCATTGCCGCCTCCGTACTGCGGCCGAACGTATGCAAGGAAGAGGGCATTCAACACCATGTCTGGGTCCGGCACGGCGGTCGGACGGGGCTCGGTGAAATAGAGGGAGTCGTGCATCGACGACCGCCACTCACTTAGGACACCGAGGGAGGGCTTGCGCTCTTGGTTGAACTGAGCCTCTATCCCTGTGACGATGCCATCGAGGACTCCCTGGTCATGCAGGCGGGTGCTGATTGCACTGATCGGCGCCGCACGGATGCCGCCGAAGTGCCCGTCACGATCGACAAGAACGACGGCGACGTTCCTGGCCTCGTCTCGCGTCGCGTCGACGCGCCAACGAAGTAAGGAGAAGTGTCCTTGCACACTCATGACCGCGCCCAGGCTTCCACGACTGTACGCAGGTTAGCTCGACGCTCTGCCAGCCAGGCACCGATCGCCAGACGCCTCTGAGCCGGGGATCCCCACTCAGCGCCGATTGGGACCTGACTCACCGCCGTCAGAAGGTCGGCATCACTGAGACTCTCGATCCGTCGCAGAGGGACGTCGACAAGGTTCACGTCTCGTCCGACGGTTTCGTCAACGCCAGGGATTGGCGCGACCACCATCTGGATCGGAAGACTCGCCCTGCCGTCGTTGAACCACTCTCCGTGGTCGATCGTGTACACGCGGCCGTTCTGCACGCCAACGAGCAGCTGCTGATCCGCCATACCGAGCCACGTCTGGAAAACGACGGTCACCGCCCGCGACTGCGGATCGATCGAGTCTGGCTTGAAGGAGCCGTTTGCCAACAGCGGCTGCAGGTCCTTGCTGTTGATTACTCCGTGGACGTGTTCGATTCCGCAGAAGACGCCGACAAGTCGCTGAATCACGGCATTTGATGCGAAGCACTCCGGTGTCACACGAATGATGCGTGCATTCGGACCAGCGCCGACCTCGTGTGCCAGTCGACCCGCGATCAGCTCAGACACCAAGCCCTGCTGCGCCCTGGCCTTCACCCAGTAGGACTTGCCGTCTACGCCTAGAAACGCGTTGGGCTCGGCATGCGTGCCGGTTGCGGCGGCAAGGTCATCCCTGGTCGTGATCGCCTCAACGACGGTGTAGCCCTTCGCGTCAAGGACACCGAGTGCTTCGGTCGATTCCCAGATTGTCATCGCGATCCAATCAGCGATCTGGTCGCTGTTCACGCCATCAGAACGGCTCCTCGGGCGCGCTCACCGGCAGGTAAATGCCTCGTCCGAGGAACCAGCAGACGACGACCGGTTCCTGCGACTCTGGACGGAACATCAAGCTCGCACGCTGGTCGACCGTCTTGGCTTTGAGCAGGGCGTCCAGAGCTTCCTCGCTCGGATTGATCGCATTCTTGAACTCCTCGCCCTGGCGCCTCCAGCTCCACCCGGGCCGCTCCTTGGCGAGCCGCTCGTCGCGATAGGCACCCAATGACGTGTGAAGCAGGCCAGCCTGAAGTGCCTTGCGAAGTCGTAGCGAGCCATTATCTGCTACCCACGCAGTCGCCTCCGCGAGCTCCTTCTTGCGGGCGCTGCTCGCGCCGGCCACGCGGCGCCCCTCGTCGATGGTCGGCCAGGTCTTGGGGATCAGACTCATTAGCTGTCCCCGTAGCTCGTCGGTCATCTCGACCGCGACGGTGATCTCATCGACGACTGCCTGCAGTCGATCACGAGCGGCTTCGACCTCGCTCCGCACGTCGGCCTCGGTAGCAGGAAGATCGTTCATGACCGAGTTCGCTGCGTCCAGCACGTCGTGTGCGGACTGCAACCCCACTGACGTCGTCCATTCGCGCCATGCTGCGACGAGTGCCGCGAATTCGCGAGACTCGGCGGAGTCGGATCCCAGTGCTGCCTCACGCCGCGTGCTCTCGATCGTCAGCAACTCGTCCAGCGGGAGGTAGCGATCGAATACACCTGCGGTATCGGTGCCGCCATAGGACACCAACAACTCCGGGCCCGTCCACACCGGCGGCGTCGTGTCGAACCCGAAGTCGTCCACGTTGGTCGGAGCGCGGTTCACGATCTCCACGAGGATCTCTCGGCCAATCACCAACTCGGCGCCAACGACCGTCGGTGGACCATCGCCATAGCCAGAGGCTTCCGAGTAAACGGGTTGAGGATCTAGCTCGAAGAATTTCGACCACTCGCGTGATCCAGGCTCCAGATATCGGTAGTCCAGGGTCGCGGAGGTTTCTCCTTGACGGACTGCGTCGAGCAAGCCCAGCTCGCTGAGTCGGACCAGAACACGCGCATACGGCGCGCTGAAGTTATCCACGTCGGCCTCCTTGGCTTCCGTACCGGCCTCACTGAGGTCGGCTAAGTCAAACGCCTACGAGGACCCCTCGCAGGCCGTCGTGGCACCTGCCACGACGCACGTCACGCTATCAGGCGTTGTCGGCCAAGGTGTCGCGCTCGTGGTGGACGAGCGATTTAGCCGTTACTGCAGCAGGCCGAGGCGGCGAGCAGCATCCTCTAGGTCACTTCGGAACTCTCCGAGGCCCGAGAGGGCATATAGACCATCAATCTGTCCCGAGGCGCGAAGCTCGTAGATGCGCCGCAGATCGCTGATCCTGCTCTTCCAGCCGATGCCATCAACTGCGGCCATCACGTATTGCACCGGCAGCCGCTTGTTGGCCATGTCCTCGATCTCCCTGACGGCATCGGTGAGCTTGGAGCCAGTCGAGTCGAATCCTTTGGCCGCGACCACAATTCGCGCATCCGCGCCGCCACCAGGGATCGCAAGGTCACACGGGGCAGATGCACCGTTCCTCCCAATGAACCGAGTCCTTGTTGCGCACGCAAGACCTAGGTCGCGAGCGACTCGTTCGATTTCATCCTCGATCCGCCGCCCCGTCTCGCCCGCGTATGCGGCGGTCCTCCTCGTGCCAGCTCGTGCGACCAATACGTCTCCGAAGTCGTACGTGCGCTCCCGCTGTTCCTCAACCAGCCTCACGAGGTCGTACTTCTCGTCGAGCATCTCGACGATCTGAGCGGCCCGCTCCAGGGACAGACCATTCCAACCGGCGGTACCGAGGTGGTGTTTGAGCACGTTCTTCAACTTCTCTCGCGTTAGCCCGACTGCCAGTCCGAGGATCGGCACGGCTTCTGGCTCGGCAGCCACGAAAACTGCGAGAGTTTGGCGATCGACTTCGTCCAAGGTGGAGAGGCCCGCCGCTACATCTCGAATGCGCTCGCTCTCAGCGGTAGGGATCGTTGGATCGAATGGATCGCTCAATTGAGTGAGCGAAGCCACGTAGTCATCGAACGAGCCGATCATTAGCGGCCGATGAAGACGTATTCGACAGCCTGGCGTCTTGCTGCGGCGGAATGAGTGCCGAAGTGATACCGGTGATCGATCGTCCGGACTTCGACTTCATCCTTCACTGATCGGAGAAGCTTTGTGATGACCTCTGCCTCTGGCACAGCGTTTGAAGAGTACGACAAGACAATCGTCGAATCACGGAAGTGCTCGAACATCCTCTCAAGTGCATCGACAATCGTGTGCTTGTAACTGAACGGTGTAAACCGCTTGACAAGTTTCTTGGTCATGGTGTCCTCCATGATCTCGACACCTCGCCAATAGACGCTCAGTCCTTCAAGAAAGTGGTAGCGCTTGATGTAACAGTTGTCATCTCGCGGAGGGGCATACGGTGGATCGAGGTACACAACGTCGTATCCTCGTGGATCAACACTGAAGACGTCGGAGTGAGTCGCACGGCACTGGCGTCCGCTGTCAAAGACGATCCGGTTGTACTCGGCTGCCGCTTCGACAAAGTGTTCCCTAAGGGGGAGCCGGAGATCCCGACGTCCGTCGTCGTATCGCAATTGGGTGAAGGTAAATACACCACGTGGCTGCTTGCGAGCGGCCGCTAGCACGAGTGAGGCAATCGCGATCGAACGCTTTGTGCCCTTGAGAAGGTCAATATGAGACCAAGCCGAATCAAGAAAGGTGAGATCACTGCCGGTGAAGTAGAGGCCTTCGAATGTTCTGCTGATGAAGTCACGATCGTCTGCCGCTGGACCGATGATCCTCGCAACGTCGTTCTTGTTGAGAACTGTCTTCTGATTCGCAACGGCGGCACTCGCGATGATGCCCGGGAACGCGAGGAAGTCATTCGACGTCACCGAGTACCCCATCGCTTTCATCGCGTAGGAGACAACTCCGCTACCGGAGAACGCGTCGAGTGCAGTATCTCCACCTACCTCGCCGAAGACTGCTGCGAGGTGAGGAATCAAGCGGTACTTCGAACCCATGTATCGCAAACGTGGGTATGAGGCAGATTTGAGGATCCCAGCATCCACGTCCAGCTGTGTTGGAGTGATCGTCACCCGATCACTTCGCTTCTTAGCTGGGAGAGGCTTCTACCGCCTAGGCGGACGATGCGCCAGCGATTCCAGCCATCAACACTTCCTACGTCCAGAGCAGCGCAAGCGGCCTGGGATGGAGATTGATAACTAACGCCTTGTACCACGATCGTTGCGTCTGCCAGGAGTTCTCCTCTGATCTGGCCCGTTCGTCTATTGACCACCAACTGCTCACCGGGGAGTAAGGCTCCGCTGGCAAGCATCCTCTTCAGCTCCTGAGAACCTCCGCGCGCACTGGTCATCGTCGACGAGTCTCGCAGAAGGCTGTTCCTGCGCGGAGGACTCACTGGTCTTCAGCGCTCCGGCCCTTGAAGATGCCGAACAGGACGAAGGCGAGGCCAACGAGTGCCGTGATTCCCGTCACCCATGGGTTGCCCGCAGTCTCCTCGTCCCCCCCGCCTTCATATGGGTCCGCGCGGTCGCGCCTAACCGTCACCGCCGCCTT
Organism: Acidimicrobiaceae bacterium; assembly: GCA_003162395.1. Classification (GTDB taxonomy): domain Bacteria; phylum Actinomycetota; class Acidimicrobiia; order Acidimicrobiales; family RAAP-2; genus Palsa-459. Next base: position 89,232 of record PMON01000004.1, read on the forward strand.
GCACCCGGGACACGTCGTGCGCGTCTTGGCCGCAGTCCAGAACACCTCCCCGCACTTGCGGCACTTCGCTTGCACGCGTTCCATCACCTCGCTTCTCCTCGCTTCCCGGCTTCGAGCCGCTCCAAGGTCATTGCGACCGCACCAGGGTCAATGTCGCATCCAACGAACCTGCGCCCTTCAGCCAACGTGGCCGCGGCCGTCGTCCCCGAGCCAACGAACGGATCGAGCACCAGTTCGCCGGGCAGCGTCAGCATGCGGACCAATTCGCGGATCGGACCCTCGGCTTGTTGCCAGGGGTGGTCGTCCAGGCCCTTCTCGCCCGCGCCCTCCGAGGCGATCAGCGTGTCCTTGATCCACGCCCTCGGTTTGTACCGACCCGCCGAGTACAGGAGCCAAGGCCGGTGCCAGCCGTTGATCTTGTGGACGTGCACCTTCGTGTGACGACCGCGAAGCACCGTCGCCCCGATCCACACGTACTCCAGGTGCTCAGCCAAACGCGCCATCTCCTCGGGCTGGCGGAGCTTCCCGCAGTAGGCGGCGAGCAGCCGTCCAGGCTTGAGCACTCGCGCAGCGAACTCGGAGAGGTCCGAGAAGATCGGGATCGCGTCGTCGGTGTATGGCGGGTCGCAGATGATGGCGTCGACGGAGTGGTCCGCGATGTTGAGGTCGCGGAAGTCGCAGTGCTCAATGCGCCAGCGGCGTCCCTTCGACACTTTCGGCACCTCGCGTGCCCGGTACCGGGCGAGCGATGCCTCGCGTGCCTTGCTCTCGGCGCGGCCGAGCTGGAGGAGCCGTCCTGGCGCGTCGTCGCCCAGCGTGTCGAGCGCCTTGAGTGCGCGCGCCTCGTCGCGCGATGAGCCGACCACGATCGACGGCGTGGCCTCGGCGCGTGTCGCCGGATAGTTCCGCCCGTCGCGACCCTCCACCGTGGAAGGAGCGACATTTGTCGCACCTCGCAGGTCCCGGCGCACGGTGATCTCGTCGACGCCAAGAACCGCAGCGATTCTGCGGTGCGACCACTTCTCGCCACGCAGGTGCGCGACCAGCTCGGCGCGCTGGGTACGGGAGAGATGACGCCGCGACAGGTTGAGCGCGAGCACGTGGCCGACCTTCTCCTCACGGCTCTTGAACCGGCGCACGACGCGTGGGTAATCGGGGACCTTCATGCCCTCAGCCAGCAGCTCGTCTCTGGCGCGAAGCCGGTTGTGGCCGTCGAGTACCGCACCGGTCTCGTCGAGCTCGATCGGCACCTGGACCCCATGGGCTGCGATGTCGGCCTTCAGCGAGGCATACTCGGGGTCCGACAAGTCCGGCAGCAGCTGGTACGAGGGGCGCTTCGTCACGCGGCGTCCCCTCGGCTCGCGCGGAGCAGCACCAGGAAGGCCTCCGGCTCGACCGGCCATCCACCCGCGACCGAGGCCGTTCGGGCAGGCGTCCGCTGGCCCTGCGGGAAGATCCGGACCGACCGAAGCTCGCGGAGGCCAGTGTCATCGAACAGCGCCACCGGCAGCCCCCGCCCCAACGACTCGGCCATCTCGCGAAGGCACCCCGCGCCGACCGTCCCGTTGGGCTCGGTGAACAGGACGAGCGCGTCGATCTTGACCACCATCTCCGGCCAGTCCGCGAGCCATTCGTCCGTGCTCGCGTAGAGCTTGGACGGGTCGATCAGCTCGGCCCCTCGCAGGACCGCGGCGAGCCGATCGAGCACGTCGCGCTCGTGGGGCGTGCCGTAGGTGGTCACGGGGTGTGCGACGTAGACGAGCGCGCGGCGCGTCATGGGTAGCGCTCAGTCCGCGGGCTGCGCCCGTCCCACCGTCCCTCGAAGGGCCACTCCTTGCCGCGCACGAGTCGGTCGGGCCACGACGCCGCGAGCCGGTCACCACGGAATCGGCCGAGCCCGAGCTCCGTTGTGCCCTTCGACTGCTGCAACGTGATGCCAAGCTCGGGCCACGCGAGCCAGCGCTGCGAGCCGAACGGCAGGAGGTCACGAACGCCCTTGGTGGGCTTCGGTGCGTGGTGCTCCAGAAGGAGCGCGAACTGAAAGCGCGTCCGAAGATCGTCGAGCACGCGCTGGACGCCTTCGGCAGCCTCCTCGTAGGACTCGTTGTCGCGACGTGGGCCGAGCTTGTAGAGCGGCCCCGCGACGACGAGCTGGGGGCGCTGGTGGCGGATCTCACGGACGAGGTCGGCGCGGTCGCGGGCGTCTCGCACGTCGAGTCCGCCCGGACGTGACCAGAATCGGCAGCGCTCGGCGTCGTAGGAGAGGCCGACGGTGCTACGCACCTGGTCGTCAAGCCGACGTCCCGTCTCTGCGATCGCCGCCTTGGGGTTCTCCGCGTCGACGACGAGCACTCTCACGGGCTGGATCCCGTCGAGGCGCAGCGGGTGGATGCCCTGCGCCGCCGCGACGGCGATCTGGCGGAGCAAGGTGGACTTGCCGATGCCCTCGCTCGCCACGATGACGGCCCGCCAGTCGACACGAAGCAGGTCAGGGATGACCCACGGCGCCGCGGCGTCTGCTGCGGCGAGCAGCTCGGGAAGTGTGAGCGCCTCCGGCGCACCGCGCGCCGCACCCAGCCCGATCTGGTCGAGGTCTCGGGCAGCGCTCTGCGCGATCTCATAAGCGTCGGCACCGTCGGTGAGCGAGCCCATCGCGTCGGCCATCGCGAGCCGCACCGCCCGGGCGGCGCTGTGCTGCAGGATGACGTCGACGTGGCTGCGAAGGGGCCGCGTGGGCTCGTCGGGCAAATCGAGGGAGCCCTCGTCGAGCTCGGCACCAGATCGGCGGGCTCGCTCCAGCACGACGACGCGATCGACGCCGCGCCGCTCGGCCACGAGCGAGCGGGTCGCGTCCCAGAGCGCGCCGTAGCTCGCGTTGGCAAAGTCGCCTGGCTCTAGGTCGTCGGTGACGCCGTCGAGGTAGTCGGGGAAGGCGATCGCGCCTGCGACGAAGGTGCGCTCGACGTCGGGCAGGAACGACGCGACCGGCTGTCTGCGCAGGGGCGTCACTGCCCCTCCCTGTCGGACGCCACGACCTCGGTCCACTCCGGGGCACGCTCGTCCCAGGTGCGGTCGGCCGGCACCGCACCGCCAACCCTCCGCAGTGCCTCGACAGACTGAAGGATCGACGCGCGTCGCCTGGCACGATGACGGCGCTGTCGACACGTTGGCGAGCACGTCGTCTTGTTCGGCGGGCCGTAGAACGGCTCGCTGCAGACCGGGCAGGTGCGGGGCACTGCACGCGCCACGGCGTCGGCGATCTTGGACATCGTCTCGGGACCTGGCACGGCGTAGCTGTGCAACACGTCCGAGGTGGTGCGCTCGGAAGGACCGCCCAGCCGGGCGATCTCCGCGGCGCCGACGAGGAGCGCACGACGCCGGAGATCCCGCCAACCCTCGGTCGTCTTGAACTCGAGGATCGGCGCTGTGGTTGCCTCCAGGTCCTCCACGGATCGCCCCACCATGCGGACGAGCGCTGTGTCGGTGTGCACCGGCGTTGGATGCCGCAGCCCCCGGGCGGGGCCGGTCATCGAGGGGTCGTGCTCTCGCAACCAGCCCATCACGTGGTCCCGGATCCTGTGCCCGATGACGTGGCGCCGGGCGGTCCGGTCGCCAGCGGCATAGACAGGCGAGCCATTGGATCCGAGCACGTCGATGCACACGGACGCTCCCGCGAGCCGGAAGTCGAGCAACGGCCAGGTCGCTGGGTCGCGATGGTGCCCGAGCGCGATGGGCGAGCCGGAGCGCCCGCCGGTCTCCACCTGGACGTATCGCGCGAGCGGGAGCACCGTCGGGTCACCGCTCGCACTGCGGAGCTGGCGGAGCTCGTCCCACGTGGTCGCCTGGCGGGCTCGCAAGGCGAGGCGTCCGGCGAACGGCGGCAGACGCTCAGGCACCGCGATGCGGCGGTCGACCGGAGTCGCAAGCGCGGCCTCGAAGAGCGCCAGCTCAAGGTCCGCTGCCCACTGGCACCGACCGTCCGAGGTCAACGCGCCTTCCCCCGTCGGGTCCATGAGGTGCCCGCCCATGTCGGCGTCCGACGACTGGACGATCCGCCAGCGGCCGTGGTCGTCCTTGCGCGCGAGGACTGGCTTGTTGACGCCGAAGACGACGCCCGTCGTCGGCTGGGTGAGCGAACCCACGACCTCCTTCCACGCCGGGTGGCCGTCGTAGCCGAGGAGCGCGTCGAGCCGTGAGGTCACGGCGTTGATCTCGTCGGGCGTGAGCAGCTTGACCGCAGGGTGTCCGTCGGGGGTCCGGGCGTTGCCCCCCGGCACCGGCCACCATCCGCCGCCAGGCGCACAGGGCACGGAGCCAGCGTCGGTCGAGACGTGTGCGAACACGCCGCCGATCTCACCCAGCAATAGCTCGGTGAGCCCGACGGCGAACTGCGTGAACCCTGACACCGCGCCCGACAAGAGGAGCGACGTGTACTCGGCGGGATACTCCGGGCGCTTGGTCTTGGTCGACATTGCCTCGCCGTGGATGTCGATGGCGGCCAGCTCGATCGCGCGGTCGAAGGCCTTGCGGTCGTACCGCGAGCCGAGGCCGTAGGCGTCGACGTTGGCGCCGAGCTTGGACGGCCCGCCCATGCGGTCCCGGCACCGCCGCCACGCGAGCCCGAGGTCCTGTCGCCGGAGGTCGACGGTGATGCCGTCGAAGAGCCGGTACCGCTTGAGCCCCTGCACCGCGGGACCGGCCACGGGGCGACGCACCTGACCCACCGTGAACCGCCCGCCGCGTGCCCTGCCGAGCGCGGCGTGGAACCAGAAGACCGGCAGCCCCATCGGGGCCGGGAAGAAGAGCTCAGCGACCGTCCCGCCGTGACGTGTCGGCGTCCAGTCGACCGAGGCGGGGAACTGGGCGCCGTCGCTTGACTCGATGGTGACCAGGGTCGGGCCCCACCTGGCCGCGGTGGCAGGGTCGAGCAGGCGGCCTACGAGATCGGGCGCGTCGAGCAGCTCCAGGAACTCGTCGCGCGCGTCCTCGAACTCGATCGTGCCCGCGACAAGGTACGGCGTCAGCCTGAGCGCCGAGAAGCTGCCCGCGTACGCAGAGTTGAGGTCGATCAGGGCGAGCGGCAGACCGACGCCGACGAGCGCCGCCTCGACGCGGGGACCACCAAAGGCACCAGCCGCCGCTCCCTTGTCGGCGTTGGAGACTCCCGCGAGCGCGCCCGCCGCGTGCAGCATCCCCGCCCGCCCACGGTTGTGCGACACAAGCGAAGCCGTCGAGAACGCCGCGCTCGGGGCCATCCCCGGGGCGAGCTCGCCCAGCCTCTGGCACGCGGCGCGGTAGAGGTCGAGCAGCGCGCCGCACTCTGCGCGAGCCTGGTCGAGGCGCTTCACGGCGTCGGCCAGTCGGTGCCGAGCAGGACCGCAGCCTGCGCAGGGGTTTCCACGGCGCCCCCGACGACCGAGGGAACGAGGTTCCCCAGGTCGACGAACCGGGGCCGGTGGCCCTTCGGCATAGCGGCCTCGTCACGAGGCGCGAGCCACCGGATGAAAGCGGGACTCCCCGAGCCGCGAGTGGTCACCCTGAGGCGCGGGCAGTAGTCCGAGTCGCGCCACTTGCCGTCGACGACCTTGCCGGTGCCCATGAGCGCGACCGAGAACGCTCCGCCGACCGAGCGCCCGACGTGACCTGCCAACCGGCAGAGCTGCCAGGGGATGTCCCAGCCGATGAGCGGCACCCCGTGGCGGTAGCAGCGCTTGACGATGAGCAGACCCAATTCGGAGAACGTGAGCACGTCGAGGTACGTGACGAAGCCGGGGCGCAGGTCCTGGCGCTGTGTGGCCGCCCACGCGAGCACCTCACTCGTGGGGTTGGTGCCGTCCGGCACCGCGATGCCCTCGCGACGGGTCCAGCCATCGAACGCCTCGCGGAAGAAGAAGGCAACCGCACGATCGAGCTCGTCGACGACCACGTGCAGGAAGAACGAACGTCGCGCGACGAAGTGCGCGGCCCGGTGCGCGAGCGAGCGCTTGGTCGTCAGTGTCGCGACCTTTGGCCCGGCGTCCTCAGATGCGGGCGCCTCGACGTGCGCGCGCAGCCGGATCGACTTAGCCACCAGTCGCTCCCGCCATGAGCGCCTCAAGCGGCGCTTCGAGCGCACCCGCCAACTCCTCAACGAGCTCGCGCGTGAACTCATACGGCCCGGGCTCCTCCGCCATCCACGACAGCCAGGCGCAGAAGCGCGCAAGGACGAGGAGCGGCGTGCCGTGACGGTCACCGTCTAGCCCGGCGCCCCGCAGGATCACGTGCATGCCGTCGTGGCACGGGACGCAGAAGGCGAAGGTCAGCTTCGGGTGGAGGTACTCGCCGTCGATCCCCGAGCCAGTGACGTGGTGTCGGTGGCTCACCTCGACGATTCGGCGGCACCGTCCGCACCGGCCGCTCACGAAGCGGCCCTTGCGTCCAGGCGCCGGTACCGCTCGCTCGGCCCGGGGCCTGCCTGGAAGACCATCACGATCACGGCTTCGGCGTCGGGCTCCAGCTCGTGCTCCCCGGCTGTGCGGATGCGCCGTCGCCACTTTCGCCCAAACACCTTGACGTCGATGCGGTCTTCGAGGAGGTCCCGCACGTCCCGCAGGTACTGGCCGACGCGGCGTGCCTCGCGGCTCGACGTGACCGTGACGTCGGCAACGCCTTCGGTGGTCGGAACAGCGAAGAAGTCGTAGGTGACTTCGGAGAGTCGGACCTGCCCTCTGCTCGGGTGGCCGCGAGCCTGACCGCGCGAGTAGCCGTGCTGCTCGGCGTGCTCGACGCGTCGCAGGTACGCCACACGGTAGACCGCGCGCCGCGCGGGCGTCCCTGGGCGTGTGTTGCCTCGCGTCAACTCGCCGCGACGAGCCTTTGCGAGCAGCTTGGTGTCGTGCTTACGAGTCGTTGGCATCGCAGACCTTGCAGATTCGAAGGTGCGGGCGGAGACGTGCCCGGGCCGCCTCCTCAAGCGCGGACGGAAGCACGATTGATGCAAGGTCACCAAGCAGCACCGCTCGTTCGATGCCCAACCGTCGAGCGCGCTCCTCAGCGTCCGCCAACAGCGAGCGAGATAGACGGACCTTGATCGTGAGTCGACCGGGTGTGGAGGCGAGGACGCCGCTGCGCGTCATGCGTCCTCAGGCACCGACAGGGCCGTTGCGATCAACGAGGACACTGCCGCCGAGACCGACCTGAACCCAGCCGCCCACGCCAAGCCGCCGGTTCTCGGACTGCCGATGAGCGTTAGGGCACCTGGCGGGAAGGCGACCTCAACCCAACGGGTGGCCGGAGCTTCATCGACCTCAGCACGGGCTGCCAGCACGACCCAGATCTACGACACCGATTTTTCGAGCCCTCCGGCATAGCGGGGAAGGATAAAACAGGGAAATACAAGCAGGATCAGGGACTTATGTCCGGGCTATAATCGGGACATGCCACGATCGACGAAGGCAAGTGTCGAGCTGGCGAACGAGCTCGGATTCTCACCATCTCGGGTCCAGGGTTGGACCGAGGGCGGCTTCATGCCCGCGCACGACGTCTCGCACAAAGAGCTTCTCGCACACTGCCGAACGCTTGACCCGCTGAGTGGTACAGGACGAGATGCCGACGTCGCCACGATCAAGATGGCTGCGCAGGGCTTCCACTGCGCGAGGTTGCGGGAGACGTTGTGGGGGCTGCAGGACTTCGATCCGAACCACGCCATCAGCGACGCCAACGAACTTGTCGAGGTTGCAGATCCGATGCTGAGGGCAGTCTTGCAACGCTCGGCGGAGCGTCTCGGGGCGCCGCCTGAATACCCTGACGAGCCTGGCCTGGCTGCCGCAAGAGCGGGTGCCGCCGTGCTGGCGGTTGCACAGGTTGCGGTTGGTGACCCGGTCGAGCCACAGGACTTCGAGGATCTCGACCAGCTCTTGAACGAGCCGGTCGCTCGACTCGCCGAAATCGACCCGAGCGAAGTCCCCACTGATCTCGAAGGGGCAGCTGCTCTCACGCGGCGGATCGCCGAGGTGGTCATCGGCTCAGCTCAAACCTGGTTCGACGAGGCAAGCGACAACGACCTGGTCGTCGGCGTCAAGTCAGCACGTCGAGCCGTCGACACGCTCAAGATCCTGGGGCTTGAGTTCGGAGGCGACGAGCAGGAGTGGATGACGGTTGGCCAGGTCACGCCACTCGCCGAGCGCATGCTCACGTCGCTCACGCGCATCTACGAGACCTTCTACTTGCCGTACGCAGCGGGGAAGGTCATTCCGGCCGGGGAGCGCGCCCTAGTGGAGACGCTTACCGGGAAGCCCATTCCGAGCGAGCCGGTCAGCCCGGCGCGGGAGCTGGAGGTGCCCGGAGGTTAGGTAGACCGAAGACAAGCCTCCGGCGCCGATTGGGTCGACCCGGAGGCATGACCCACGGAGGACAATCTCCATGAGTACTGCGAATGGTAATCACAAGCTCGCGATGACTGCGACGACTTCCCGAAGCATTGAGGAAGTCACCGCGCAGATCGCCGCGACGTTCGCCCGCGATACGCCCAACCCATCGGTCTGCGTTGCTGACGGCTATGGGCTGCGCGTTGCGGTCGATGGGCGCCACCTGGTCGTGGCCGACGGCTTCGGACCGCACCGACGCACTCGTCGGTACGCACGTGCGATTCACGGCCTCGCCCGCTTGGTCGTCATCGGCGCAACGGGCTTCATCAGCCTTGAGGCGCTGCGCTGGTGCTCGGGGGCCGGGGTGTCCGTCGTGGTACTCGACCCTGCTGACGGCTCGGTGCTGTCCACCTCAGGGGCATGCGGGGTCGACGACGCCCGAATTCGCAGGTCCCAAGCGCTCGCCTTCGGCACCGAGACCGGGCTCCAGGTCGCGCGGTACCTGACGGGAGAGAAGCTGGCCGGGCAGGCACGGGTCGCGGCCGACGAGATCGGAGACCGCGACGCGGCCGAGTCGATCCGGTCCGTCGCACGGGCACTCGATCGGACGGTCTCGATCGAGGAGGTCCGTCAGCTCGAAGCGGTGGCCGCGAACGTCTACTGGATCGCTTGGGAGGTGGTCACTATGACCTTCGTCAAGCGCGACGATCCAAAGATCCCAGACAACTGGCGGCGCTTCGAAGGGCGGCGATCCGCCGTCAATCCGGGCTCGGCCCGCAGTGCCACGGATCCGATCAACGCGATGCTGAACTACGCATACCGACTGATTGAGGCGGAGGCGCGGCTCGCGATCCTGGCGATGGGACTGGATCCGGGGATCGGATTCATGCACGCCGACATGCGCAACCGTGACGGTCTGGTCCTCGATCTCATGGAACCTGCACGGCCGATCGCAGATCACCTGACGGTACGCATGTGCGCTGAACAGGCATTTCGTCGCGGGGACTTCGCTGAGGACAATCGAGGAGTGATCCGGCTCCTGTCCCCGATGAATCACCGGTTGGCAGAAGCCATGCCTTCCTTCGGATCTTCACTGGCACCCATCGTCGAGCGGGTCGCCACCATGCTCGGCGATGCGTCCCCCTACGACGTGTCGACGCCGACGGTCCTCAGCCGATCCAAGCACAAGGCGACGGCCCGTCGGGCGGTGGGACAACGGTCACGGGACGCTGCGCCGATCGACGTGGATCCGGAGATCCTGACCTCACGGCTCAAGCGCCGTCAGCGCCCACCGGCACCCGGAATCGCGACCTTGCCGTGGCCGGTGTGCGGGGAGTGCGGGGATCCAGTGCCTGGCGAGCGTGGCCGCAAACGTCCCCGTGGACGGCTCTGCCCGACGTGCCAGGCAGCTCGGCGGCGTGAGATCGGGGAAGCGGTGGCGGCTGGGCGTGGCGGAGCCAACACCCATACAGACGAGGCACAGGCACGACGGAGGACTGCCAATCGGCAGGATCAGCTCGCGCGGCTGGCATGGGAGGCCGAGCACGTTGACGAGACGCACGATTCCGAGTGGTACCTCGCGAACGTCCTGCCCGGGCTGGCCGGGGTGACGCTCAGAGCGATTGCCAACGCGACCGGGATGTCGACGTCGAATGCCGCCAAGGTCCGATCTGGGAAGCGTGTGCCGCATCCGGGGTGGTGGCATTGCCTCGCCGCACTTCTTGTCTGAAACGAAGATCGACAGACCGATTGACAGGACGGCAACCCGCCCATATCGTCCGAGCGAAATTCCATTCGATACAGGGGGGCACGTGACCAGATCGCATTCTTCAGTCGCGCGGGGTCGGGCGGGCGTTGTCATGGCGTTGGTGCTCATTGCGGCATCGGCAGCCTCGATTCAGTTGGGATACACGTCCACCGCGTCGGCCGCTGCCTTGCCAAACGCTGCGTTAGAAGCGGATCAGGGCCAATACGTCCCTATTCAGCCGTACAAGATCCTAGATACGCGAGATGGAGTGGGGGAAAGCGGCGGTGCGGCGGAGATTGGCCCGAACGGCTCAGTCTCGGATGTCCCCGTCTTGGGCCAGGGGCAGATACCTGCGTCTGGCGTGAGCGCGGTATTCATCAGCATCCAAGAAATGAGCGCTACAGCCGACGGCTATATCACCGACTATCCGTCAAATGTCTCTAATCCTGGTCATGCATCCGTCAGTTTTCAATCGGGGCTGCTTGGGAGCGGATCAGATACCGTGCTTGTCGCACCACCTGGTTCGTCCGGAGCTGGAACGATCTCCTTTACCAACAACGGATCTGCGCGCATAGAGATGGGCGCAGAAGTCGAGGGTTACTTCACCGACGGTACGAATAGCGCCCCCGGGGATACCTACGACGGGCAGCCATGGACTGATCTCCTGGACACAAGGACTGGACTAGGTACGAGTGGCGTCATGGGGCAACATGGCCCGGTAGCCCCCTTGCAGCCGGGCGCCACGATGAAGGTCGCCGTCGATGGCGCAAATGGCGTTCCGGCGAGCGCGATTGATGCCGCCGAGATTGAGATTGGAGCGATCAACGGATCGCAATCTGGCTATCTTGACGTGTCAGGCCAGGAGGGGTCAGCGTTGCGATCTCTCTCGTATAACTTCTACGAAAAGGATCGATACACGACGATCCTCCAACCAGACTCTAGCGGCGACGTCACGATATACAACGGTGGAGCAGGGGCCGTTGACGTACAGGTCCTGCTTCGCGGATACTTTCTCTTCCCGGCAGCGGCTCTTGCGGGGTCAGAGTTCGTCGGTATGGTTCCGACAACGATATGTGACACTCGGAGTGGCTGTTCCTTCAACGGTGGGGCGACTACACATGCGGTCCCAGCCAACGGAAGCATCAACATCCAGGAGACTGGGGTCTCAGGAGTTCCTAGCACCGAAGTCGCCTACGTCGCGAACGAAATCAACGCAGTCGCACCAGATGCCACGGGCTACTTGACGGTCGACCCTTATGGCACGGACTCGCCTACCACATATGCGGCCGTCAACTTCGTTGGCGGTGACACCGGGGACGCTACGTATGACAACACAGTGATCTCATCAACATCAATTTCTGGCGCGATCACCGTGACCAATCACAGTCCGGGAACGGTGGATGTGGTTGTCTCCGCTCGAGGATATTGGACCGCCCCACAGGCGCCAGACCCACCGAGCGGAGTGCAATCGAGTTATTCGGGTGGGCAGGCGACGGTCACTTGGAATCCCGGCTCAGACGGAGGCGCAGCGATCACGAGTTACACGGTCACTACGACAAGCGGTAGCACGATCACGGTGGCTGGTAACGACACAGTAGCCACGCTCCCGGCCCAGTCGGCAGATCAAGTTAGCGTGTACGCGTCCAATGCCGTGCGAAGTGGCAGCTCTTCAGCCAACGTCCCCGTCATCGGTGGAACTGCGCAAGAAGCAACCGTCTCCTATCCACTGACGATCTCTGGCGATTTCGACGCTCCCGATGGGATCACTCCCGCATCTGGCGTCACGGTGACGATCTATCCAATGGATGAAGTAACTCAAGATGAAGTGAGTGGCTCGGCCCTTCCAGACGGTGAAGCAGCTCTCGACGTGTTTGCACCCGTTACTACCAACTCGCTTGGCCAATGGAGTTTCACTATTCCAGGATTCTCAAGTCTGGCTGCGGCGGAACAGCAAGAAGCGAGTGCCAACAATGGCGTCATCAATCTCTTGGTTGATGCGGAAGCTTTCTATGACGTCGCCGGATCTTATGTACCGATTTCATCGCTGACTTCTATGCCTGTCTTCGTAGGTCCAGGTGCCTACCAGATCACCGCTCCACCAACCTTTAACGGGACCCAAACTCTGCAGGCGACGTTTCCGAACGACTATGACCTAACAGCGCCACAGGATAACCCTCCGTCTACAACGGATAATACGGCGGCGGACCTAGCGTCCAATGCGAACGTTCAGGACATAACAGATCAAGGCAATAGTGCAAATGGCAAGTCAGTGGGTGAGGCTGCCGGTGGAAATGGCGGGAGCTATTTACCTATGGTGTCCGAGGCTGGAACTGCCTTGGAGTACGGCTCTGTTCAGCCGCTGACCGCAATCGGCAGTCTTTCCGACACGCAGATCGACGACCAGGCTGCAACTGGCTCTTCTGAGAAGTCATTTGAGCACTGGGCTAACACTTGCATGTGGAATGGGTTGCCGGCTAATCAGCAGAGTCCCTCAACGCAAGTTGGCAATGTAGCCCGTACCATAAACGAAGATACCGGGTGGTACACGACAGAGCTCACGCCCATCCACTACGTCGATGCGGGCTCGGGAGTCCAGACCACTGCGAACCTCACGAAGGGAACAAGCGACACCATTTCCTGGGACTATGCGCCTGATGGCGACAACTTCCAGATTGGTGGTTCGACGCAGAAGTCCACGACGATTGCCTCTGGAACACTTCAGTCTCTCCAAGACCACCAGCGGGCGATGCTCTTCGCATACGGTCAATATGAGTATCAGCAGATGGGCTACCGGTGTCTCCCTACCTCGGATTCTGAGGAGTACGGCGGAATTCAATATTGGCCCGGGGCAGATCCGGAGCTCGCCAGTTGGGTAAGTCCAAATCCATTGTGGGTAAAGGCTAGGTACGTAACATTTCAGCAGTTTGTAACCAATCCAGATCCGCAAGGGAACAGCAATCAACCGATGGTGCTCGGCGGCAATGTGTGGCAGAGCGACCAAGCGGCAGTTGGATGTGGCAGTTCGAACTTCGCGTGTGACGGTGTGTCGGCATATCGTTACTCCAAGGTTCATGACAAGTACTCGCTTCATGGAGAGCAGTTCGCCAATTGGGGATCCGTGGTGGGTCCCGAGCCCGGGGGCTACGTCTTCTCCCAAGGGAGCACAGCAGACAATTCATTCAAGATCGGACTCTTCGGCCTCGGATTCGAGTCAGATACTCAGTACCAGAGCTCAGATCAGGTGAGCCTAAACCCGTGGAGTAATGACGGAACGTGCGCTCCTTTGGCCTCGTCAAACAAGGTGTGCGGGTGGGTATGGTGGTCATCCGGTCAAAATCCAGCCCTCAATAATCCGGGGCGATTTTGGACTTACTAACGGTCGCTCGCCAAAGGCGGAAGTCCGTAATTGCAGTGGCGCTGCTTGTAGTGGGCTCGTTGGGCGCCGTCCTCTGGATCGCCTTGAGGACGGCGCTTACGCCTTCGTCGCCGTTTGATGGAGTGTTGGTGCAGTCGTTCGCGCATCCAGGAACTGAGGAATATCCCACTTGGCTTCACGCAGAGCTCTTTGTGGCGACACCGTTCTTTGGACCTTTGCGAACGATCATGATGACGGGAGCGATTAAACCCGTCTACACGAGCACTTGCACGCTGAAGATCCGATCTGAGGCCGCATACGAGATCGATCCCAGTGGGACATTTGGCTATCTGTTCGCATCAGCCGGACCACTCGACTACGCCGTGACAGGCCCCCCACATCCCGTACTCGGTTTGCCCGTACCGCACGTTGCTGGATTGAATCGGTGGTGGGCGGGAATCGAGTTCTCACTCAATCGAGCCTGCACTGCCTACTTCAGCGGATTCGACGTCACCTACAAATCTGAGGGTGTAACGCACATTCAAGAGCTGCGATCCGGCGTGGCTTTCGCTCCGATTGAGCGTCCAAGCTCGTAGTCGAGCATTCTGTGGTGTGTCGCGGTCCGAGCGATTCCCCAAGCGACGGCGTCACGATCCTCCACACGGCTCCCTAGCGCCCCGGCCCTGTCACGTTTTTCGGCACCGTGGAGGGACCTGTCCTCCTTGCGCCTCAGGTCTGCACTTGGAGCGGACGACGGGACTCGAACCCGCGACCCTCACCGTGGCAACACGATAAAACACGACTGCTGATCTGGGAACTCGAGCAAGGCCCCAGATCAGCGTGTCCGTCGCTTCCGTCAGATCCGTCTCGATCGGACGCGATGTTGCTCCGAGTCCTGCGGAAAGCTGATGTGAGCGCCCTTCCTCTTCTGGTCTCGTCGAAAAGACTGCCTCGGTTTCAAGTTCCCCACGATCCAGCCGAGGTCGTGGCTAATTCGCCAACGACGACGCAGATTCCGTTCGTGGGGCGCGTATCGCAAGCGTGCACTCAGGAGCACGAGTCGTAGGATTACTCAATGTTTGAGCCCACCGCCGAGAGGGTCGTGTCGAAGTTGGCGGGGATCGTCACTCGTTCCGTTGCGGAGGGCACTTTGGTTGCAGCAGGCGCGACAGTTGCAATCATCGAATGCATGAAGATGGAGTACGCCGTCCACTCCACTTTTGACGGAATTGTGCGCCAAGTCTCGGTGGTTACCGGCCAACCCATCAATGTCGGTGATCTCCTTATGGAAATCGAATCCTCGAGAGCGCAGACCAAAGGCGATGCGATTCATGGCGATCGCCCTGGCGAGCCGCCCGTTGATCAATTCCTTTCGGAGCTTAGGGATCGCGAGCATTTGCTTCGAGACGAAGCCCGTGCCTCGGCAGTCGAGAAGCGACATGGACGAGGACTGCGAACAGCGCGCGAGAACGTCGCGCACCTTGTCGACCCCGGCAGTTTCGTCGAGTACGGGAGATTCGCCTACGCCGCTCAGACCCAGCGTCGCGAAATCAAGGACCTCATCGCGAATACTCCCGGCGACGGGCTCATCGCCGGCATCGGCACTGTCAACTCGGACCAGTTCGGTCCCGAATCCACTGGGTGCGCGGTGCTCTCCTACGACTACACCGTGCTGGCAGGTACTCAGGGGCAACGAAACCATGAAAAGAAGGATCGGCTCTTCGAGATAGTGAAACGCCTCAAAGTACCGGTCGTCTTCTTCACCGAAGGTGGTGGTGGGCGCCCGGGGGACACGGATCAGGCCGTCGTGACTGGTCTAAATACGAACGCCTTTTTGGAGTTCGCGCGACTTGGAGGGCTTGTGCCGACGATTGGCATCTCCGCCGGTCGCTGTTTCGCGGGGAACGCAGCGCTGCTGGGCTGCTGTGACGTGGTGATCGCGTGCGAAGGGTCGAGCATCGGAATGGGCGGCCCAGCCATGATCGAGGGAGGGGGTCTGGGTGTCGTCAGCCCCGACGACGTCGGTCCCGCCTCGATGCACGCGATCGCAGGCAGCGTCGATGCGGTCGTCCCGGACGAGGCCGCTGCCGTGCAGGTGGCGCGACTCCTCCTGTCCTTTGTACAAGGGACATTGGCGACGTTCGACGCGGCCGATCAGTCGCGTGTTCGTTCGTTACTTCCAAGCAGTCCTCGCCGCGCCTACGACGTTCGGACGCTGATCGAGCACCTCTTCGACACGGACACCGTGGTCGAACTTCGTGCTGAGTTCGGCCGAGGAATCGTGACGGCATTCGCGAGGCTCGAGGGCCACCCAGTCGGTGTCCTCGCCAGCAATCCCATTCACCTGGCTGGCGCGATCGACTCCCAGGGTGCCGACAAGGCGGCTCGATTTATGCAGTTGCTCGAGGCATGGGGGCTACCGCTGGTGACGCTGGTCGACACTCCCGGCTTCATGGTCGGCGTCGAGGCTGAGAGAACCGGACTGGTCCGACACGCGAGCCGGATGTTCCTTGCAGGTGCTGCGCTCACCGTTCCTTGCCTGAGTGTTGTGACACGACGGGGCTATGGGCTCGGCGCTCAGGCGATGTGTGGTGGCAGCTTCACTGCACCGCTGCTCACCGTCGCCTGGCCGCAAGCGGAGATGGGTGCGATGGGCCTCGAGGGGTCCGTCCGTTTGGGATTCCGCCGGGAGCTCGATGCCATCGAAGACGACGCCGAGCGTCAGCAGGTGCTGTCCAAGATGATTGATCGTGCGTACGAACACGGACGAGCACTCAACGTCGCCTCCCATCTCGAGATCGATGACGTCATCGATCCAGCGGAAACACGTGCGCTCCTCGTGCGGTCCCTCCGCAATGCCCCGCCGCGCGTTCACAGTGTCGCACCTCGACGGTTCGTCGACAGCTGGTAGCGACGACACCTCGTTACGACGGACTCGACAGTGACGCGCTCGGGGGCGTACATCTCCGCCGGTCTGATCCTGCCGCGCGATCATACGGCTCGCGCTCGACGCGATGTCGGACACGCTCGCCAACCCTGGCAAGATCCGCCGCGGCAAAGGAGCAGAAGGCCGCCGACTCTTGGTGGGCTTCGAAGAGGCATTTACGCTTCCAGTACAACGAGGAGCGGTCAGCCCGGCGTGAGCTGAGCCTCCTGGTTGGCAGACAGCAAGACGTCGTGGTCGAGTGGACCGATGAGATCACCTGCGACCGGCGAACGTGAGCGATCAAGCTGCTGATGGCGAGGGGCTCGGCACGCAAAGTCCCGCGAGCATCTGCTGATGACGCTCGAGTTTGAGGTGCACATCGGCGAGAATCTGGCGAGACAGACCGTCAGGCTGTTCCTCAACACGGCCGCCACATGATTGTTCATGTCACGAAGGAGGTCGCCGACCAGACTGCACGCTTCACTTTCAGTGGGGTCTCCTCGCCAAAGAGTCGGCCCTTCTCTGCCAGCAACGCTCGTCATGAACGACAGTGGACTGACACCAAGGATCATGTCGCGGTCGCCGAGCGAAGTCATCCAGCCCCTGAGATCGCAGAGAAGTTGGTCCAACTCGGTGTGCAATCCCCCAGTCCGTTTACTCCTCCACAGTGCCACCTTCACCTCGAGGATCACATCGACGATCTCGCTGAGGACCCGGTTGAGGCCAGCGATCGGTTGCGTCGGATCAGGTTCGCCCAGCGTTGCAGAGCCGGAGCCGGTGATCGCCATCAGGAGTGCTCTCACGGCGCCGCTTCGAGTCGTGCCCGCGAGTGAGCCACACTCTATGAGTTGTGTCGCTGCAACCCCGTGACTCGAGGTGAGCGGACCCCGACCCCAGCGCCGGTGATTGTTGTGGGGCAGGGCCGACAAGATCGAGCCGTTGGCTCAGCCTTCGGATTCTTCGGCGTCGTCAGACCCGTCTTCGTTGGGTTCGTCCACGCCACCCTCCACGCCGGAATCGCTGACGGTGTCATGGTCCGGGTCGCGCTTGTCTGACATGGCTTGATCCTAAGGATCAGCTCGGTGCAGCGGTCGATCGCTGTTCCGCCCCACACGCGAGTGTCCTGCCGATCAGGGCTTCGACTTGCATGGGTTGTCAGCCGCCCGAGGCCTGGACCCGACTCGGCTTAGACGAGCCGCTCGCGTTGTCCGCGACGATGACGACCACGTAGGTGCCTGAGACGCTGGCAGGCTCGGTCACACGGAGGTGGGCGGTGGCGAGGTGCCGGACGACGCCGTGGGGTCCGTGGACCGTGACCGAGTAGCGGACCGGCTCACCCGCGGGCGAGCTCGACGCGTGCCACGTCACGATGAGCCTGCCGCTCGAGAACGCGAGGTGCGCGCCTGCGGGCGGCGTCGGCGCACGCCCGGCGATGACGAGCCTCAAATCGAGCGCCTTCACGGAGATGCCGTAGGAGGTGCGGTCCGTGACGACTACCCGGTACCCGTGACCGTTGCGCAGGCCGTGGAGCGCGCACGACTCCGCCTTGGTAGTGCACGTGTGGGCACCGGGCTCCGCCGTGACCGTGAAGGACTGCACGGGTGCGCCGCCATCGTCGGCGGGCGCCTGCCACGTGACGACCGCGCCGCCGGGGACTCCCTTGCCCTCGGCGCCGGAGGGCGCGAGCGGGCTCGAGACCGTCCGCACGGGCGTGAGGTTGGCCGAGAACGCGTACTCGGGAGGAAGCCTCGTGTTGTCATCGTAGGCGGGGCCGACAGCCGTGCACTGAGTGGTCGTGGCGCACGAGACGCTCAAGAGCTGGGCGTCGTCGGCTCGGTTCGAGCCGGCCGGCACGCCGCGGACGTAGCCGATTTAGCTCCACGAACCGCCCGACCAGGTGGCCGCGCCGGCCACCTGTGGCAAGGCTGCCCCGGCCCCCCCGAACTGACCGACCGCCTCGCAGACGGCCGCGGTGTCGCACGAGATTGAGTAGAGCTCGCCGGAGATCGCCCTCGGCGACAGCGCCGGCAAAGAGAGCGTCCTGGCCGCAGCCCAGGTTCCCGAAGTCTCGATTGCGTAGGCGGGCAAACCGTCACCACCGGTATTGCCGACGGCGATGCACGTCGTCGCGTCAGGACACGCGACCGCCTGGGGGACGATGCCGGGCGCGGCGGACCCGAAGGCAGCGGGAGAGGACCAGGTACCGGAAGTCTCCGTCCACGCAACCCCGACGACGTTGTCGTTGGCTACCTCATATCCGACCATCGTGCAGTTCGACGTGCTCCTGCACGAGAGCGACTCGGGGAGCCCATTTTGAGCGCTCAGGATTCCGGAGGGGAGCTTTCTTGTAGTCCACGCGCCCCCAGACACCTGGGTCAGGGCGAAGTCGTGGGGATTGTTGCTTATATCGAGGTACTTGCCGATCGCGACGCAGTTGCCCACCGACACGCAGTCGACGTCGCGCATAAAAGCGGCCTCGTTCGTGCCCGTCGACGCGCCGGACGGCAGGGTGACCGTGGTCGCCGCCTTCCAGGTCCCCGCGACCTCGGTGACGAGGAGCGGGACGATCGCGTCGTTGGTCGCCTCGTACACACCGACCGCCGCGCATGTGCCCGTCGCGGGCACGACAAGCCGTAGAACGTGGGCGGGGTGCTGGCGCCTTGATCGGCCCCGGGCGGGAGCGCGACATTGACCGGCGTGCCCCAGTGGCCGGAGGTCTCCTTGACTGCGGACAGCGGGCCGCCCGAGAAGTTGGAACCCACGGCGACGCACGCGGTTGCAGAGGCGCAGGAGACTGCCGAGTACGCACCGCCGGCGAGGGGCTTGGGCTGCTGCACCTGCGTGAAGCCGGGCTCCGCCCCGACCGGGGACGCGAGCACGACGGCGACGCCGGCGACGAGCAGGGCGGCGGTGAGGACGCGGACAGCGAGGGACCTGCGTGGCATGGCGACTCCAAGCAAAGTGGCCAAGGCATCGTAGACATAGAAGCGGGGGCGCGCCGGGGCTGCAGCCACGCCCGGCGTGCACGGCGACGGTCACGACGGCGGATCGCCCACCTGACGTGGCACTCGCTCGGGCCACGCGTGCCTCATCCGTGCCTATGGGACCTTGTAGGTGACAACCCCGGCGACCGAGGTGCCCTTTGCGTTCGTGTCGGTAACCCGGAAGTGGTGTGTGCCCTTGCCAAGACCTACGAACCTCACAGTGAGGCCTCCCGTCGAATCAAATGCGCCCTCCGCCGCGCCGGACGCGACGACCGTGAACGAGGCGATGCGCGCGCCGCCGTCGTGGTAGGGAGGCGCCCACGTCACCGTCGTCACCCTCCTCGTGCCGAACACCTTGAGCCGGATCGGCGGGGCCGGGCGTGACAGCGCCGACACAGGGTGCAGAAGGTCAGAAAAGCTGGAGATGACGGCGCGAGCCGCGCTGTACGAGGCGTTTCGCGCCTTCCCAATGGCCATGCACTGCATCGCAGAGATGCACGAGACGCCGTCGAAACCGCCCGCGACGGCAGCCTTCGAGCCGATTCGGATCGGTCCCGGATAGAGGCCGATCGAACTCCAGGAGCCCATTAGGGCCATCGGCACTCCCTGCTGGGTCTTCGACGCAGTCATTGCGGCTACGAAGTCCATCGGACATCGGGACGCGAGTCGACGCGCAGTCGCAGTTCGTCTTCAAACGCTATGTGCGCCGCGTTTGGTGCGGTGGCGCCAGCGAACACGACCATTTTCGTACAAGTGCTCAGCCAATCGGAGGGATCGATCCTCGCAGTGGCTGCCGTCTGGGATACGGATGGGACCACATCGCGTCGGACTACGAGGCGGTCTAGTTTCGGGCGGCGATGAAGGTGCCTGACCGTTGCTTGGCGGATCTGCGGGACCAGGGCTACCTGGTGTTCGAAGGCTTCCTCGAGTCTGGCGAGCTGGCGGCGGCCCAGGAAGCTTTGTGGCTGCACTACCCGCGGCCCGAGGATTACTTCGCCGACCCGGCGGCTCATGCCTGGCTGGCATCCGACCAGTTCGCCGGAATCGTCCGAGCACCGTGGCGATCGTGGACCCTGAACCGACTGGCCTTCCACCCCGACTTGCTCGACCTGGCGGAGCGCTTCCTCGGCTCAGCCGACCTGCGGCTCTACGAGGCGGAGCTGTGGGCCAAGTACGCCGGGGCCGTCGACTACGACCAGCGCCACCACCGCGATTTCGTCAACCACAGCCTCGTCGTGCCCAAGCGCTCTCAGCCGGCCACGCAGATGCTGAGCTGGATCCTCCTGTCAGACGTAGGCGACGAGGACGGCCCTACAAAGGTAGTTCCGCTATCTGTCGGAGAGAGTGTTCCGTACTGGCCGGTCCCTGGGCATCACGACATCACGAACTACCTCCCCGCAGGGATGTTCGCCGAGGAGGAGGTCTCGATGACAGGTCCCGCAGGAACCCTGTTCACATTTCGGACTGACGTACTTCACCGTGGGTCGCGCATGACCGGCGAACGATCAACCCGCTTTGCGCTCCTCGCCGACTACGACGTGTGGGCACCGCACTGGACCGGCAGAGTCGCTTGGACCCAGCACGCGACGGGTCCAGACTGGTTCGAGATCGTCGAGCGGGCGTCTCCCCGGGAGCGGTCGGTGTTCGGCTTCCCCGCTCCGGGCGACCCGTACTGGGACGAGCAGACCTTGGCAGACACCCAAACGCGCTACCCGAAGGCAGATCTGACGCCCTACCGTTGAGAGGACCGCGCAGCCGCGAGGGCCGCGAATGGGCACGAACTCAATTGCCACGGCATCCATACCCACGTTCGATGGCGCCTATCTTGGCGAATCCAAGGTCACGCGAAGCTAGAGGGATCGTGAGTGAGTTCAGTGGCACCTATGACGTATTGGCGACCAAGTGGGATGAGTTGTCGGCTCAGATCGTCTAGTCACTCGGTGATGAAAACCGTCGACAGGGGCTCGTCGTGGAGCACCCATGGAGTCCAATTCAGGCTGGGATTGACGATCACGTGCGCGTCGGTGACGTCGTGCGTGGCAGCCGGCATCGGACGTTCCAGCATGGCTGCGGAGCGCTCGTCCAACGCAGGCGCGTTGTGGTCGTCCTCCAGGACGCTCAACGGCGGTGCCTCTTGGATTGCCCACCCGTTCAAGTGACGGGGCGTGGTGTCAATCGCGGTATCGGATCAAGCGATCGCGATGTGCTCGGCTTCCTGAGCTTGCGGACGGCACGCCGTCGTTGGAGAACGGCATCGCTGGCGACAAGCGCGACGCGCCCCCGCTTCATGCGCCGATAAGGAGACTCGTGCGCGGACGGTCGAATGTCGAACTACAGTCCTCGCGAACCGGCGGCGCCAGATTCACAAGGGGGCATCGTGCGCCATATGCGAATCGGAGTGCGCCTCATCTCCGCAGCTGTCACCGCAATGTTGCTACTTGCCCCGGTCGTCGTGACGCGATCAGCCAGCGCTACGACGCGGTACCAAGGTGAGCTTGACTCGGCTTTCAACGGGAAGGGCTGGACCGCCACCGCGCTCGGCACAGGCAAGTCATTCGCCACCGACGTCGCGCTCGAGCCAAACGGCTCCATCGTGGTAGTCGGGACAACCGGCATCGGCAGTGCCGCTACACAAGTTGCGCTCGCCCGATACCTCCCGACCGGAAAGCTGGATCCGTCCTTCGGCACGCACGGCGTTGTCATCACCACCGTCGGACTGCACAACAGCGAGGCGGCTGCCGTCGCAGTGCAGCCGAACGGAAAGATCGTGGTCGTGGGCTCCACCAACAACCAACAGGACATTCTCGTGCTGCGCTACAACCTCAACGGAACACTCGACACGTCCTTCAACGGCGGCGGCGCAACAGAATTTGGGATCGGCGCCACGATCAACGAGGGGACGTCGGCGGTTCTCCAACCGAACGGCAAGATCGTCGTCGGAGGCGATTTTTTCAACGGCCTGAACGACGACATGGCGGTCGTGCGCTTCAACGCCAATGGCTCTCTGGACACGAGCTTCAATGGCTCCGGTTTCAACACCACAACCGCCGAGCTCGGCTCGTATCTCGATTACGCGCGAGCGGTGGCGCTCCAGCCCGACGGCAAGATTGTCCTCGCGGGCTTCACGACCTATGCCAATCGCGACACGACGTTGGTGCGCTTCAACTCGAACGGGTCGCTCGACACGGGGTTCGGAACCGGCGGCATCAGGGATGACGACTTTGGAGGCGGAGACGATGAAGCGTTGAAAGTCGCCGTCTCACCGAACGGCCAGATAGTCGTCGGAGGGTATGCCACAGCTGGCGGCTTCAATGACTTCAACGTGGCGACGTACAGCGCACAGGGCGCGGTGACACGCGACGCAATGCCCTACGGCACGGATCTGAGCGACGGCAACGGCCTTGCGCTGCAACGGAACGGCGCCATCGTCGCGGTGCCGGGCCCAGGCTTGGCGCCCATCCGCTTGCATCCGGACCTCTCGCCGGATGCCGAGTTTGGATCGAACCTCGACGGCGTGGGCGATGAACTCGACTCGAAGACGGACGCCGGGGTCGAGGCGGCCGTGCTCCAGAAGGACGCGAAGATCGTCGCTGTGGGTTCGATCGAGGTAAACGGCACGTTCGGGTTCCTCGTCGCCAGGTGGCTCGGCGACACCATCCCGCCTACGCACGCGCTCGTGAGCGGTCTTCCCAGCTTCTCGCTCGCGTCGACCCTCCGTCCCACCTGGTCTGCCGTTGACGCCGGATCCGGCGTCACGTCCTACGACGTCCAGAGCCGATCAGCGCCACACGGAAGCTCGACGTACACCGCATGGTCCGCGACATCGACCCAGACCCCGAAGACCACTCTCTCAATCAAGGCCGTGCCGGGCACGACCCAGTGCATCCGGATCCGAGCCCGCGACGCCGCGGGCAACTTGAGCGGCTTCTCGGCGCCACGCTGTGCTGCGACGGCGCTTGGCGAGCGAGCGCTCATGTCAACGGGCACGTGGACCAAGCTCGCCGGACCGTCATACTACCTCGGGCTTGCCATGTCGTCCTCAGTCGCGGGCTCGGCGCTATTGACCACGACGCATTTCCGCCGACTCGCCGTGATTGCCACCACGTGCCCAGGCTGCGGGAGCCTCAGAATCTTCCTTGGCTCAAAGCTCCTTGACACCGTCAGCCTCGCGGCGCCGATGGTGCACCACCGCCAGGTCATCCAGATCTATGCCTCGTCATCCACACTGTCTGGCATTGTCAAATTGGTCCAGAACTCCTCGAAGAAGGCAGTGACGATCGAAGGTGTCGCGTTCAACCTCGGGTAGCTCGCCGCCGCAGCGCCTTGCGTCGTCAGAGTCATCGACCTGGCGGTGACTTCCGTACTTGCAGTCGTATGGCGGCGAATGGCGCATCGGGATCCGGTGGCCCGGATCGTGACATCTCGTTAGTGCTCTCGGATCCGAATAGGTCGGAGTCACGGGGTCGCCGGTATGCCCGGACGTCGCCTACAGACCAGTCATCCGGATCTTGGGACAGTCGCACCGGCCACTAGGTACCCGTACGTGCTGACAGTCGCACCCGCACCAATGTTGGTTTCGACGTAGAGGCTCCCGCGGCGGGAACCACCAGCCCGGATGGAATCGGCATCGCCAAGTTCTCATAGATCACAGTTGCCGGAGATTGACCCTCACTCTGGAGTACCCACGCTTGCAGTGGTGTGTCCGAGCAGTCCGCACGGCGATGAAGGACGTACGAGGCATCGGGGTTGCCGTCAAGCTCGGCGTTAATCTCGGTGACGATCATTGCCTTCTGTCCAGCTCCGCCATTCGGAAAGGGGCTCTTGGAGTCGACGATCCTCGTGCAAGCCCCATTGCCGTAGACGTTTGGCGCATACGTGTGGAAGAGCTGATCTGGCGTCTGTGGCCGAGCGGATGCGCCATCGATGCGCCATCGCGGCTCCGTCTGCGTTCGCCTGATCGCGGAACATGGTGCTCGCCTTGGACGAGCGGATTGGCGCACGTTGCAATACAGTGACTCAGTCACTAACAACTAAGGATCGGTGCGCGACAATCCAATAAGGAGCTCACTTCTCGTGATTGCCATCTACATCGTCACCAAGAACATGACCGTTGCCCAGCACACGAAGGGACGCGACCGGCTCCGAGAAGCCGGAGCACCTGAAAGCGCCATGAAGCTCCACTCGTGCTTTGGTGAAGATGGCCAACTTCAGGTCTTCGATGTCTGGGAGAGCCATGAGGCGTTCGATGAGTTCCTCACGTACCTCTTGCCGGTCATGGAGGAACTTGGCATCGAGCTCGCGCAACCGCCTACCGTCATGCCGATTGTGGACCTCGTCCAGCAATGACGCCCCGCGGCCGGCAAGGAGCGGAGTCGGGGCGCGAAGTATCGGCCCGCCACTCCGGGTGACTTGGTCGGGCGCTCCAGTAGGTCCAGCGCGATTGGTGCATGACCGGTAATCGAGAACCGACTGGAGCTGGCGCCAAGACTCTTCTCGGCGCCAGCTCCGTCGGCCAGCTATCAGAGAGCGACGATGCCTTCGCCTCCGGCTGCCCCAGGGACCGTCACTGAGCCGACGCTCGTCAAGGAACCGTCCCAGTTGACGCTGAACTCGTCGACGTTGCCAGCCAAGCCTGCCTGCACGTAGAGGAAGCGGCCACCGGGTGACGCCGAGGCGTCCACGGCGCCCTTGTCAGTGACGGTCGTGCTCACGAGCGCCACCTTGCCGTGTTGTCCCACCCGGAAGCCACTCTCGGAGGGTGCCCCGGCATTCGAAGTGAACAGGAATCCTCGGGCCGGTGCAACCCAGCAGGTCGCGGCCTGGCCGGTGAGGACTGTGTCGAGGGGCGTCACGGTCCCATCCCAGCTGAGCCGGAACGTCGAGAGGGAGTTGGTGCCTGCATTGGCGATCGCGAGGTGACCTCGCTGGTCGAACGAGATCGCAAAGGGAACGGTCCCCGGCTCAGCGTTGACAACTGGCGAACTCGACAGCCAGCCGCCGTGGTGGACCCTAAAGACGTCGATCGAGCTGGTCGTTGCCTTGGTCGTGACGATCAGTTGACTGCCGTCGGGGGAGAACGCGACCTGGCCGGGCGTGTGGGTGAACTGCGTCACGTCCGTTGGGATCGTGAGGCCAAGGGACCGGGTGGACCCCGGAATCGGCGTCAGCTGATGATCGCCGATCCAGAACCCTGACACCGAGCCGCCGTCGAACGCATTGAGCACGTACAGGATCCGGCCGTTGGTGGCCACACTGACGGGGAAGATCCCACCGGACCCGACCTGCTGGACCAAGCGGAGCTTGTCGCGGTGCACAGCGAAGACCGACACCGAGTTGCTCCCCGCGTTGACCGCGAACAGCAGGCCGTGGGCCTGGTCGTAGGTGAGCGAGCCCTGGGAGGCGAGATGGTCGACAACCGACCCGTTCTCCACGCCACCGAGACCACCGGTGTTGTAGGTGTTGGCGTAGGAGAGCGTGCCATTCCACGAGCGGTCGTAGGCGACGATCTGGTTCCCGGCTGTGTTGTCGGTCTGCACGAAGACGACATGGGACCCCCCGTGCCACTGGTCATGTCCACGGAAAGTCGCTCCCGCGATCCCCGGGGCTGCAAGTGCCGACAGGGCAAGCGCGATGCCCGCTCCCGCGGCCAAACGTACGAAGCTTTTCATGTGGCTATTCCTCCTGAGAGAGCAACGGATGTGCGAACTAGTAGTCATCAGGTGTCGGTGGTCCGTTACACATGAGTCCGACTCGGGGGCTCTGATCGGCAAGCAGGCATCTCCGTCCCGTATCCCAACCCCACAATCCGGCGACAGGTCAACACCTGTACGGATCTGCCGCTCAGAACTCCGATGACACGGCTTTCGCACCGGCGCTCAGTGCCGCGGTTGAGTACACCTACGCGCTCCGAACTGCTGTTTTCCTTGATCCAGGCGCGCCATGAGTACCCCGCGGAGCATCCTGGCGGGGTCCAACCGTCTCGGGGATTCCCAAGGGATTCCCACGCTGATCTCGCTGTGAGTGACTTTCCCTTGCATCTTTGGCGCCCTCGGGAGGACTCGAACCTCCGACGCTCGGTTTAGGAATGCGTCTTCGAGTCTGACGCGAAGATTCAACGAAACCCCTGATCAACGGGCTGCTCGAAAACCGCTTCACGAAGTGCGGCGAGCCACCGAATCTTCCCTTGCCACGGCGAGGGACCGAGTCGCTCTGGGTTGCTGATCAGATCTGTTCATCCACAGTTGCGCCAAACACTCCTGTTGTGGACAGTGCGTTCAGCCTGAAAGGTGATCGGCTGTGAAGTTCGACGTGCCGCACGGCGAGTCCGGTCGTGCCCAACCCGTGCCCAACGTGAAGCAGCATGCGGAGAGACTTCCGAGGCTGCTTTTCTGCGCTCCGACCAGGAGCTTCGCGCCAGCCAGATCGCTGTGAGCCGAGCCCGACCCTCTCCCTGAAACGTCGAAGCCGACTTCTCGGCGATTCGGACGAGCTCCCACAGACAATCCTTTTGGCCCTGATCAGAGCTTCTACTTGGAGCGGACGACGGTGTCCTGCATCAGGACATAGGAATGGCATGTCTCGGGACATAGGAATACCCGTGACGAGGCTCGTGCATGTCCCGTGCCCGTCTCGTC
>PMON01000046.1 GCA_003162395.1 Acidimicrobiaceae bacterium
TGGGCAAGAACCTGCCGACCTCGAGGGACGAGTCGCTGCGTGCGACGCTCGAGGGCGTCGAGCTCGGCTCCATGGTGGCCCCGTGAGCGGGGCTGACTCGCTGCTCGGCGGGGACCTGCTGTCCGCCGCGCAGCTGAGCCGCGCGGGGCTGGTCGAGGTGTTCGACGTCGCCGAGGCGTTCGCAGAGGTCTCGCGGCGAGCCGTGCCCAAGGTCCCGACGTTGCGCGGCAAGCTCGTCGCGACCCTGTTCTTCGAGGAGTCCACGCGCACGAGGCTCAGCTTCGAGACGGCCGCGAGGCGCCTGAGCGCCGACGTCGCGAGCCTCGCTGTCGCGTCGAGCTCGGTGAAGAAGGGCGAGAGCCTGCGCGACACCGCGGCTACCGTCGAGGCACTCGGGGCGGACGTGCTCATCATCCGGCACCGGTCCTCGGGCGCTCCTGCCCAGGTCGCCAGCTGGCTCGAGCATGCCAAGGTGATCAACGCGGGTGACGGCTCACACGAGCACCCGAGCCAGGCGCTGCTCGACGCGTTCACGGTGCGTGCCGCGCTCTGCGAGGCGCGAGGGCAGGTCTCGGAAGGCTCGGGCGCGAGCGTGTTCGAGGGACTGCGCGTGCTCATCGTCGGTGACGTGCGCCACTCGCGCGTGGCGCGGAGCCAGGTCATCTGCTACCGCACGCTCGGCGCCCGAATCACCCTGTGCGCGCCGGGCACACTCCTGCCGAGAGACGCCGAGGCGTGGGGCGTGGAGGTCGCCGCGCACCTGGACGACGCGCTCAGCGAGGCCGACGTCGTGTCGGTGCTCCGGCTCCAGACAGAACGGGGGAGCGGCTCGCACCTCCCCTCGCTCGCCGAGTACACCGCGACGCACGGGCTGACCGAGCGCCGCGCCGAGCTGCTCAAGCCCGGCGCGGTGATCACCCACCCCGGCCCGATGACACGGGGGGTCGAGATCGCCTCGAGCGTCGCGGACGGCCCGAGCGCGCTCGTCACGCGCCAGGTCGCGAACGGCGTCGCGGTCCGCATGGCGATCTTGTTCCTCGTGCTCGGCGGCGAGCCCTCGCTCCTCAACGGTGCGCCATGAGCGAACGGGCGATCCTCCTCAAAGGCGGCCTCGTGGCGGGCGCACGCGCGGTCGACCGGAACGACGTGCTGGTCGTCGACGGCGTGATCGCAGCGGTCGCCTTGGACCTGGCTGCTCCCGAGGGGGCAGCGGTGCTCGACGTGTCGGGCTGCGTCGTGGGGCCCGGACTGGTGGACCTGCACACGCACCTGCGCGAGCCCGGCGACGAGGAGGCCGAGACGATCGAGTCCGCGTCGAGGGCGGCCGCGCTCGGGGGCTACACCGCGATCATGGCTATGCCCAACACGGAGCCGGCCTGCGACTCGGCGTCCGTCGTGGCCGACGTGCTGGCGCGTGGCCGGTCGGCGAGCTGCGAGGTGGCGGTCGCCGGTGCGATCACGGTCGGTCGCGAGGGACGCTCCCTCGCCCCGATGGCCGAGATGGCCGAGCTCGGCGTCACCTTGTTCACTGACGACGGGGCGTGCGTGCACGACGGCGACGTGATGCGCCGGGCGCTCGAGTACGCCAAGGGCCTGTCGGTGACCTGCGCGCAGCACTGCGAGGACCCCGCGCTGGCCGCCGGCGGCGTGATGCACGAGGGTGCATGGTCCTCGATGCTGGGGCTGCCGGGTCAGCCGACGCTGGCAGAGACCTCGATCGTCGCGAGGGACCTCGGCTTGGTCGCGCTCACGGGCGCGACGCTGCACTTCCTGCACCTGTCCGCCCCCGAGTCGGTCCGCCTCGTCGCCGCGGCACGCGACCGCGGCCTGCCCGTCACCTGCGAGGCCGCGCCACACCATCTGACGCTCGACGACGCCCAGTGCGTGAACTATGACCCGCGCTTCAAGGTCAACCCCCCACTGCGACCCACCGTGCTCGTGGCCGAGCTCATCGAGCTGCTGCGCGCGGGAGCGATCGACGCCGTGGCGACCGACCACGCCCCGCACGCGAGCGAGCGCAAGGACGTGCCGTTCGACGAGGCGTCACCGGGGATGCTCGGGCTCCAGCACGCGCTGGGGCTCACCGTCGTAGCGCTGGGCGGCACCGAGCGCCTTGACCTCCTCGCGCTGTTCGACCTCCTCTCGCGCCGTCCTGCCGCGATCGCCAGGCTCCGCGGTGCCGATGAGCGGCGCGCCGGCCACAGCGCGCAGGGCGGAGATATCGAGGTCGGCGAGGCAGCGAACCTCTGTGCGATCGATCTCGAGTCCCCGACGGTCGTGACGGACGCGTCGATCGCGTCGCGGTCGAAGAACAGCCCCTACGTCGGGCGCACGCTCCCGGTGACCGTGCGCCACACGCTGCTCCGCGGGGTCCCGACCGTGCTCGACGGCGCCGCGGTGCGATGACCCGTCGTCCTGCGTCGCTCGTGCTCGCCGACGGCACCGTGTTCCGCGGCGATGCCGCGGGCTTCCAGCCCCCATCGGGGATCGCGACCGGCGAGATCGTCTTCAACACCGCGATGAGCGGTTACCAAGAGGTGCTCACGGACCCGAGCTACGCGGGCCAGGTGATCGCGTTCACCTACCCGCACATCGGCAACTACGGGGTCACCGCGCTCGACGAGGAGTCCGCTCGGCCCACGTGCGCCGGCATGGTCGTTCGCGATCTGGAGGCCGAGCCCTCGAGCTGGCGCTCGGCGGGCCCGCTCGAGGCGTTCTTAGCCGAGCACCGGATCGCCGCGATCACGGGCGTCGACACGCGACGCCTCACCCGGCACCTCCGTGCCGCGGGCGCGGTGGGCTGCGCGTTCGGCACCGCCGAGGTCGCTGCGCTCGAGCGCGCCGCGGCGGGTGCCGCGACGACGGACGGATGCGACCTCGCGACGACGGTGACCTGCGCGGAGCCCTACACCGTCGGCACGCTGCCTCGCCGCGTGGTCGCGCTCGACTACGGCATGAAGGCGACGATCGTGCGGCGGCTCGCCGAGCGGTTCACCGTCGAGGTGCTGCCCGCGACCGCCTCGTCCGCTGAGATCCTCGAGCGCTCGCCGGTTGGGATCTTCCTGTCCAACGGCCCGGGCGACCCCGCGGCCCTCGACGCGCAGCGCGACGTGGTCGCCGCCCTGCTCGGCGACGTGCCGATCTTCGGCATCTGCCTTGGCCACCAGGTGCTCGCCGCCGCGGTGGGGGCGAGCACCTACAAGCTCGGCTTCGGCCACCACGGCTCCAATCACCCCGTCCGGCAGCTCTCGACCGGGCGCATCGAGATCACCGCCCAGAACCACAACTACGCCGTGGACCGCGACTCGCTGGCCGGCGCCCGCGTCACGCACGAGAACCTGAACGACGGCGTCGTCGAGGGATTCTGCGTGCCCGAGGCGAGGGCGTTCTGCGTGCAGTACCACCCAGAGGCAGGTCCGGGGCCGCACGACGCGGCCTACCTGTTCGACACGTTCTCCGAGCTGTGCGACGGCAAGGGCATGGACGAGCTCTGATGCCGAGGCGCGACGACCTTCACTCGATCCTCGTCATCGGCTCGGGGCCGATCGTGATCGGGCAGGCCTGCGAGTTNNATCATCATCGGGCAGGCCTGCGAGTTCGACTACTCGGGGACCCAGGCCTGCCGCGTGCTGCGCGAGGAGGGCTACCGGACGGTCCTCGTGAACTCGAACCCGGCGACGATCATGACGGACCCGGCGACCGCCGACGCGACCTACGTCGAGCCGCTCGACGCCACGGTCATCGAGGCGATCATCGACAAGGAGCGTCCCGACGCCTTGCTCCCGACACTCGGCGGCCAGACCGCGCTCAACCTCACGATGGAGCTCGTGGGAAAGGGTGTCCTCGACGCCTACGGCGTCGAGGTGATCGGGGCCAAGCCCGAGGCGATCGCCACGGCCGAGGACCGTGAGCGATTCCGCGACGCCATGGGCGAGATCGGCCTCAAGACCCCCGACGCGGGCTTCGCCCGCACGCTCGAGCAGGCGATCGCGACGGCAACGAGGATCGGCTTTCCTGTCATGATCCGTCCGAGCTTCATCCTCGGGGGGCTCGGCACGGGGATCGCGTCGGACCTCGACCAGTTCGTCCGCATGGCGCGCGAGGGGCTGGCGGCGAGCCCTGTCTCAGAGATCCTGGTCGAGACGTCGATCGCGGGCTGGAAGGAGTTCGAGCTCGAGGTCATGCGCGACGTCGCGGACAACTGCGTCGTCGTGTGCTCGATCGAGAACTTCGACCCGATGGGGGTGCACACCGGCGACTCGATCACCGTCGCTCCGGCACAGACCCTGTCGGACGTCGAGTACCAGGCGATGCGCGACGACGCCTTCGCGGTGCTGCGGCGCGTTGGGGTCGAGACGGGGGGCTCCAACGTCCAGTTCGCCGTGGATCCCGCGAC
Organism: Acidimicrobiaceae bacterium; assembly: GCA_003162395.1. Lineage (GTDB taxonomy): Bacteria > Actinomycetota > Acidimicrobiia > Acidimicrobiales > RAAP-2 > Palsa-459. The sequence continues at coordinate 4,397 of PMON01000046.1, forward strand.
AGGGGAGCGGCTCGTGATCGAGATGAACCCGAGGGTCTCGCGGTCCTCGGCGCTCGCGTCCAAGGCGACCGGCTTTCCGATTGCCAAGATCGCGACGCGCCTCGCCGTGGGCTACCGGCTCGACGAGATCGCGAACGACATCACGGGCGCGACGCCCGCGAGCTTCGAGCCGACGCTCGACTACGTCGTGACCAAGGTGCCGCGCTGGCAGTTCGAGAAGCTGCCGGGCGCCGAGCCAAGGCTCGGCACGAGGATGCAGTCCGTGGGCGAGGTGATGGCGATCGGCCGCACGTTCCCCGAGAGCCTGCAGAAGGCGCTTCGATCCCTCGAGCAAGGGCGCGACGGGCTGAACGCCGACGCCGCGGAGTCGGACTACGACGCGGTGCTGACCGACGAGCTGCTCGAGCGCGTCGCCATCGCGACGCCGGATCGCGTCTTCGACCTCGAGGTCCTGCTTCGCCGCGGGGTCGCCGTCGAGGCAGTCGCGCGCGCCACGGGCATCGACGCGTGGTTCCTTCGACAGCTCGCCGCAATCGTCGACGAGCGCCACGCGATCGAGGCGCACGCGGCCGCACCTGACCCCCTCGAGGCGATGGGCGCCGATGGGCTGCGTCGCGCCAAGCGCCGGGGTTTCGCCGATGTCCAGCTCGCGCGACTGCTCGGCGTGCCCGTCGCGTCGATTCGCGCGGCGCGCCTCGCCGCGGGCGTCGTCGTCACGTTCAAGACCGTCGACACGTGCGCGGCGGAGTTCGAGGCCCACACCCCGTACCACTTCTCCACCTACGAGGAGGAAGACGAGATTGCGCCGTCAGCACGCGACCGCGTCGTCATCTTGGGCTCGGGTCCGAACCGCATCGGCCAGGGCATCGAGTTCGACTA
>PMON01000018.1 GCA_003162395.1 Acidimicrobiaceae bacterium
TGGTCGGCCATCTTGTCGGGATGGCCTTCGGTCACCGACTCCGATGTGAAGGTGTGGCGGGTGCTCACGTCTCGCTCCTAGAGGACTCGGGGGGGTAGGGCGAGACTACTCAAGACACCCGGCCACGCTGTCCAGCACGGCGTCCGCCACCTGCCGTTTCGACGACAGCTCCACCACCCGGCGGCCCCCGTCACGGCCCAGGATGGTCACGGCGTTGGTGTCGTGGTCGAAGCCGACCCCGGCGGCGGTCACGTCGTTGGCCACCATCAGGTCGACCCCCTTGGCCTCGAGCTTGGCCACGGCCCGCTCCTCCGCCTCCCCCGTCTCGGCGGCGAAGCCCACCAGCACCTGACCGGCCCGCCGCCGCCGGCCCAGCTCGCGCAGGATGTCGGAGGTGGGCTCGAGCACGATGTCGGGCACCCCGTCGGCCTTCGGCAGCTTGGCCTCGGCCGGCGCCTTGGGCCGGAAGTCGGCCACGGCGGCGGCCATGATCACGATGTCGGCGCTGGCCGCCTGCTCGAGCATGGCCGCCTCCATCGAGGCGGCCGTGTCGACCCGCACCACCGTCACCCCGGGGGGGGCGGGCCGGTTGGTGGTGGTCACGAGCACGACCTCGGCGCCCCGGTCGTAGGCGGCCCGGGCGAGGGCATGGCCCTGTTTCCCCGAGGACCGGTTGGAGATGAACCGGACGGGGTCGATGGGCTCCCGGGTGCCCCCGGCGCTCACCACCACCCGCCGCCCCGCGAGATCGCGCAGCCGCGGTGTCGGCCCGCCGGGGGTCCGTCCCTCCCGCACGGCCTCCAGCACGGCGCTGACGGCGGCCACGATGTCGCCGGGCTCGGCCAGCCGTCCCGGTCCGGCGTCGCCCCCGGCCAAGCGGCCGTCACCGGGGGGGACGATCACCACGCCGCGCCGGGCCAGGGTGGCCAGGTTCTCCTGGACGGCCGGGTGCTCCCACATCTCGGTGTGCATGGCGGGGCACACGACGACGGTCGCGCGCGTCGCGAGCAGCGTGGCGGTGAGCAAGTCGTTGGCCATGCCCGACGCGTACCTCGCGAGCAGGTCCGCGGTTGCCGGCGCGACGACGATCGCGTCGGCCCACTGGCCGAGGCGCGTGTGCGGGATCGGGTCCGTGGCGTCGCCGAACAGTGAGGTGCGCGCTGGCTGCGACGCGAGCGCGCTGAACGTGAGCGGGGCGACGAAGTGGGTCGCCGCCTCGGTCAGCACGGGGGCGACCTCGCACCCCGCGTCGGTCAGGCGGCGGCAGACCTCGACGGCTTTGTAGGCGGCGATGCCGCCGGCGACCCCCAGTACGACGTGAGGCGCCGCCGACACGCGGTCAGCCCGCGTCGGTGCCGCCAGGGATGCCGAACGGGTCGGCAACCGTCTCGTCCTCGGGCGCGGCCGCGACCGTCGCCTCGGCGACGAGCTCCTCGGCCGTCGGGCGGTGCCAGGTGGCGCGCTGCTCGGAGATCTCCTGGAAGGAGATCGACAGCGACTTGTTGGACACCGAGGTCACCTGGGGCGGCACGATCGCACCGATGCCCTGGCCGAGGCTGTTGTAGTACGAGTTGATCTGCCGGGCGCGCATCGCGCCAAGCGCCACGAGCGTGAACTTGGAGTCCACCTTGTCCAAGAGCTCCTCGATCGGAGGGTCCATCAGGGTGGGTCGCTGGATCGTCACGGTGCCTCGTCAGTCCGCCGCGCGGGACTCGCGCAGCCCGCCAAGTATAGAGAGAAGCTCCGCCGCCGATGACTCCAGGTCCTCGTTCACGACGACGTGGTCCGCGACGGTGCGGCCCGCCTCGATCTCGGCCCGGCCGCGCTCGACACGGGCAGCGACGTGCGCCTCGGTGTCCCCACGACGCCTGAGGCGCTCGATCTGGTGGGCCTCAGAGGGCGGCACGATGAGCGCGACGACCGCGCCAGGCACGCGGTCGAGCACCTGGACCGCGCCCTGCAGGTCGATCTCGAGCAGGATGTCGTGACCGTCGGGCGGCTCGGGCACCGGTGTGCCATAGAGGTTGCCGAGGAACTCGGCCCACTCCAAGAACCCATCCTGCGCCACGCGCACGAGGAAGCGCTCGCGGTCGACGAACTCGTAGGCGTCCTCTGCCTCACCGGGCCGACGCGGCCGCGTGGTCCACGACCGCGACAGCCACACACGCGGGTCGGCTTCGACCAGGTGCCTCGCGAGCGTCCCCTTCCCCGCCCCACCGGGGCCGATCAAGATGAGGATCGTCGGCTCAGCGGACGACGGCACGAAGGAGGTCGGCGCGCTGGTGGGTCCCGAGTCCTTGGACCCGTCGGCTGTCGGCGATGCCGACGGCGTGCATCACGCGCTGGGCCTTCACCTTGCCCAAGGCGGGGAGCGACTCGACGAGCTCGATGGCTCGCATCCGCGCGATCGCCTCGTCGCGCGTCGACAGCGCGAGCGCGTCCGCGAGCGTCATGTGCCCGTCTTTCAGGGCGCGTTTCACCTCGGCACGGCGTCGGCGGTTCGCGACGGCCTTCTCAAGCGCGAGACGGCGTTGGTCGTCGGTGAGCGCCGGGGGGCTCCCCATGCAGGGAGGCTACCAACCCGCCGGGATGCGGCTCACCGAAGCTCGTCGGCCAGCCGCGAGATCGTCGCTCTGAGTGTCGCGGGCGTGGGTCCCGCACCGAGGATCGCGCGCGACACGGTCACCGCCATGACGTCGTGCGCCAACACCCCTCGCAGCTCGGCAAGCTCGCTCGGGCCGCTGCCCTGTGCGCCGATCCCTGGCACGAGGACCGGTCCCGCGAACGCCCCGACCCCTTCGGGTCGGCGTTGCGCGCCAATGACCGCTCCGAGGCACCGCGGCGCGGCACCCGAGCCACCGAGACGCGCGTCGGCGGCACCGAGCGCGCCGAGGAGCTCGGACTCGACCGTGGCACCGGACGCGAGCCGCGCGGTCTGCAGTCCACGACCCTCGTCGTTCGAGCTCGCCGCGACGGCGAACACCCCCCGCCCTGTCGCGTGCGCCAGCTCGAAGACCGGCGTCATCGCGTCGATGCCGAGGTAGCACGAGACGGTGAGCGCGTCGGCGGCGAGCGGGCTGTCCTCGGACAGCCACGCGTCGGCGTAGCCCTCATTGGTCGAGCGGATGTCCCCGCGCTTCGCGTCGGCGATGACCACGAGTCCGGCCGCGCGGGCGTCGGCCAAGACGCGCTCGAGTCCGGCGTAGCCGGCCGCGCCGTGGCGCTCGAAGAACGCGACCTGGGCCTTCACGATCCCTGCGACGCCCTGGGCAGCGGCGATCGCGGTCCTCGCGAGTCGCTCGGTCGACACGGCGTCGTCGGTGAGCCCCCACGCCGAGAGGAGCTTGGGCGAGGGGTCGAGTCCGACGCACAGCGGTCCGTGCGCCGCGACCGCGTTCGAGAGCCGTTGGAAGAAGCCGTCAGTCATGGAGTTGTCCCTTCAGTATCGCGAGGCGAGCGACGTCGTGACGTGCGCACCATCGGCGGGTTGCGTCGAGGATGCGCCACGGCGCTCGCGGGTCCGCGAGCGAGGCCGTGCCGACCTCGACGGCGTCGGCGCCGGCGAGCACGAACCCGACGACCTCGCTCTCGCTGCGCACGCCGCCGACGCCGATGATCGGCGTGTCCGGCAGCGCCGCGCGGCACGCCGTGACGCAGTGGAGCGCGACGGGGTGCAGCGCTGGACCCGACAGGCCGCCGGCGAGCGAGCCGAGCGCGCTCGCGCGCCGCTCGACGTCGACAACCACGCCGCGCAGCGTGTTGACGAGCACGAGGGCGTCGGCCCCCGCGTCGACGGCCGCCCGAGCGACGTCGGTGAGGCGGTCGGTGGTCGGGCTCAGCTTCGCCCACCGTGGCAGGCCGCTCCGACCCGCCGCGTCGAGCGCCGCTGCCGTTGCGCTCGGCGAGTGCGCGAACATCGCCGACCCATCGTGGAGGTTGGGACAGCTGACGTTGACCTCCACGGCGGCGACGTCCGCGCCGCAGAGCGCCTCGGCCGCGGCCGCGAACTCCTCGACGGTCCTGCCCCAGATCGAGGCGACGACCGTCGCGCCGCGCTCGAGCAACCGAGGCAGGCCCTCGGCGCGCCACGCCGCGACACCGGGTCCCTGCAGCCCGACGGCGTTCAGCATGCCCTCCCCTGCGGGAACGACTCGGGGGGGCGCGTTGCCGGGCCAGGGCATCACCGACAGCGACTTGACGACGACGGCGCCGAGCTCGACGAGCTCGCCGTAGGCGCCGAGCTCGTCGTCGTGGCCAGAGGTCCCCGATGCGGTGAGCACGAGGCTCGCGAGCTCCACGCCCCCCACCGTGGCTGACAGGTCGACGTCGCGAGCCCTCACGCGTGGAGCTCTTGGAGCGTTCGCACGGTCGGGGGATGGCTGCGCCGGTCCGCCACACCGCTGGCAGCGGCGCGCCCCGCTGCCAGCGTCGTGAGGCACGGGACCTTCGTCGCGACGCAGGCGGCACGGATCAGCGCGCCGTCGTCGCGCGCGCCCCGACCCGACGGCGTGTTCACGACGAGCTGGATCGCGCCGGTCTCGAGCAGCTCGACTGCGTCGCGAGCCATCTCTCGGAGGCTCACCTTGCCGACGAGCGTCGCGACCTCGATGCCCTTGTCGCGAAGGTACCCAGCGGTGCCGATCGTCGCGGCGATCGAGAAACCCAGGTCGAAGAAGGCGGCGGCGAGCTCGGCGCCCGATGGCTTGTCCTTGTCGGCGAGCGAGAAAAAGACACACCCTTCGTCGGGCAGCGCGGTGCCCGACGCGAGCTGGCTCTTCGCGAACGCGACGCCGAACGTGGGGCCCGTGCCCATGACCTCGCCGGTCGAGCGCATCTCAGGACCGAGGATCGTGTCGACACCGGGGAACCGGCTGAACGGCAGCACGGCCTCTTTCACGCTCACGTGGCGTGGCACCGGCATCGACCTGGGCAGCATCCCTTCGTCACGGAGCTCGGCGATCGAGGTGCCGACGAGGAGCCGGGCTGCCGCGGCGGCGACGGCAACGCCGGTCGCCTTGGCGACGAAGGGCAGCGTCCGGGACGCACGCGGGTTCGCCTCGAGCACGAAGACGTCGCCGTCCTTCACCGCGAACTGCACGTTGCAGGGGCCGACGACGCCGAGTGCCGTGGCGATCGCCGAGGTCTGCGCGGCGATCGACGACAGCACCCCTGCGTCGAGCGACTGGGGCGGCAGCGCGCACGCCGAGTCCCCCGAGTGCACGCCGGCCTCTTCGACGTGCTCCATGATCCCCGCGATGAGCACCTCGCCCGTCGAGTCCCGCAGGGCGTCGACGTCGACTTCGATGGCGTCCTCCAAGAAGCG
>PMON01000041.1 GCA_003162395.1 Acidimicrobiaceae bacterium
AGGGAATTACTCCGGCGTCGACACAGATGCGAGGGCGGAAGAACTCTTGGGCGATCCAAGCATCGATCGAGCGGGTTTGGCGCAGGAACTTGAGCAGATCGGATCTGCTCTGAGGACCTACGTGAACCGAATGAACGAAGTCTGTGAGCTCTTCTACGCGGGCTTGATGGATCGGCGCCTGTTTATCGGCAAACGCCACATCGCAATCGTGCGACAATCCTTCATGATCGAGCCATATCTCCTGTGGCGCAACACTCTTTCGGGTGGGCGCTGGGGAATGCGGCTACTCGCGCTGGGAGAGACCGCCCGGACGTTTCATTGGGAGAACCAGTGGCAGCGAGGCGCGCTCCAGCTCAATGAGTCCCCCCCCCCCCNNAGGATAAGGACCAGGCGAGGGGTATCAAGGGATCGCACAACGTATCGGATGGACTATCGGACCTGGTAGCGGCGACAGATTGTCCGCACTACCAGGTACACACGGAGGTAGTCCGCAACTCCTCGAGAGGGCGTTCAAGATGGATGCTATCGAACGACACAACAGCCTCATCACATCGCTGACAGATGTGCTTCCACCTGGACAGCCCGCTGAAGATCGGTGGCTCTCGCTTGCAGAGAGCAGCTCGCTTCTAGCTGCTGCAAGAGTCCAGCTGAGGGCCACGTTCGGATCGCTCTATGGCTGACGAGCGTTTCGAGGCAGTTCCAATTCCACAGTGGTCGTCTCATGACGCGACCGCGAAGGAGCGATGCTTGAGTCAGATCATTCGGTGGTGCACATCCCCCGCAATGAGCGGGCTCGTTGAGCATTTTGGCGGCGAGCCTTCAGTTCATGACAGCGGGTCCTACCTCGAATGGTTGGATGACTTTGCGGCTTCGCACTGGGACTACCGGGCGGGGGCGGAGCGGAACCTCGTCCCCGATCGTCGGGCGAGTCCCGAGACTGAGGATCTCGTGCTCAACGCGAGTCGAGCACTTGGACTCGACGCCACGTATCAGCCAGAACACCACGATTACGACGCAATTCTCGTGCTAGGGGGCCTCTTGCGAGCGTGTTTGGCGCGACCCACCTATGCCAGACAGGTGCTGGACCAGGGCGTTCGAGCGAGAAGCGTCGTTGCGCTCGGTGGCTTCCGCCCGCTCGCCNNCGCCGGCGACGAGCTCGAGCTCGCCTCGCCGCTTGAGTTGCCAGGTGAGCAGCTCGATGAGTTCCACGCCATGGTGGAAGGAGTCACCCGAGCGTTTGGACCACTTGGAGACCCTGCCGTGAGCGAGGAACGAGCAGACTCACTGGAGTCATCTTCACTTGTTTACAGGTATGCCGGCCCGCCAGAGGTCACCGTGGTCGCTGCTCCGTCAAGCGCTCCAGAGCAGAGGCGGGCAAACACTCGAGATACGTACAAGTACTGGATCGAGCAGATCGCCCCTCTACCCTGCGGCTCAAAGGTGCTCGTGATCACGACCGCGATCTACGTGCCATATCAAGGTTGCGTCGCAATCGAATCACTTGGCGTATCGCATGGCTTAACCGTGGAGACGATCGGCGTCGCAAACGACAGCCCTCTCTTTGGCCTGAGCCCACAACGCTTGAAGTGGTCCAACTACCTCCAGGAGATTCGATCCGCGATTGGCGGCATGCTCGCGTTGTATCGGTCGCTGAGTCCTTGACGCCTCGCGCAACCTACGCTCGCTCACCACAGGCAATAGATCGGAAGTGGGTCGGGCATTTCAAGTAGGTCGCCACATCTCCCTGCCGCTTTGCGTAGCCACCCGGGTACGCACTCATCGAGAGAGGCGAGCTGGATGCGAGATAGACGTGGATCCACGAGGCCAGCACGGGACTGAGTGATGAGCGCGTGCACGGTGAGGTGGCCGAAGTCGCCCGTTGTGGCGAGATCGAGTGCGGTTGCTAGATCCTGCTGAGCAAGCGGAGTTGCAAGATCGCTCTCGAGGCCGAGTCGGGCCTCAGCACGACCGATCAGGGCCGCAGTCCGGACGTACGGTCGGTGCGTGTCGGTCGCCGCTGAGTAGTGAGATATGGCTTGGTCCCACAGCCCATCAACTCGTGCTCTTTCGCCGAGCTCGAACTGCCTCGTCAGCTCAAGTAGTGCGCGTGCCGGTCGACGCGATCGGGCTGGGCCGGGTTCGAGACCAACATCCCTCGATCCCAGTGCTCGGTGAATTGCGGCAAGAAGTGTTGCGCACTCCTCCCTGCGTCGACCTCCTCCGTCGTCACTCTCAAAGTAGGTCCCGGCGTTCATCAGCTCAGACTCTGCGAAGTCAAGGCGACCGTCGAGAAGCGCAAGACCAGCGTTGAGATACCGAGACCACCCCATCCACCGAACGCTCGCTAACCCGTCGTAGCCGCCGTACAACGAGGCAAGCCTCAATCCAGCCGAATCAAATCGGCCCATCCAGGAAAGGGCATAGACACCCTCGAACTCCGCATGTGCCTTCTCGTCGACGCGCGATCGACGGATGACCCCGGCGGGGGCTGCCAATCTGGATGCTCGGTCTGCGGCCTCGAGCGCTTTGCCCAAGTCGCCTTGATAGCGCAGTCCCTTCGCCAGGACGATCCAGGTTGCTGGATCGTCCTGGTCAGATCGCTTAGCTAGGTCGACCGCTCTATCGTGGTCCCCAAGTTCAGAGCTCATGTACATCAAGTGCGCTCGCCGCAGCCGGTTGGTTGCCTTGCCACGAGTTGCTCTACCAAGTTGCGTGTCAAACCAACGAACGGGCCCGAACTGCCAGGCACCTGCGTACCACCGCATCTTGCAGTAGCGGAAGAGGGATGATCGGACATGGCGTCCGTGCAAGGCCTCTTCGAGGAAGGCGCTCGTCGCCAGATCTCGCTGACTCGCGTGCTCAAGCAGAAGTGCTCTCGCGAATTCGCTCCGACCCGAGGGTGCCGTGGGAACGCGGGGGCTCGGATCCCCTAGTCCCTGGAGCTGGCGATCTGAAACACTCTGCGCCAGTCCCTCCTTAGTCGCCCACTGAACAAAAGCCTCGCTCGGGTTGGAGGTGACCAAGGGGTTGACGCCCAACGATGAGCTGACGAAGCGCGCAAGTCCAGGTAGGAAGGCCCGAGCGACCCTCCATTCTTGGGCATCTGGCGTAAACCATGCGACAGCGTCAGGAGAGGCACTCGCCAGAGCGGCGTTCAAGGGAGCTCGTAGATCCACGTCTGCACCTCGGTACCCCACCACGATGACCTCCGAGGCGTCACGAAAGTCTGAGATCAAACGGTCGACCCATGGCCGAGGTAGTGGCCGAATGACTTGAGTCGATTGGAATATGAAGTTGCCGCGCCCGATCGTCCCATGGGGCTTGAGCAGACGTGCGTCAGATCGGGGGCTGGCTCCCCAATCGGAGGCAACGAGATCCGGTGACCACGACGCCGTCCGGTGCCCTGGAATGGTCGCGAGATGCTCTTCGATCTTCTCGTCGACATTCAGACACCACACCGTATCACCGGCCATGAGCGCTTCGGCCAGAACGGCGTGGACTGCATTGGGTTCTCCTGGTGAGAGCGTGTTTGAGATCCACTCGTTGATCGGAGCGCCGCTGGTGGAGACACAGTTCATGAAGACTTCTGGCGGGAGTCCTCTCGTCATCGACTCATCAATCTTGAGCCACTTACAAAGAACGATTCGCAGGACGTCGAAGGTTGGCAGATTTGCTGGAGCCGCTCGAGATGCTCCAGCGCCGACCAGAAAAACTCTCGGCATGATCTCCTCCTATCGCGTCGTCCTGTTCTTGGCTTCAGGGAATTGCACGGATCGATGACCTACGAGACCGTGTATCAGAGTTCGCCGCCTCCAAGACCTCCTCGCTAGCTTGGGGCACGCCAGCGTGATTCGGACCACAGAGACTCCAATTTAGGAAAGTGAATCGGGCCATCTTTGCAGTGACGCCTGATGACGTCTGTCCAGTTCAGAGGCTGTATCCAGTCCGCTCCGTATCCCCCTTTCTGGCCAGAATCCTACATTTGATTCCCAAGTGATTCCCAATTTTGCCCGGACACCGACTAGCCGGCAATCTTCAAGATCGGACGTGAGTGGGTGAGCCAGCACGGGCGACGACACATGAGCTCATCCTGTGTCGATCTGCACGGTCGTCAGCCAACCCCGCTCATGTCCGAATCACCCCGAAAGTGGCGAGCGAGAACCAGACTCAGGCCGCACCCGACAGGTCGGAGCCGCAGAATCGGCACATCACGGCTGCTGCTTTAATTGTCTCTGCGCACTTGGGGCAACTCTTCTCAGGCTCGCGAGGTTCCGGCACACCGACTTCAAAGTAGGCCATGGCCTTCCACTCGTCCCAAGTCACTCCCGTCACATCGAGGCCAAGTTCCAGCAATCTCTGCTGTCCCAACTGCTTCATACGTTCCATCTTGAAATTCATCATTCCGTCTGCCTGGTAATAACAAGGCACAATGAAGGCCCGGTGACCAGCGCTTCGATTTTCTCTGACGATCTGCTCCATCCTCGCAAGTTCCTTGTCTCCGCCTCGACCCATATTTCCCCCCTCCGAATCCGGCCTCATGCAAGTACGTTAGTTACGATTGGATCCCCGTGACCGCGTTCGCGTAACTCAGCCGTGCGCGGAGGAGGCGCTCCCCGCACCGGGCCGGCTCCACCCGGGCTCGATCCGCTCGCGCAAACGATGGACCGCTGCCTCGAGAGTGACGCGACGCGAGTCGCGGACTTCAGCGTGGCCGAGTCCCCGGCGCAGGGTCAGCGCCTCCCCCTCGTCCGTGCCAATCGTGTTCGAACCCACCCCGTCGGCGACGACGTAGTCGCTGCCACCTGATTCGGTGTCATAGCAGGTGTTCGTCGTCAAGGTTTCCGTGCTCGACGTGAGCGTCGTCGTGTACGGACCGTATGAGGTCCCTTCCTCGACGCAGTACCACGAGACGGATCCGACTGGGAAGTTGTTGAAGGTGATGTCCATCCAATCCCCCGAGGGTGCAGGTGTGCCGCCCCATCCGATGGAGATCGATCCGGGCGGAGGGGGCGGCGGAGGTGCCGGCGCGTCCGTGGCGATCGTGTTCGAACTCACCCCGTCGGACACGACGTAGTCGCTGCCTCCCGGCTCGGTGTCATAGCAGGTGTTCGTCGTCAAGTTCTCCGTGCTCGACTTGAGCGTCGTCGTGTACGGACCGTATGAGGTCCCTTCCTCGACGCAGTACCACGAGACGGATCCGACTGGGAAGTTGTTGAAGGTGATGTCCATCCAATCCCCCGAGGGTGCAGGTGTGCCGCCCCATCCGATGGAGATCGATCCGGGCGGAGGGGGCGGCGGCGTGGGGTTCGAGCCGCAGCTGGTGGTGTTCACGATGCACGCGCCCGGATACTCATTCCACATGACGTACGTCATTGCGGTGTAGAAGATGTTGTCAGAGCACGCCGAGTCGTTGACATGGCACGGCACGGTGTCTGGGCCGAAGGTCGAGGCGCTGTCGATCCCGGTTACGGTGACCCCGTCGCTGCCCACCTGGACGATCGGCCCACCGCTGTCGCCCTCCTGGTTGGCAATGCCGCCAGGGGTGTCGCTCACCGCGTAGACGAGGTGGCACTCGGTGCGGTTGCGGCCGAAGAGAGGGACTTTCAGCGTGATGCATCCCGGCGCATCGCTCTCAACCGCGATCGGGAAATCGCTCTTCACGGTTGACGGCTCCTCCCCCGAATACGCACCCTCGTTGTAGACCGTCGCACCGAGTGGGTTGTCTCCGAAGCCGAGGACAGGCGACGAGGTGGGGCTCCCGATCGCTCCGGTCCAGATGCGGTTGGTGACCGGCATGCTGATGAGCTCGGTGTCCGCGCCGCCGTTGCTGGTGTCCTGGGCGCCCGTCGTGCCCATGAACGGGCCCTCCGGCTGCAGTCCGTCGAACCCGTTGTAGACGGGCCAGCTCGAGTCGAAGCAGTGCGACGCCGTGATCATGTACGGAGCACCCAGGTAGGTGATGCCCACTCCCGAGGTGCAGCCATTCCCGGGACCGTCCGGGGACATGATGTTGTCGCCGCCGCTCCAGGGTGACGAGTCGGAGTCTCGACCCCCCTGCGCGTTGACCGACGCTCGGCCTATACCTAGGACGCCTCGTACCGCGGTCGCGGGCCGAGGGATCGCGCTCGTCGTGACGTCCTGAAGCACCACGTTGTGGCGACCGAACATCCTGTCCAGCACGTTCTCCTTGGAACTGGTGAGATGGAGCACGCCGATGTGCTCGAGCCCGTCCCCTTTGATCCCGGGGAACCACGAGACCAGTCGGATGCCCCGCCGCGCGAGAGCGGAGTCGTCTCGCGTGACGCGCGCCTGGAGGTTCGCGAGCTTCAGCCCGCTGAGGTGCGTGCGGGCGAACGAGATCGTTCCCCGCGGCGCGAGACCACGGATCTCCTCCATGGGACCCGACTCGAGCCGGGTCAAGAGGACGACGACGTGTGCGCTTCGCCCCGTGACCTCAACGTCCCCGAAGATGCCGGGGAAGCGCGACTGCAGCAGAGGCTCAAGGGCGTCGGGGTCGGCCTGCAGCCGCGCCCTGCTGAAGTGTGGCAGGGCGTCCGAGGCCCGAGACTCTGCCCGTGCCATGGCTCTGCTCTCCGCTGACGCGGTTCCGGGCACCCCCAGCAGCGCGACGGATAGGGCGGCGCTCGCGAGCGCCACCACCGCGAGCCGCGATCTGGCTTGGAATCCACTCCTCATCAATTTCCCCCTTCGTTCTCCCCGCGTACCCGCGGTGCTGTGTAGACGACGTGTTCGCGCCTCGACGTGCGGCCCTCCTTGGTCTCGGCCAACTCCCCTTCCCTCGGTGGACCGGCCGCGTCCGTTATCTCCTTCTGGCGTGGATCCGTTCCCGGATGCTCCGTCACTGGTGGCGCCTCCTCTTCTCCTTGCGGCCAAGCCGAACTCCTCGCCCAAGTGGCCTGCGGTGGAGCTCAGCCTGCGGGGAAGATGTTGCAGACTTGCAACAGCGAGCTGATCGGGGACGTTCGATGCCTGCCACCGGCCCACCCGCCCACCGTCCCGAACGGGCTGCGGCCATCTACCTGCGGTACCTACTCCAGGCAGTGGACGCGTACAAGGCGACCTGGCTCATTCGGGCCGTGCAGCGCAAGGACTCTGGCCTTCACCAGGCGGCGATCGCCCGCGTGATCCGCGACTGGATTGATCGCACGGGAGAGTCGAGCGAGTTCGTGGACGAGCGACAGCTCGCTTCCCGCGTCAGCCGTGCCCTCCGGGGCACGTCGTTCTCGACGGAGACCCTCCACTGGTTCATCCAGGCGTTCGGGATGCGGCGCGACCACGCGGACACGCTCACGAGAACGCTGATGGGACGATCAGACTGGGGATCCGAGGAAATCCCCGCGGTCGTGCTCGGGAATTATGAGTTCGAGCTTGAGCACCGGGCGCCGCTCGCCTACGAAGTCCGGTGCGCGGTCGATCGACACGTCCTGGACCACCGCGGGATCCCGACAAGCCATCGAACGCTGCTGCAGCTCAAGTCGCTCCAGGATGGGCTCGCCTACTACCCGTGGGTGATCGACACGACCGAGGTGACCGGGGTCGAGGCATACGGAGCCGCCGTAAGCGATCTGATCCCCTTCGGCGAGTCGAACCTGCAACGGATCGACTTCGTGTTCCCGCGCCCGGTCTCGCGTGACCAGATGGTCTCCTTCGAGTACGAGCTCACCTTCACGTACGGCGAACCGCCGGAGATGATGTTCGTGCGCCAGTGCAGGAGGCCCGTGCAGAACCTTGACATGGTGGTTCGGTTCGATCGGGGGAGGTTGCCCGTGCAGGTCGAGTGGATCGGGGGAACGCTGGGGAACCCGGAACCCGCCCAAGCGATCGAGGTCGAGCTCGACGACGCCAACGCGGTCCACACCCTCCACGAGTACGTCGCCGGGGCCTACGTGGGGTTCCGCTGGAGGTTCACCTGATCCACACGGAGGCTCCAATCGCCTGGCATCGGTGGGAGGAGTGCCGCGGACCCCCGGTGAGATACTTACAACGTCTCGTCCGAGGGCCGAAGGTCGATCGGCGTTGTGGTTCGCGGCGTGCTCGCTGCGACATTGGTCCTCGGTCTTGGAAGCTGGGTGCTGTTTGCCTCATCTGGTGCAACCTGGCCAAAGGCTCTCCTCGTTGCCGATGGTGCCACCGTCTTCCTAGGGCCTTTGCTCCTGCTTCCGTGGTGGGCCGCCCGCCGCGTGAGTGACGGGTCTAGGGCGGAGGTCTTCGCGCGGCGCTCCATGTCGCCGATCTTCTCCGCCCGTCGCCTGGTGTGGTCGACCATCGTGTGCACCGTGACGCTGGCCGCGGGTTTGGCCGTCAGGATGTCGGACCCTGGGGACTCTCTTGGCGATGCCGCGATCTTCGTCACAGTGTTGCTGGCACTGATGATCGTTGGTGGCGTCGCGAGTCGGCCGGCGAATTAGCTACGGAACGGGCGCCTTCCGGTCGGCACAGCCAGGCGAGCCCCATCACACATTCGTACGGGCGCACCATTACCAAGCAGACCGTGCGGCGACTCTCCGTCTAGCTAGCTACGCAGCCACGACAACCTAGGGCCCGCTGTCGCACGGGCCAATTAGTTGAGCCTTGACAGTGAGCGTGTACCGGTTCAATCGAGCCGTTCGAAGCTTGGCTTCGGCGCCAGCACTCTTGGCTCAGCCTTCCCGAGATGCAGCCACGCTGGCGCCTCCACACCGACCAGCCTTTCCTCGACACTCACCAGCTGCTGTTGTGCTGCGTCATTTAGCGCATCCTCGATCTCAACCACCGCGGCGTCGGCCGCCCGCTCCAGTTGCCGCTGCACCTTCTCGGCAGTGGCACTAGGGCCGAGCCAGTATTTCGCATTCGTGTGCTTGCCGATGGTGTAGATCGCTTCTGCCACGGCGGCGTAAGCATCGTTGAAGAGGCCCATGAATCCGTGGGGATCCGGCAGCCCGACTACCCAGAGGCCGGTCCTGGGGTCGTGACTCACGCCGGCAGAATGAGCAGCCGACTGTGGCACGATGCCAATTCGTAGTCCCGCGCCGCCCTCCAGATCATCCCACTGACTTTTCACGGTTGCAGCGAAGTAGCGCTCACCGATCTTGTCGGTCAAGAAGAGGTCCGTGCGCCAAATCTTGGTGATCCTCGGGTTCAGCCCAGCCTCGGCCGACGGCCCAGAGGCAGCAGTGCGGACCCATGGACCGAAGGCGAATGGCCTCCCTCGTCCATCGGGAAGGAGGCGCGCCGACGTACCCGCTTCATCCACGACGGCATCCAAGAAGCCCAAGTGCTTTGCCCGCTCGTAGCCGAACATCACTGAGTTGGGACTAGGACTCTTTCCCAGTCTCGGGCAGGCACAAGACAATGCCCTTGCTACAGGCTCACAAACGGTGGGCTCTCCACCCACCAGCGCTTCGTGAACCGTCCACTCGAATCCGTCCCCCCGCATCCCCTTGTCGCGATCCAAGCGAGACACCCAGGCGAGCTGTTTGAGGCTCACCTGGTCTCTGTCCGACTGAATGACTTCGAGAACGTCCTTCCCGAGTTGGTCAAGGAGCGCTCGCAGGATTGATCGAGCAACGGCATACAAGGCTCTGCCGTATTCGTCAGGAGGTTCGACCTGCCTGATGAACGAGACCACGGGCTTCGTGGAGGTATCGCTGCTCTTCCTGCTCTCAGTGTTCATCAATTTGCCCTCGCGACGTTTATCTGCTGGACACTACCGACACCCGAAGTACTGGTCACTCCCGCCTTCTACAGCCGCTTGATTGGCGCGCACGTGCTTCTCACGAGCGAAGCCCAGCGCCGCGCCGTAGATCCGCGCCACTTCCGATGGCTCCGGCACCACTACCAACGTGGTCAACTACATCTCTGCGATCTCGTCGGCGAACCCCACGAGAACCGACTCCCACTGCGTCCTCGACAGCTCGCTCGAGGTCACCTCAATCGGGGTTACAAGTGAGCTCCCAGATCTCGCGATCCGCGCGAACCGCCGACATCAGTTACACTTGGCGAAGCCTTAAGCGCGGCGCAACGCGATCCTCCAGAACCGCCTCAAGTCGAGCCCGTACGACTGGATCGGCCCGCGATCTCAGGCGATGCAAGAACCTCCGGAGGTGGTCCTCATGCTTGATCGTGAACTGAGCGGCAGCTTGGCACACGGGACCTCAATCGTCGTGGCTTGCCCAACTGGTCACCGCCCACCCGCACGCGCCTGTCGTACGGTCGGGTTGCTGCCGAAGGGTCCCGACTATGACTCAGTTTTTCCAATCGTCCTTCACGTCGTACGACGCTCGTTTCAACAGGTCTTCGAGGAAGGTCACTTGTTTCGGCAACTTCTGCGCGATCTCGACTTCCTTCGGATACTGCGAGTAATCGCCCCAGTTGTCGCGGAACAAGACCGCTTGCTGAAGGTCGACAAGCGCGTGTTGGAGAAGATCGAAAGTGTCGTTCTGCCACTGCGGCCACTCAACAAGTCGGCGCGGGTTGTCGTAGACACCCATGTCTTGGCCTCGCTTTAGCTGCGCGGTCAGCATTTTTCGAAACGCCTCTTGACGATCCTCCGTTGATACGGCTTCGAGCTTCTGCTTGCGGAGAGTCGACGCTTCGCCCGTGCTGGGCTCGATTAGCGGCTGGATGGCATTAACTCGGCTTCGCCAAGCGTATTCGGCAGTTATCTCCGCGCGCGAACGCCCAGGAGTACGTCCTTGGACAACGTCAATCGCCTCACCCAGATTGGATCGAGGATCTGCGACTCTGAGTGCTTCAGCAATGTCGCCGTCGTCACCCTCAGGAATCGAGTCGCCAACCTGTTCTTCCGCGACGCTCACTGGCCTGAATCGTCTATAGGTGTGTCGCCACGTCCACTCGCCCAACGCAGCCACGATGTGCGGTACACGGAGGAGCCATATCAGCGCACAAACGGCGACGCAAAGGACCACAAGAAGGGCCACGAGCTCCACGTGCCGCACGGTCCCATGGGTCATCGGGATGAGAATGCCGAGGCCAACGACCACTACCGCAGCCACTGTCCAGATGGTGATCGTTTCAGGCTTCGGAATTCGCCTCATCGCCTAACGGTAGAGCCGGATTGCGCGAGGGTTGGGTAAGTCCTAATCGTCGCTGGTTCTTGCGTTAGGGTCCCGTCTCGGGTGCCTCCGAGGCATACCCTTCCTCGCCGAGATTCCCGGATCCCTTTGGGACTCCGCAACTGAACTGCTCAGGGTAAAAGTCCGTTGATCGTTCGGAAGAGTTCTTCGAAGCGATCCAGGGCTCCGTCCATTCCTGGTAGGCCGCCAGCTCCCGATTCGACGAGGAACCGGGCAGGGCCGAAGTGGTCGAACTCTGGGTCGCCGGCCCCAAGAGTCTTGAAGTGTGTCGCCACTTCAACAACAACTCTCTCTACAGCTCCAGACGGCGGCACTGCACTGAGGCACTTCTTGCCTTTTAGGTCATAGGTCGCATTGACCAGAGCGACATACGTCTCTCGTCCAATGATGTCTTCGATGTCAGCCTCAGTTGTTCCAGAGACAAACATGTCCGCGGTGATGACGTGGCCCTCTTGGAGCAACTCTGACTCTCGAAGGTCCTTGATCTTCTTCTTTACTCCATCGGCATAGTCAGCGAGTACGGCAACGTGCAGCTTGCTTCCGCCGAAGAGAGTCATGAATCCGCTGACCTTTGTGATCCCTCCGCATGGCGTGATCGTCCAACGTCGATCCAAGCCAGTCCGTTTCGCGCGTTGCAGTTCGTTCGAGAACCAATTCAAGTACAAGAGATCCGAGGGGCCTTCGACAAGAAGGCAGTGCTCGCCGACGAACAAACTCTGAGTGATGTCGTAGCCAAGGGCTGCCTGAAGAGGGAACAAGGTATCCACGTCGGTGCTTAGCACGTCATCGCCGACTCTCGTACCTAGTACTTCATCATTCGGTCCCGACGCGTCTTCAACCGTCCGACAAGAGAGAAGGTCAGCAGCGTCGATCATGAACGGTGAATGAGTAGTGTAGATGACTTGGTACTCGGCAAGAAGCTCTTCCTTGATAAATCGGAGCAAGTCAGACTGAGCGCGAGCATGAAGTGAAAGTCCAGGCTCGTCGAGGAGTACAACGAGATTGTCGCCGTATTGGCGTGTCACTTCTGAAAACCAAACCAGGAACGAAAAGAACCAGATGAATCCGGCGCTTCTCTCATCGAGACGGATTGTCATTCCATGGCGATTGTTCTTAATTCGGGTGCGAAAGACCTTGCCGGAGTTGAATGGGGCTGGGTCGCCAGGAGCTCCCTCGTCGAATCTGAAGTGGACCTCGAGGTGCTTGTTCTGTGTCCAGTACTTGAATATGCGAGCGGTCAATCGGTTCTGAACTCCCTCCAGCTTCGCAATGAGTGGCTCGAACTCGGTGATCCCACCAATGGCATCCGGTGTCATACCAACCATCGATAAGAGCGCGAGGAAGACTTTGTTTCCGGGATCCTGGTCAAGTGTGCTGTTCGCAATCTCTTGAGAAAGCTGGTTTAATGACACTTGGCCTGGAAGGCGATCGTAACTGGAGTAATAGAGGAATCGCGGCAAACGGGAATCGAGAAACGCATCGACCGCACCTCGAAGACTCACGGTGCCGAGCCTGTCCTGCAGCGTCTGGCTGAGAGCTTCCTGATTGGGAGTCTTCTCTGTGATTGCTGAAAGAGACTCGATCAGCTTCTGTGGCGTGCTTATGTCGGCTAGCGACTGCTTCTCGACGTCGCTCAATCCCGATGACTCAAGCAAGTGCGTCACGGCTCCTGCGTAGTCGATGTCGACCGTCCACTGGCGCTTGTTGTCGTACGACTTCGCAAGTGCGACCGAGGAACTTCTAAGGATCTCCGCGCCAACCAACGCATTGATGTGGTCGACCTCGTCATGCGTGAGGTCCCACTCAGTCTCGATGGGAGTTGCGACCTCTCCAGACTCCTCATACTCGGAGAGGTGAAGTCTCGGATAATGCTCCGTCACATTGAAGTCGGCCCGCGCAGGTTGAACAGAATTCAGCTTCTCTAACGCTTCGAGCAACGCTGTCTTCCCAGATTCGTTCTTGCCAACCAGGCACGTAAGGTCGCCGACGGTAAACCACTGTGAGTCAAGGACACTCTTGTAGTGACTGACACGCATTCGCTTCAGCTTCATGATTGAACCGGCCGCCGGCATGGCATAGTCATTGCCTGAATTTACCTGTTCCGTCGTTCAGACGCAGCGACGTCACAACGAAGCCTGTCAGGTCAACGATGCGGTGTCCGGCTCGATTCACGACCCTTGGGAGCGTCGGGTTACTGAGGGTGAATGACCCGATGACAGTCAAGCCGAGGCGGACGGCGACGAGCCTCCTTGCTTGCGTGACCTCCATAGAAAGATCCATCCGTTGAGTCAAGTACCTCTAGCCGCAAACGTGTATGGGTCCTGATGGTGAGATCCCCCCTCGCAGACGAATTCCCACCTGCCTTCCCCGAGAGATCCGATCCGGACCACGTTGTCCTCGATCCCCATATCGGACACAGAGCGTGATTAGGCACAAAGATCGTGCGGGGAGCCTTCCTCTGGGATCGATTGGCAATTGCCTGACGAAGCTTGGATGGGACAGTTCGGTATTCCAGGAGCCCGTTCCAGTCATCTTCATTGATCTCACCTACGCCCGTAGGTCGCTCCCTCCACAACGTCACGCAGAAGGCGAGGGACTGCGCGTCGAGCCGATCCCGAAGCGCCAGATCAAACGAGCCTGCCTCCACCTGCATGACATCGAAAAATGCAAGCGCGTGTTCGTACGTGTCGCCGAGCGAGAGTTCCTTCTCGGCTTTAGGCACGCGCGTCAGTTCGCAAGCCCGTTCGACGACCGTGACCCTGTAGTTGGGCCACTCGACGTAGTCGATAGCACCAAGAAGGTACGCGGCCACGTTCAGCCGTACACCTCTACCGGACAGCACGGCATCTGGCAGGACCTGGCTAAACCGATCCAGCCTCATGCCTACTGGACTGCCATCGTCAATCCAGAGAGCCTCAAGTGCCGCCCTGCCGTCTTCGGGACTTGACTCGAGCCACTCCAGAAAGGGCCACCACGCGAAGCGGATCACGATGTTGTTGTCGGGATTGCTGAACGCACTTCGAACCGACGGGAGCCACTCGTGGGAGCTGAGCAACGACTCACGTGCTCTGGCGAGGCGTTCCGCCGCCTTTTTCTTGTAGACACGCTCCTCTTTGTCGAACGTGGGCATGTCCAGGAATTTCTTGGCCCAGAAGAAGAACGAGCCCCATCCGGTCTCCATGTGATCGTCCATGATGGACAACGATACAAGTGGGTCGCGAGCTTGCAGTCTTGCCTTCAGGGCCGCGTGCCGCGATCCGATTTGCTGGATCCCTGTCGAGCACATTCCGCAGCCTCAACCATCGTTCGGAGTGACGTCTGTCACATCGACCGGCGATCATGGAGACATGGTCGCGAGCAGCGCACGATTCGATCGTCGGTACCGCGACTTGATGGTCAATTCAGTTGTGGGAAATCTCCCCGAGGTGCTCATGGCTCGATACGTCGCAGACGAGCGAGTGGCATGCATCATTGAAGCTGGTGGGAATCGCTACGTGCAGTTCCTCGTGACTGAGGATCAGCACGTTGTAATCGAGTGCGTATCGAATCGGTTCCTCGAGGGTGAGGACCTGCTCACTCTTGACGACGAGCTCACGCTCCTGTCGGCCGGATTCGCTCCGCCCGAGCCCGATCACGAGCCTCATCCCAATTGGTGGTGGCACGCTGATAACCAAGCTGGGATCATGGAGGCGTGTGTGTTGGCGGCTCTTGTGCTTCGAGACGTGTTCAAGCTCTCCGGTGCCTCGCGCGTCGATCTCATTGAACGGCCGCTGGGGAGTCGCAGATGACGTTGGCGTGCGACACTCGCGCCCAGTTCAATCCGCGCTCTCGGGACCGGAGCGACTGGCGATAGCTACGTGATGCGGAACTACGACCTTGAGCGATTCGTCAGAGCTCAGGACGCGGACAGATCATTCGACCAAGCCATGAGAGAGCTCGATGCGGGCCAGAAGCGATCCCACTGGATGTGGTGGGTTTTCCCTCAGACGATCGGCCTCGGTTCATCGGGTACGTCAAGGAAGTACGCGATCGGCTCGCTTGAAGAAGCGATTGCGTATGCGGCACATCCAATACTCGGTCTTCGCCTTCGGGAAGCTACGAGGCGAGTTCTTGCCATCGAGGGACATTCGGCGCTCGAGATCCTTGGTTCGGCGATCGATGAGAAGAACCTCCGTTCATCGATGATGCTCTTTCTTCGCGCGTGTCCCAGTGACCCACTCTTCGCCCTCGTCCTTGACAAGTACTACAACGGCCAGTCGAGTGCGTGTTGATGCTGGTGAGAACCTTCCGATCCGTGGGCGGATCGAGCTGGCTTCAGTGTCTGCTCCAAGAGCGGGCGTCATGATGCGACACTGACGGCATGGGCGCTTACGACATCGTGGGGGACGTGCACGGGTACGCGGACAAGCTGGAGGGTCTTCTCAAGGCTCTCGGCTACAAGGACCACGACGGGACCTTTCGCCGCGCTGGCAGTCAGGTGATATTCGTGGGCGACCTCATCGACCGCGGACCGCAGCAGGTCGACACCGTCAACCTCGTGCGCTCCATGGTCGACGCTGGAACTGCCCAGATCGTGATGGGCAATCACGAATTCAACGCGATCTCGTACGCAACCGAGAATCCGGACCGTCCGGGCGACTTCATGCGGAGCCACGAGGGAGAGAAGGGCCAGACACATCAACAGGACCACAAAGAGTTTCTTGAGGAGTTCCGATTTGGCTCAGCCCGTCACCGTGAAGTCCTCTCATGGTTTCGGACGATGCCGCTGTGGTTGTCGCTCGACGAGATCCGGATCGTTCACGCGTGCTGGCATGAGCCCTCCTTGCACGCCTTACGACAAGCGCTTGCAGCTTCCAACGGCCTGAGCGACGAGTTCATCATCGAGGCGAGCACGAAGGGCAGCGGTGCACACGGCTTGATCGAGACGACGCTCAAAGGCCCCGAGTTGCACCTCTCGGATTACGGGGCGCCGCCGTTCCGTGACAAGGGCATGCGGCTTCGCTACGACGCTCGCATCAGATGGTGGGATGACCGCGCCACGACGCTCCGAGAGGTCGCAGAGATCCAGCTTGGGGCGCTCGGAGAGGACATGGAGCCCTATCCCCAACTGTCGAGGACGCCATGCGACAAGAGCGAGGCGCTCCGATACGACGACGCGGTGCCTGTGTACTTCGGGCACTACTGGCGGTCAGGGGCGCCCACGCTCGCCGGCACGCGAACCATCTGCGTCGACTACAGCGCAGGCTCGAAGGCGGAGTCTCTCGTGGCTTACCGATACGAGGGATCCGGTGATCTCTCGGACGAGAACTTCGTGGCGTTCCCTGGTTGACGAGTCACGCGCAGCAGGTGAGCGTGAGATCGAGAGTCACGGATACGGATCGGCAGGACCGGGCAAGGTGCCGCCGCTCAGACGGCGGATCTCACGAACCAGCGCCTCCACGTACTCGAGCTCCCGTCCAACCGGTGGCCGGTCGATTTGCAGGTATCTACGTTGCTCAAAGAGGAGAATCGTCCGGATTGCGTCGAGGCTGTCGGGCAAGGTGCCAGCCACTCCATACACGGCGGCAGCGTCGTTCGCAATTTCGAGAACATCCTGAATTTCTCCGACACGGTCGTAGGCGTTGAATGAGAGTGCGAACCCTGTGAGTGCTTCGCGTACCATCCGCTCGGTACGGTCCTGCTTGTCTTGCTCGGTGTCACTGGGGACCGGTCCAGCCGTTCAGCTTGAGCCATTCGTCGTACTCCCTGCTACGCGCATCTTCCCAGCGAGCTGTAACACGGCGCCAGCGATTGCGTAGCTCAAGGATCTCAGATTCGCGACTCGGTCCGGCCATCGGAGACTTCGACGCGCTTGCACTCCCTACGGCCCAGTGGTGCACACCACGTTGCTGAGCACTCTCGAGAAGCGCTTCGCACTCATTCCATGGTTGCTAAGCGGGCAACCTGCGTTATCTCAACCTGCACCCGAAGTGTCGTCGGCTCCATCGCCATCTCCCACCATCCCACAAAGTCGATGCCCATCGAACGCATCGCGAGCAGATTCGGCTATCGCTTCGGCAAGAGCCAAAAGGCGCTGCACGAGTTCAGGTGGGTCAGTCTTCCGGTACCAGGCGCTGTAGTACCCCTCAATTGGTGCGCCCCCTTTCCCAGTGATCATCGATCGCTGCTCGGAGATTGGTAATGCATCGCACGGAACTATGGGTACCCCCCAATCGAGAGTTCCCATATACAGGAGCACTGGAACATTTGGGCTTTCGAGCACAACGTTGGCGTGAAGCCCCACAACAGTGAAGGCCGCATCAAGCATCGATCGAGATCGATAGCCCTCAGGGCTGGCCAGGATGCTGTCTCTTACCAAGTTCGTAATCGGCGTCGGCTCCATAGGTTCATTCGGCAGCCTGGGTCCATGACAGGCCGCGAGATGCCATCGTGATACTGCGACGGGTTCCAAGAGGTTCGAGCCTTGAGATGTTGGAGCGATGGCCATATCGGTACGCCCAGCAATGAGGTCGACGAGCGCCTTTTCTCCACTCCCTGCTCGATGATCGTCCGTGACTCCGGCGAGCACGATGTCATCGTCCGATTCGGTAAGCGCTCGCCCGACGAAGGCGATGAGATGGGCCGGGTAGCAAGAAACACGGAGTGAACGGGTAGAGCCGATTCGTCCTGCAGCGCTCGTGAAGCGACTCATCATTTCGAGTAGCTCCGCCAGACTCGGCGCAAGCTCTGTTGCGGCTGCGGTGAGGCGAAGCGAGCGTCGCCCCGCGGTCTCGGTTAACTTCACGTCGCCAAGATTGCGTTCGAGTAAGCGAAGCGTCTGCGAGATCGTTCCAGCCTTCACACCGACCCGCTCAGCAGCTCCCGGCAGCAGTGGATCCTTGGCATCGCTGGCTGCAAGAACCGCAGCGAAGACCTCGAGTTGTCGTGCCGTGAGGCCCAGGGCCAAGTGGTCCGAACCTCTCCGTTCACTAGCCGTCTCATCAGGCATTTTGAAGCACACCGCCTGGTAGTTGGTTCAAGCCAACTTACCATGCGACTCTCCTCGCAAAGCGATATCTTCCGACGCAGAAGCCAAGTGGAAGGCAGTTGAGAGAAGCAGAGGCAAGGGCCGGGTCCATGCCCTGCACGTCAGGGCGACCCCTCTTCGGCGGGGCCCGACGGCCAAGGAGCGCGGGGGTCCTGCGTGAGTCCTTGGGTCGATCGAACGAAAGCAAACAGAGGCACCTCTCCCGAGCCGCGCCACAATCGTCGCCGGATCTCGGATCGGTCGGCACTGGGGTTCCTTGTCATCGCGGTTGCCGCGGCGACCTACCTCCAGTCACTAGCGCCAACGCTCCAAGCAGAGGGAAACTTCAACGGAAGCTTGGCAGCATTCGTGGTCTGTCTCCTGGCAAGTCTCATCACCGTTGCCACTCTCGGTTCTCCACTCGAGACTCGAGCGGATGTGGTCCGACCTCCGCTCGCCACGATGTCAAGGGTCGGATTAAGGAACTTCGTCCTCGTCTTTTACGGTCTACTGATCGCCTGCGCGGCTCTGCAGCCCGAGGTCTCCCTGGCAGGGCACAACCTCCTTCTGTTCGTTCTCGCGGTAGCCGCGGTCACGCCTGTCGGATCGATCCCATGGCTTCGCGACATGCTGCGCCAGTTGGAGGATTGGCCAGAACTCGAACCGCTGGCGAGATCCGAAGCTGGCTCCGTCCTCGCGATTGAAGCAGGAGTTCTCGCGTCGTCCTTCTCCGGACCGACGGGGCTTGCCGGATTCATCGTGTTCGCCTTCGGGACCACGCTCGCATGGTACGGGGGTCTTACGTTCATCATCTCCGCCATCAAGATCTGGCGCTGTCTCCGGGAGGCGAGGGTCCAGTCGATCCTTGATCGGCTGTTGGCTCTCCGTCCCGTCGACCACGTGCTTCGTCGAATGCCGTGGGATGCTCGATTCCGCCTCCGAACCAACACCTACCGCATAGGTGCCAGCTTCATGGTCGTGATCGCGCTCGTATGTGGCGCCGCGGCAGTCGCTGTCGCGACCGACACCCATCGGTCCAATCCGCCGCTGGTGTCCGCTCCTAGCGTGCTGACCAAGCGCTTCCACGCCATCGAGGAGACAGCGATTGGCAAAGGTTTCATCAGGGACTGCCCCGGTGGCCCGCCCCGTCTACCCGGAGCGGACCTCGTGAATTCTGTCCCTTGGGCCTCTGAAATGCTCTTCGACCAGTGGCTCGAGCCCGGCTATGGCGTGGGCGCCGACATCGCAGGCTGCCCTGGACCGTCCATCCAAGTGAAGGACGTGACGGACCGCGTCTTCTACGAGCTTGGGACTCGCAATGGAGTGGTTGAGAGTGTTGCTATCGCGTCTTCTCGTCACGGCGGTTGCATCTTGCTGGATGGTGGTGCTGCGCAGCTAGCTCTATCGCAGCTGACCAGCAACCACGTATTCGCATGTGCTCCAAGGGGAGCCGCCGGTAACGGCGACTACCAGCTCCTCTATACGAACGAAGGAACGTCGATGTTGCTTCGTCCGATTGTGCACACACCTGGACATCGGAACGACTCAATGCCGTATGTCGAGATTCCAGCATCCGCATTCAAGCTCTGGTACGGCGAGTGCGTCACGAGGGGAATGTTCCTCTGGGCACGCTTGGACGGCGGCAGCTATTGGAATCCTCGCAGGCTCATCATCTCGATCTATCCGTACTCAGATCCTGTAGCGGTGATCGTGCGCAACAGCGCGGACACATACCAAGTGGCTTGGGGAGCCGACAAGGGGACGGTGGGAATAGGACCTCCGGAGTGGATCAGCTCCACGACAATTTCATTCCTGGCAAGCGGAGCTCGGCACTACTGATGGTCCGCCGTCGCAACACCGGCTGACGTCTTCGAGATCGCGCTCGTACTGCGGGACGCCAGCCTCGACAAAAACTCCCGCAGATACCAATCCCGGCCGGAAGCCTCAACGTTGTGAGCATGCGTGAACGCCTGTTCGGCCAAGCGATGGTTCTGCGTTGGTCTAACGCCGCGATGCCCCTGACGAATCGCTGCGTCTGTCGCCCCGAGCGTCGATGACAACCTTGGTCGACGATGTCGAACTCAGCAGGGAACGGCTCTCCGCCAACCCACTCCCCCAGCGAGTGAATTCCTGTCAGGGATCCGCAGGCGCCTCAAGCCGGGGTGCCGCCGACGTCATCCGGCGGCCAGGCATTGTTGCCCTGCAATCCATAGGCTACGGCGAGATCCTGCCACCGGGGGGCTGGCTACGATCGTTCACCATGAAGTGCTCACCCGATCGGTTTGCTGTCTCAAAGTTCTCTCGCGAACGCAACCTGATCAACCTTGAGCCCAGCTACCAACGCGAAGGCGGCGTCTGGTCCGTCCCGAAGCAGCAACTGTTCATCGACTCACTACTCAATCAATACGACATTCCAAAGATCTATCTGCACAAGGTTGATCGTGACGCGACAGGTCTCGACTACGCGGTCATCGACGGGAAGCAGCGAATCAGCACGATATTCGCCTTCCTTGATGGTGATTTGGATTTGGCAGACGACTTCCAGTACGGCGGGCCGCCGTGTGAGGACCCGCCGACGAAAGAAGTTCGATTCTCTGGGCTTTCGACCTCGGCGCAGGAGATCTTCAAGGAGTGCACGTTGGACGTCGTGATCGTCGAAACGTCGGATGAGGACGAGATCGAGGAGCTCTTTTCCAGACTCAATAACGGAGAGAAGTTGAATGCAGCCGAGAGTCGAAACGCCATCGGCGGCAAGGTCACCGAGCTGATCCGGGAACTGTGCTCGGAATCCTTCTTCTCCAGCAAGCTCGGTTTCTCGAATCGGAGGTATGCGCACTACGAGGTGGCTTGCAAGCTGCTCTATTTGGAACACTGTGCGGCGCAGTCATCATCCCGAGACTGGTTTGTTGATCTCAAGAAGAAGCATCTCGACGCATTCGTCAAGGATCATCGGGTGATGAGCGACCGAGATGCAGTCAAACTGATGCGGGCTGTCAAGGCAAACTTGAGGCGCATCTCGCCTGTGTTTGACGATAAAGACATAGAGCTTTCAAAACAGTCCTACCCGCAGCTGATGTACCTCTTTCTCAAAACCATCATGGAGTCGTACGGAGCAATCGACCTGGCAGCGAGGCTGAGACGCTTCTTGGTGGACTTTAGACAGGAGCGCTTCTACAACCTTCAGAAGAACGAAGACGAACGCGACGCCGAACTTGCGGAATTCGGCCGCTTGATGCAGCAGGGTACGAATGATTCAGGAAGCATGAAGGAGCGCGTGAATATTCTGACGAAGAGATTTCTAAAGGCCAACGAAGACGTGACGCTCCTAGATCCCCGTCGGGCATTCTCCCTCGAGGAGCGTTGGGTGCTATGGCAGCGCTCAGGAAAGGAGTGTGAGATTTGTCACGTAGGTCTGGCAACGCTCGACGAGCTCGATGGTGATCATATCGTCTGGCACACCGTGGGAGGGCCGACGACACTTGAGAATGCGAGGGCGCTGTGCATTCCATGCAATCGCGGGCACGTTGAGTCGCAGCGGGACTAACGAAAGACTAACTACTGGATCCCTCTCGATTCACGCAGTCCGTCATGGGAGTCCAGCGCCTTGCTCTGGCAGTTGCAGATCCACAATCGGAGTCGAATCACTGCCCCCAGCTCCCCACTCGTCAGGACTAGAGGCAACGAGCCACTGGTTGCACACCGCCATGTCGATCACATACGACACCCCCTCGACTCCGACCGGAAGACCACCGGCAAACGCATCGACCGTCAGCCGAGGGAATCCCGGCGCAACCGTGTACAAATGCTCCCCAAGGATTCTAAATGGTTCCTCGTACAGAGCACGGTGTGCGGGGTTGTAGTCACGGAGGCTGAGTTTGTGTGCAAACTCCTCGCCTGATTGTGGATAGCCGCGCAGCCCGGCGGTAATCCGATCGACGAGGTCGGCGAGCGTGTTGTGAGCGAGCCTGTCTCTCACGACTAGGAGGCTGAACAACAGGAGCTCTCCCTCCTCTGGATCGGCCAACTGATCGAGGTGCTGGATGCGGTGCAGGACCGCGCCATCGGCGCGTCGCGTTGCCGCCTTCACCTCCACTGAACAGTCAGACCACTGGAAGTCATGGCGCGATCCAGTTGATGCGGTCCACGCATCCATGACGCCAGGCTTCCTGTGCGCCCATCGATGTAGAAACCACAGCTCCGCAAAGAGGCCGAGAACTTCTCTCTCGGACATCCGTCCGGACTCAACGCCCCAGAACCATTGCCAACGCGAAAGAGCTGCAGCGACAGCAGCAACACGTTCGACCTGCGTGACGGGATCGGCGTCGTTGCCAATCTCAGCGGCGACTGCAGTGAATGTAGCGATGACGTCATCGGAAAGACATGTCAGATCCAGGTACTCCGCGGACTGCTCGCCCGCGACTTGGTGACGCGCAACTGTCATCAACAAACCACGAGTCGTGGTTGGTGGAGCCGTCGTTTCGTCGGGGACCTTGAGAAGGAGGTGGCGGCGACCAATGTGATCGACTGCTACCCATATATCGGCAGCGACAATTCGCGCTTCGAGCTGCTCTGGTGTGTCTGGTGTTCCGAGAGATCGCCAGTGAGCGTCAAGCTCATCGGCGTTCATGCTCGCTGACTTCCCGGACCCTGGATGTACGTGACAGAGGCGGGCGACTCTGAGAACGGGAACGACATCGCGTAGCCAAGTACCGTTCGCCTGTCTTCCCCATCGCTGAAGAGCGGGACGCGATTCTTCGCATTGGCACCTGGAATTGAGTTTCCGCTGATCGGGTAGATCAAGAGTAAGCCCTCCTCGGGACTGCGCATCGAACGATATGCATCGCCCTTGGTCGGATAAAGTCGATCGGTCGATGCCAGGCGCGCCCTTGTTGGCGCGCACCTGGGTCCATCCGCGCTCCACTACGACCGCCTCCGACGCCCACCCGACTCGATGCCCACTTCCCGTTGATGCGGTTATAGGGCTCGGCACTCCGACGGCAACTGCTCGCAGGCCGTCGGGCCGGGGAGGGCCTCTCCAGTTCCCGCCGCCACCTTCTGAACGTTCCACGCCCCATACACCGGAGAGTTCTTCGCGGCTGCACCCTAGGGTCTTCACCGCTTCCATGGCCTTCGCCCTGACTACCCGGGCTCGGCTCTCCCTTGACCCCGCCCGAAGGCAGGACCCCTAACGATGCGGCAGGCTTCGCTTCATGCTGCGGACCGCTCAGTTGCTCCCCCCAGAGGGGCTTTCGACACTGGGCTTCGACCCGAACCGTTTCCAGATCGAGCCGCCAGCCTGCTACCGGGCCTCCTGGCAGTTACCCGGACCGGACTTGCACCGGTTGGCGACGACGAGCTTGTCGTTGTCAGTTCAGCTCAACAGCATCACCTCCAACTGTCTGGACGCACGTAGGGATGGAGTAGGGATGATGAGGGGAATTGGAGCAGTTTCCGCGCCATGTATTTGGCGCGGAAACCTCATCCCAACAGGCGTTTTGCGATGACAACCCGTTGGATTTGGTTTGTCCCTTCGTATATCTGGGTGATCTTGGCATCGCGGAAGAAGCGCTCGACGGGGAAGTCCTTCGTGTAGCCATAGCCGCCGAGGAGCTGGACCGCATCGACCGCGACGCTCATCGCAGTGTCCGAAGCAAAGGACTTGGCCGCTGCACCGAAGTAGGTCAAGTTGCCCTCTGGGTCGCCTGCGTCGATGATCGAGCACGCGCGATAGACGAGGGCGCGCGAGGCCTCGGTGCGGATCGCCATGTCAGCCAGCATGAAGCGCAGCCCCTGGAAGTTCGCGATCGGCTCGCCGAACGCCTTGCGCTCCTTCATGTAGCCACCCGCGTAGTCAACGCACGCCTGGGCGATCCCGACGGCCTGGGCGCCGATGCCTGGTCGTGAGCGGTCGAGCGTGTGCATCGCGATCATGAACCCCTCGCCCTCCTTGCCGATGAGGTGCGTGGCCGGAACTCTGACCTCGTCGAGGACGACCTCGCCCGTGGGGCTGCCGCGCAAGCCGAGCTTGTCCTCGTGCTTGGCGATCTTGACGCCCCAGTCCCTTTCGACGAGGAAGCACGAGACGCCCCTCGACCCCGTGTCAGGGTCTGTCTTCGCGAAGACGGTGTAGGTGTCCGAGATGCCGGCGTTCGTGATCCAGTACTTGGTCCCGGTGATCACGTAGTCGTCGCCATCGCGCACCGCCCGTGCCCGCATCGACGCGACGTCGCTCCCTGCGTCCGCCTCGCTCAGGCAGTAGCTCCCCTGGATCTCCCCCGAGGCGATCTTGGGAAGGTACTCGCGCTTGAGCTCCTCGGAGCCGAAGTTCATGACCGGGAGCATGCCCAGCTTGGAGATCAGCATCGTGACCGACGTGGACGCGCACCCCCGGGCGACCTCCTCGGCCATGATCGCCTGGGTCACCGAGTCAGCGCCTGCTCCGCCGTACTCGGCAGGGATGCCAAGGGCGGGCAGCTCAAGCTCGCGGCACGCCTCGAAGCTCTTCCACGGGAACGACGACGTCCTGTCGGCCTCCGCGGCATGGGGCGCGATCCGCTCGTCAACGAAGCTCCGCATCGTGTCGCGGAACAGTCGCTGCTCGTCGGTGAGGTCGAATGTGGTCACGTGATCTCCTTCATTCAGCTGCCACGAGGCGTTCCCGCCAGCTCGCTAGCTCGTAGGTCGCGATCACAGCCACGCCGAGCACGTCCTCGGTCACCGAGTCGACGAGCGCTCGCTGGGACTCATAGCTGTGGCAGACGCCCTTGAAGAGTGTCCGTCGATACGCGACCAGGTCCTCGGGCGCGTCACCCAGGTACCCGAACAGCGAGGCCGCGGCCTCGAGGTCGTGGGTGCACGGTGCGCGGCCGGCGAGCGCGGCGCGGCGCGAGCCGAGAAGCGCGATCCCACGCGCAACGTCCCGGCGGTCCTCGCCGTCGGCGAGGTGGAGGCGCGGTGCGAGCCGATTCGCGAGCGAGAGCGCGTAACCCTGGTCCGGGCCCGTGGCGCCCACCCCCTTGCCGTGCGGGACCGTCGGGGATCGCAGCTCGCCGGGGCGGTTCGTTCGTGCCTTCGTCGGGATCGGCGCGGGTATCGACGGGCGGACGCGGTCGGTGTCAGGGACGGGAACGAACGTCGGCTGCGCCACCGATCCATCGTAGGCGAGCGGTCGATCGGCGGAACTCCGTCGAGCGAGGTCAGTCGACGCGCAACGCGCCGAGCACTCGAGTCGCGGAGCGTGGTCTCGGCGGCGACGCGCGAAGCTTGAGGGCGATCGCCCCGCTCACGAGGGCCGCGTAGGCGCACCACAGCGACGTGAAGCCGTCGGCGCACAGTCTCGCGAGGATGACCACCGCAACGAGGTTGAGGACGCCGAACCACACCACGTCGCGATAGCCCGACGCGAGGAGCGCGCCGCACGTAGCCACGATGTACAGCCCGATGATGACCGTCCCGTGTTGCAGTCCGATCGAGTAGGCGAGGTGGTACGCACCGAGATGGGCTGAGGGGTGTCCGATGAGCATCGCCTCGAGGAGGATCACGGCGACCACGACACCGACGACGGCGAACGGCACGAGTCGCCATCGTCGCCGGGCGTTGGGCTCAAGGCCCATGACGAGGAGAGGTGCGAGAACGGGCAGCACGACGAGGGCGAAGACCAGGTAGATCCACATCGCGACCGTGCCGACGCCTCGTGGCACGACCCCTTGGAGCCCCCACCAGACCAAGCTCTCGTCGATCTGGTGTGCACCGAGCATGAGAGGCAGGGCCGCGACGACGAGGTACTCGGAGCGACCGCGGAGGTGCCGGCAGGCGTCGACGCCAATGACCATGACGACCGCACCACCGACGAGATCACCTTGCGGGGAGAAGCACACGCAACCCCTTCGACGCCGGGACGCACCAGCCTAGGCGCGCAGCCTGTCGCTGCTGGGTCGTCTCGGCCGCGTCGGCGCGCTCCCTAGACGTACTCGAGCCAGTGGTCGAACTGCGGCACCTCGCCGTGGACCACCTTGAAGAAGGTCCGCTGGAGCTCCATCGTGATCGGACCTGGCTTGCCGAACCCGATGGAGCGGTCGTCGACCGCGCGCACGGGCGTCACCTCTGCGGCGGTCCCGGTCAAGAACATCTCGTCGGCCAAGTAGAGGTCCGTGCGCAGGAGCGCCTCGAAGCGGACCTCGTAGCCGAGATCGCGCGCGATCTCGATGACCGAGTGTTGCGTGATACCCGGGAGCGCGCCGGCGACCGACGGCTGTGGCGTGATCACGTGACCTCCCTTCACGATGAAGACGTTCTCGCCGGATGCCTCTGACACCGTGCCGTCGGGGCCAAGCATGATGGCCTCGTCATAGCCGCCGTTGATCGCCTCGAGCTTGGCGAGCGCGGAGTTCACGTAGCCACCCGTGGACTTGGCGACGGTCGGAACCGCGTTCGGGTCGTGTCGCCGCCAGGTCGAGACCTTCAGCGAGACACCACTCGCGAGCCCTTCGTCGCCAAGGTAGGCACCCCACGGCCACGCGGCAATCGCCACGTTGACCGGGGCGGGCAGCGGGTTGACGCCCATCTCGCCGTAGCCGAGGTACACGAGCGGACGAAGGTAGATCCCTTGGGAGGCGTCGTTGGCCCGGACGACCTCCATGGCGGCGTCCACCAGCTCGTCAAGGTCGTACGGCAACGGGATGAGCAGGACCTTGCAGCTGTTGACGAGCCGCTGCATGTGGTCGCGGAGCCGGAAGACCGCGGGGCCGCGCGCCGTCGCGTAGCACCTGATGCCCTCGAATGCGCCGGTCCCGTAGTGGAGGCTGTGCGTGAGGATGTGAACGGTCGCTTTGTCCCAGTCCACGAGCTTGCCGTCCATCCAGACCATCGACGTGGGCTTCACTGGCATCGAGGACCTCCAAGGGCTCAGTCTGCGACATCAACGGTACCGCGTCGGTGTCGCGTCCAGGCGCCCAACCAGTTGGTCATGAGGCACTGTTTTCCACAAGGATTACCTGGAGCTGAAAAACCTTGCGATCTGCAGGCGCGAGACGCTCGAATCCCCTCTGCTCAGTGCACGGTGACCGCTGGTGGCGGCGAGCGACGGCGTTCAGCGACCGTCGGCGGCCGCCTCCAGCGCGGCGATGTCGAGCTTGACCATCTTCAGCATCGCCTGCATCGTGCGATCGGCGCGCGCGTGGTCAGGGTCACTCATGAGCTCGCCCAAGCGATCGGGAACAACCTGCCATGAGACGCCGAACCTGTCGACAAGCCAGCCGCACTGGACGTCCTTCCCGCCGTCGCCCAGTCGATCCCAGTAGTAGTCGACCTCGGCTTGGTCGGTGCAGTTGACGACGAAAGAGATCGCCGGCGTGAGCTCGTAGGTGGGACCACCATTGAGCGCCATGAACGCGGTGCCGTCCTACTCGAAGGTCACGACCATGGTCGAGCCCTTCGGGCCGGGAGCGCCCTCAGGCACCGCGCTCGCACCTGTGCGCCGTGAGTTGGGGAAGATCCCCACGTAGAAGTCTGCGGCTTGGTCGGCCGTACCGTCGAACCACAGACAAGGGGTGACTGGTGACATGCCCGAATCGTACGACAGCAACGCCGCCAGAGAGAGGAGCCATGGACTCCTGCAAGCACGCCGTCCGCCTCGAATCATGCTTCGCGCGTGCGGGCGACGTCGATCTCGGGGACAGAGGTCAGCAGCGCGGCGATGTCAAATTGGCAGCGCACGGTAGCCTGCACACCCGGACAATCCTATGAGTGAAAACCCGAACACCCTGACCAAAGAGACCCACGAGCGGCTCGTCGCAGAGCTTGAGGACCTCACCACACGGGGTCGGATCGAGATCGCCTCGGCGATCGAGGCAGCTCGCGCGCTCGGCGATCTCTCCGAGAACGGCGATTACCACGCCGCGAAGGACTCGCAGGGAAAGATGGAGGCGAGGATCCGCCAGCTCCAGGCGCTGCTCAAGACCGCCGAGGTCGTCGATGCCAAGCAGGGCAGTGACGGGACCGTGCGACACGGCGTCGTCGTGGCACTGCGCTATGAGGGCGACGAGGAAGACGACGTCCAGCGGTACTTCGTCGGCTCCATCGAGGAGCGAGGCGACCTCCCGGTCGCGTCGCCAAGCTCACCTCTCGGCCAGGCGCTCCTCGGCCGCTCTGCTGGTGCGGTCATCGACTACGCCGCACCGGGCGGGAAGCTCCGAGTGACGCTGGTCGCCGTCGAGGTCTGAGACCAGCTCGTTGCCTCTTGCAGGGGCGGCGACGACGTCGGCGCGCGGCTGGGTTCGGCGCTGCTCGCCGCGGTGCCGTGCGTGGGCCAACTCCGCGATCGCCTTGCCCGTGAGGCCGTCGTACACGAGCCACAGCGCGACGCCGGCCGTGCCAAGGAGCCACGAGCTCGTCGACATGCCAAAGGCGCGGGTCACTCGAACGAGCTGGGTGAGCTGCGGCATCGGCGTGGCCACGATCTGGACGCCGAGGCAACGGCTCGCAGGAGGCCCCGTCGTCGCGCCGCACCGTCAAGCATCCCGAGGAGACGGATCATGAACGGTGCGCCGAGGATCGACGACACGACGATCTCTGGCGAGCGCGCCGCGGTGCCGTCGGCCACCCAGAACGCAGACATGCGGAGACGGAGGCTCCAAGTCGTCGCGTTGACGCCGTCAGGGCCCTGCCGGTAGACACGAACTGGCTGGACTGGCGCGGTCACCGTACTGAGCGCGTCTCCGCCCACCCTCCGAGTGCGATCGGCAGGGGACATCGCGAGATCCTGCAGCGTCGCCCGCTCAAGATTGGGTCATCTCGATGCAGTGTCGCGGACGCCCCCTCATGGACGTAGTGTCAAGCGATGATCTTTCGACGACTCGTGCGGCTCGCGTTGCTCGCTGCGCTCGCGAGCGCGGTGCGGGCAAGCATCCAGGCCACGCGCTCCCACACGAAGGCGTCGCAGGCCGTCCCGGAGAGCGCCGACACCTGGCCGCCGGTCCCACGCCGCCCCCAGTAGCGGCGCTACAGCTCCACGCGGTACAGCTCGTGGATCCCGTCGCCCTCACGTAGGCGGGCGAGCACGTCATCGCTCGGCGTGCGGTCGCAGGACAGGACCATGAGCGCGGTGCCCGTGGCGGGGCTCGGCCCGACCGCCATCGAGCAGATGGACACGTCGGCGCGGCCGAGCTCGGTGCCAACGAGCCCGATCATGCCCGGGCGGTCGTCGTTTCGCACCACGAGCATGTTCGCGGCGGGAGGGATGTCGACGGTGTGCCCGTCCACGCTCACGATCCTGGCTTCTGTTCGCGCCCCGACCGTCGCGATCGTGCCGGACACCGAGTGCGTCGGAGAGCGGACCGTGATCACGCTCACGAACTCAGGGCTCACGATCGTGGCCGTCTCAGCCCAGATGATCCCGAAGGACTCGGCAAGTTGGGGGGCGTTCACGTAGGAAACGGACTGATCGGAGTGCACCGAGCACACGCCCTTCAGCACGCACAGCGTGAGGATCGAGGTGCCCGCGCCGGCGAGCTCGCCCTGGAAGTGCACCTCGATCTCGCGGGGCGGCCCGCCATCGTGCAGGCAGCTAAGGAAGCTGCCGAGCTGCTCGGCGAGCGCCATGAACGGCCGTGCCACGTCAGAGACCTCCTCCGCGGCGACGTTGACCGCAAAGGGGACGAAGGCACCCGCCAGGGCGAGCTGCACCTGCTCGGCGATGGTCACGCCTGCCTTTTCCTGTGCCTCTTTCGTGCTCGCACCGAGGTGGGGTGCCACGACGACGCTGTCAAGACCGAAGAGCGGTGAGTCGGTGCACGGCTCGGTCGCGAACACGTCGAGTCCCGCGCCCTGGATGTGACCCGAGGTGATCGCCTCGACGAGGTCCGTCTCCACGATGATGCCGCCTCGCGCCGTGTTGATGATCCGCTGCCCCACCTTTGCGTGCACGAGGAGCTTGGCGTCGATGAGGCCCATTGTCGAGGCGTTCTTCGGGAGGTGCACCGAGACGAAGTCGCTCAGCTCCATGAGCTCTTCGAGTCCCAGCAGCTCCACACCCATGTGCCGAGCGCGCTCCTCGGACACGAACGGGTCGTAGGCGACCAGGCGCATCCCAAAGGCCAGAGCGCGCTGCGCAACGAGCGCACCGACGCGTCCGAGCCCGATCACGCCGAGTGTCTTGCCGGCAAGCTCGACGCCCTCGAACTTGGAGCGCTCCCACTTGCCCGACTTGAGCGACGCGTGCGCCTGGGGGAGGTTCCGGGCCTGGGCAAGGAGGAGTGCCATCGCCTGCTCGGCCGCGGACAACACGTTTGACTGCGGTGCGTTCACGACCATGATCCCCCGCGCGGTGGCTGCCGCCACGTCGACATTGTCGAGTCCGATCCCCGCGCGTCCGACGACCACGAGATCGGTGCCGACATCCAGGACCTCTTCTGTGACCAGGGTCGCAGAGCGGATGATGAGGGCAGCCGCTCCCCGCACGGCCTCGAGCAGCTGCTCGGGGCTCAGGCCTGACTGAACGTCGACCTCGTGGCCGGCGGCTTGCAGTGCCTCGATGCCTGACGGGGCGATTTGCTCGGTCACTAGCACGCGTGGCACGGCACTCCTTCTGACGGGGTCCCCAAGGCTACGGCGCGCGGCGCCGCGCTCGGTCAGCCCAAGGCGAACTGAGCGATGCGCTGCACGCCCTCGACCAGGTCGGCGTCCGAGATCGCGCTCGAGAGCCGCAAGTGCCCTGGGGCGCCAAAGGCTTCACCAGGCACCGTCGCGACGTGCACGGTCGAGAGCAAGCGCTCCGCCAGCTCCGCCGACGTCGTGACCTTTCGGCCAGACAACTCTCGACCGAGCAGCCCCGAGACGTCGGGGAAGCAGTAGAAGGCGCCGTCGGGGATGACGCAGGACACGCCGTCGATCGCGTTCAGCATGGCCGTCATCGTGGTCCGCCGCCGGTCGAAGGCGGCGCGCATCTCTGCGACGGCGGTGAGATCGCCCTCGAGCGCGGCGAGGGCCGCGCGCTGGGAGACGTTGGAGATGTTCGACGTGACCTGTGACTGGAAGGTCGTCGCGGCGTCGATCACGTCGCGTGGTCCGATCAGCCAGCCGATCCGCCACCCAGTCATCGCGTAGGTCTTGGCGACCCCGTTGACGATGAGTGCGCGATCTGCGAGCTCAGGCGCGACGACTGGCATCGAGGTCTGGACGGCGTCGCCGAACACCAGGTGCTCGTAGATCTCGTCGCACAGAACCCAGAGGTCGTTCGCCGCGGCCCACTCCCCGATCTCGCGCACGAGTGACGCGGGATAGACGGATCCGGTCGGGTTGCACGGCGAGTTGAAGATGAGCACCTTGGTCCGCTCAGTGCGTGCGGCCTCGAGGTCCCGCACCGAGGCGAGGAACCCTGACGAGGCGGTGGTCACGACCGTGACGGGCCTGCCGCCCACCAGCCGGGCCACCTCGGGATAGGTCGTCCAGTACGGCGAGGGGATGAGCACCTCGTCACCCGGGTCGAGCAGCGTCGTCAGCGCGGTAAATACGGCGTGCTTCGCACCGTTGGTGACGAGGACGTGGTCAGGGGTGGCGGCGAAACCACTGTCGCGCACGGTCTTGGCGCAGATCGCTGCTCGCAGTGCGGGTAGGCCCGCCGTCGGGGTGTAGTGGTGCATCGCGGGGTCCCGGCACGCCTCGATGGCAGCCTCGACGATCGAGTCCGGTGTCGGGAAGTCGGGCTCGCCGGCGGCGAAACTGATAACGGGCACGCCTGACGCGCGCAGCTGCTTGGCCGCGGCATCGACGGCGAGCGTGGCCGACGGCTCGAGCGACGCGAGCGCAGCGGCAACCCGGTGCGTCGCGGTCGAAGCTCCCGCCATGACTGGCATGATGCCATACGTGATCGACGCCGAGGACCTCACGATTCCGTCCCATCTGCTGCCCAAGGACGGGCGATTCGGCTCCGGACCCTCGAAGGTGCGTGCCGAGCAGGTTGCGTCCCTCGCCGCAGACGCCCCGACGTACCTTGGGACGTCGCACCGTCAAGCGCCGGTCCGCGACATCGTCAGCGAGATCAAAGCGGCAATGGCGTCGCTCTTCAGCCTGCCTGATGGCTACGAGGTCCTGCTCGGCAACGGGGGGACCACGACGTTCTGGGACGCCGCGACGTTCGGCCTGATCGACACGCGCAGCGAGCACTTGTGCTTCGGCGAGTTCTCGTCGAAGTTCGCGGCTGCGACGCGCGCTGCCCCCCACCTCGCCGACCCCGTCATCATCGAGTCCGAGCCGGGCAGCCATCCCGACGTCGTCGTTGACGACTCCGTCGACACCTACGCCCTCACCCACAACGAGACGTCGACGGGAGTCATGGCCCCGATCGCGAGGCCGGCCAATGGCGAGGGCATCGTGCTCGTGGACGCGACCAGTGGCGCCGGAGGGCTCCCCGTCGACGCCTCGCAGTTCGACTGCTACTACTTCGCGCCCCAGAAGTCCTTCGCGAGCGATGCGGGCCTGTGGCTCGCGCTGTGCTCTCCAGCGGCCCTCGAGCGAGTCGAGCGCATTCCTGCGAGCCGATGGGTCCCGCCATCGCTCGACCTCAAGATCGCGCTCGACAACTCGCGGCTGAACCAGACCTACAACACCCCCGCGCTCGCGACGCTGCACCTCCTTCGCTCCCAGGTGCGCTGGATGCTGTCAAATGGTGGGCTCGAGTTCACGACGGGGCGCTGCGACCGGTCCGCCGACGTCCTCTACGGCTGGGCCGAGGCGAGCGAGTTCGCCCAGCCCTTCGTCGAGAAGCGTTCGATGCGAAGCCACGTGGTCGGCACCATCGACTTCGACCAGTCGATCGACGCGCTCAAGGTCGCGGGCATCCTGCGCGCGAACGGGGTCGTCGACACCGACCCCTACCGCAAGCTCGGCCGCAACCAGCTGCGCATCGCGTTGTTCCCCGCGATCGACGCCGAGGACGTGGCCGCGCTGTGCGGATGCATCGACTGGATCGTCGAGGCTCTCGGGCCGAGCTCGCACGGTGGGCGCACCGGCGCACGACCTCAGTCGTGATGCCGGGACAGGAACGAGTCGACCGAGAGCACGCACAGTTGGCGGTCCCGCGACGGGAGCGTGCAGGTGATCAGCCACGCCCGGGGTTCGCGCAGACCACGTCGCGGGCGCCACACCATGGCGCCGTAGGCGGCATCCGAGCCGCCCGATGGTCGACCGGCCCCGAACACACCCGGCGGGTCGATGAACTTGGTCCGTGAGCGCGACGCGCGCGAGACGAGCTCCTCGTGGGCCTCGGCATGCTGGCACGTGATGCCGTAGGTCGCGAGGTAACGGTGCCGAGCCGCGGCGAACAGGCTGCAGGCGGTCTCGAGGCTGCACCCCCCGCAGCCACCTGTCTGGGACGCGACGATCCCATGGTGCACCACCGCGACGTCCCCCCACGGCGGTCGGGGCTGGCCAGGCGGGTACACGACGAGCGTGCTCAGTCCCGCGACGCCGTCAAGCGCGGTGCACTGCCACGTGGCAGGTGCGACCACGTCGAGAGTGCCGAGCGCGTCGGTGAAGGTCGCGAGCGAGGGCTCGAGGCGGCGCGAGACGACTGCGAGCCTGAAGGCCGGGAGCCCGGCGCGGCCCGACACGGGCGCGCCGAGGTGGGTGGGGCACAGCGTGACCGGCAGGTTTGCGGTCATGAGCGGGCCCTGCACGGCCCAGCTCCCCGGTCGGTGCACGGCGCTCGACGAGGGCTCCCCGAAGAGCACGGCGACGCTCGCGGCACTGGCGACCGAGAGGACGACGACGATGCACGTCGCCCATCGCTTGGTGAGCCGGCTCGGAGTGCGCGTCATCGACTGCGGCGACTGGCAAGCCCTGCGATCACAGCCTTGCCATCGGCCTGTCCCTTCGTCTGTTTCATCACGTGGCCCACGAAGAACTGTGCGAGCTTGTCGTCGCCCTGACAGTACCTCGTCCACTCGTCGGGGAACGATGCGACGACCTCGTCGATGGTCGCGTCGAGAGAGCTGGCGTCGAGCTGCTCGAAGCCTCGGCGCTTCGCGAGCTCGCGGGGGTCCCCGCCGTGCTCGACGAGATCGGCCAGGACGGCCTTGGCGTGTGTGGCGGAGAGCTCGCCTGCCTGCTCCATCGACAGGACCGTGACGACGTCGTCGACACCGAGCGTCTCGGCGCCGTTGAGGGCCGCGACTTCGTTCGCCACGCGCGAGAGCGCGCGGGCCGGGTCGACGCCCGAGGACACAGCCGAGGTGACCATCGCGTCGATGCCGAGCTCGACCACAGAGAGCACCTGGTCGCGCTGCGACGGCGTTGGCTCCCCCAGCAAGGCGAGGAGCGTCGTGCGGCGGGCGGCGGGGAGGGCGGGGAGCTCCGCGGCGACGCGATCGCGCCAGGGGTCCTCTGGCACGAGTGGGAGCAGGTCCGGCTCGGGAAAGTACCGGTAGTCGTAGGCCTCCTCCTTCGAGCGCATGGTCACGGTCGTGCCCGCAACCTCGTCCCAGTGCCTCGTCTCTTGGACCACACGGCCGCCGGCGGCGACCAGCTCAGACTGGCGCTCTGCCTCGTGGTCGACGGCGCGCTGGAGGCTGCGCAGCGAGTTGAGGTTCTTGATCTCACAGCGCGTGCCGAGTGTTGCGTCGCCGACCCTACGGACCGACACGTTGGCGTCGACGCGCATCGAGCCCTCCTCCATGCGTCCGTCCGAGGCACCCGTCGCTACCAGGATCGAGCGCAGCTCGGCCGCGTACGCACGGGCCTGGGCGGCGCTCGTGATGTCCGGCGCCGAGACGATCTCGACGAGCGGGACGCCCGCGCGGTTGTAGTCGACCAAGGAGCGCTCGGCGCCATGGATGCGCCCCGACGCGCCGACGTGCGTCGTCTTGCCGGTG
This sequence comes from Acidimicrobiaceae bacterium, assembly GCA_003162395.1. Lineage (GTDB taxonomy): Bacteria > Actinomycetota > Acidimicrobiia > Acidimicrobiales > RAAP-2 > Palsa-459. Next base: position 34,968 of record PMON01000041.1, read on the forward strand.
TCCTCCTCCAGATGCGCGCGCTCGATCCTGACGGTCGAGCCGTCGGGAAGCTCGAGCGTGCCTCCCACATTGATCGGCTCGTCGTACTGGCTGATCTGGTAGTCCTTCGGCATGTCGGGGTAGAAGTAGTTCTTCCGGTGAAACGACGACGGCAGGATCGAGCAGCCGAGCGCGGTGCCGATCGCCATCGCGAGCTCGACCGCGCCTCGGTTGAGCACGGGCAGCGAGCCCGGGAGCCCGAGGCACACCGGGCAGACGTTCGTGTTCGGCGCGGACCCGAAGGCATTCGCGCAGCCGCAGAAGAGCTTGGTCACCGTCTTGAGCTCGGTGTGCACCTCGAGCCCGACGACCATCTCGTAGCCATCGAGAATCGTCATCTCGGCGCGCCCTCCTCGAGGACCTGGGCGGCAGCGAAGACCAGACGCTCGCTGCGTGCGGGCCCGAGGAGCTGGACGCCGAGGGGCAGCCCGTCCGCCCCAGAACCGAAGGGCACGGTGATGGCGGGGTCGCCCGAGAGGTTCGAGGGGATCGTGTAGACGTCGGACAGGTACATCGCCATCGGGTCGGTCGTCTTCGCGCCCAGCTCGAACGCGGTCGTCGGCGCCGTCGCGCCCACGAGGAGGTCCGCGCGCCCGTAGGCGCCGGCGAAGGCTCGCGACAGGAGCGTGCGCACTCGCTGGGCACGCCCGTAATAGGCGTCGTAGTAGCCCGCCGACAGCGCGTAGGTCCCGAGCATGATCCGGCGCTTGACCTCGTCGCCGAAGCCCTTGGTCCTCGTCGCCACGTTCATCATGGTGAGGTCGTCTGCGTCGACGCGTAGGCCATAGCGCACGCCGTCGTAGCGAGCGAGGTTCGAGCTCGCCTCGGCAGGCGCGATCAGGTAGTACGCCGACAGGCCCAGGCGCAGCTCGGGGATCGAGATCTCGATCACCGTGGCGCCGGCGTCGCGCAGCACGGCCGCAGACGCGTTGACTGCGGCCTCGACGTCCGGTGCGGCACCGTCGAGGAGCTCGCGCACCAGCGCGACCGTGCGTCCCTCAACGCCGTCGTGGAGCGAGGCGACGAGCGAGGGAGCGGGCTCTTGGAGCGACGTCGAGTCCCTCGGGTCGTGGCCCGCGATCACCTCGAGGCAGACCGCGGCGTCCGCGACGGACCGCGTAAGCGGACCGATCTGGTCGAGCGAGCTCGCGAAGGCGATGAGCCCGTAGCGCGAGACCATCCCGTAGGTCGGCTTGACCCCGACGACGCCGCACAGCGCGGCGGGCTGGCGGATCGAGCCGCCAGTGTCGCTCCCGAGCCCGATCGGCACCATGCCCGACGCCACCGCCGCGGCCGATCCGCCCGAGGACCCACCTGGCACCCGGGCGTGGTCATGCGGGTTGCGCGTCGGCCCGAACGCAGAGTTCTCCGTGGATGAACCCATGGCGAACTCGTCGAGGTTCGTCTTGCCGACCGGGATCGCGCCGGCGCCGAGGAGCCGGTCGACGACCGTCGCGGTGTAGGGCGGCCGCCAGCCTTCGAGGATCCGGCTCGCAGCGGTCGTCGGCACGCCGCGCGTGCACAGGTTGTCCTTGAGCGCGATGGGAACGCCCGCGAGCGGCCCGGGGTCCTCGCCGTTTGCGACCGCGCGGTCGACGCGCGCGGCGGCAGAGAGTGCGCCGTCGACATCGACGTGTAAGAAGGCATTGAGCGCGCCGTTGCCCGCCGCGATCGCGGCGAGCGACCCCTCGGTCAGCGTGGTGGCGGTCGTCTCGCCCCGCCGCACCGAATCGGCGAGCTCGATCGCGGTCGTCACGGCGCGTCACCGATGATCTGGGGCACGCAGAAACGGTCGTCCTCGACGGCCGGCGCCTGGTTCAGCACCTCGTCGCGGTCGAGTCCCTCGACGACGACGTCCTCACGGAGATACGCGGCCGCGGCGAACGGGTGCGCGGTCGGTGCCGTCGACTCGAAGTCGAAGGCTTCGAGGTCTCGGGCGTGGTCCAGCACCGCGCGGAGCTGATCGGTGTAGCGCTCGAGATCCTCGTCGCTGAGCGCGAGCCTCGCGAGCTTTGCCACGTGCGCGACGTCCTCGCGCGAGAGCGACGTCACTCCGACTCGAACGCCGCGTCGAGGAACCGGCACGTCTCGGACTCGACGAGCTCGGCGTCGAAGTCGAGCGTGGCGACGTGGTAGCTGCGCTCGAGCCAGTGGTGCTCGACGCGTCCGGGCACCGTAGCCACCACGAGCTCGGAGTTGTCAGTCGACACCACGTGGTCCTGGCGGCTCGTGAGCACGAGCGTCGGGCACGTGATCGTCCCCAGCGCGCCCGCAACGTCCTCGAGCCCGTCCATGAGGCTGGCCGCAGCCTCGATCGGGAGCGTCGAGTAGCCGTACTCGTCGCCCCCGGGCTTGGCGATGTCGTTCGCCACGCCCTCGATGGTCACGGCGCCCGCGGCGAGGAGGTCCGTCACGCCGTCGCGCAGCTCCTTGGCGATCGGCTGGACCAAGGGATTGACGAGCACGAGGGCCGCGAGCTCGGGGCGCTGTTCGGCGAGCCACGCGGCCAGTCCCCCGCCCATCGACAGGCCAACCGCGGCGACGCGACGGCACCGGGCTGCGAGGGCGTCGTGGGCAGCCGCCGCCTCGCGCGCCCAGTCCTCCCAGCGCATCGGGATGAGGTCCTCGACCGCGGTGCCGTGGCCCGGCAGGAGTGGCAGCTCGACGGCGTAGCCGCGGTTCGCGAGCGCCTCGGCGATCGGACGCAGCGAGTGCGGGCAGCCCGTGAACCCGTGGAGCACGACCACGCCGAGCTCGCCCCCGCCCGCGGAGAAGGGCTCGCACCCCGACGTCACGGGCGTTGCCATGGCCGCCGAGCCTACCTGCGCAGTTATCCTTCGCCCGTGCCGTCGGGCGAGGACACCCACAAGTTCGAGTTCCTGAGCGACGAGTGGATCGCCGCGGTCGCCTTGCTGCGCGACGAGTACCACACCGAGGGCTTGCGCGCGCCTGTCACGCTGCGCGCGAATCTCGTCGTGACCGAGGTGCCGTTCTCGAGCGAGGACCTCCTGGCGTACGTCGACACCTCAGGGGGCGGCCTCGTCATCGACCGTGGCCAGCTCGAGGGGCCGGATCTCTCCATCATGGTCACGTGGGCGACGGCCAAGGCCCTCTTGGTCGAGGGCAACCCGCAGGCTGCCCTGAGCGCGTTCATGGAGGGAAAGGTCCGCATCGAAGGCGATGTCGGCAAGCTGATGGCGTTCCAGTCCGGCGTGGTCGACCCGAGCACTCAGCAGGTCGCCGCGCGCATCCGCGCCCTGACCGCGTAGCTAGGCGGTCGCCTCGTCGGCTGTCGACACCAGGTCTTGCACGTGGTGCGACAGCCGTCGAAGGCAGACTGCGGCGACCACGGCGACGGCGGCGACCGAGGTGCCGACGAGGAACGGGGTGTGAAAGGTCGCAAGCAGGTTCGCGTGGCTCGAGGACTTCGTCGACAGCCCTCGTTGGCGCATGATGCCCTGCTGGATCGTCGTGAGGACCTGGATGCCCGCGACCTCGCCTACCTGCATCGCCAGGATCTGTGCGGCGGACATGACACCGAAGTCGGACTCCGAGACCTCGTTCGCCATGAGCGAGGAGGTCGCCGGCATCGCCACGCCCATCCCGAAGCCCGAGAGCGCCAGGGCGACGAGCAGGATGGACAGCGGCGTGCCGGGGGTCATCAGTGCGAACAACCCGAGCGACCCGCACAACGAGGCCGTGCCGATGACCGCGGTCGTGCGTTCCCCAACCTTCGCCGCGGCGTAGCCGGCGATGGGCGAGAACACGGCGAAGCACAGCGGACGGGCGATGGAGACGAGCCCCACCTTCGTGAGCGAGAAGCCGTAGCCGAGCTCCATCAGCAAGGGCGCGAGGAAGAACGCGCCGAAGTACGCGAAGTTGCCCGTGCAACGCAGCACCATGGGCAGCACGAAGTTGCGCCGGTGGAAGTACTGCGGCGGGATCAGCGGGTTCGGCGCGGTCCTGATGCGCCGGATGAAGAGCCCGATCCCGACGAGCGTCGCGAGCCAGCACACCCACGCAGCGGGCGACAGCCACCCGATCGCATGGCCAAGTGAGAGGCCGAGCATGAGGGCGGTGACCGAGCCCGAGAGCGACCATGAACCCACCCAGTCCATGTCCTTGAATGCACGGACGGCCTTGGAACGCTCGGCAGGGTCGTCCTCGTTGGGGCGTCGAGGCAGCACGACCGCGACCACGCACAGGGCGACGGCGAGCAGCACGAGCTGTGCCCAGAACAGCGAGCGCCATCCGAAGTACTGGATCACCGGCGAGCCGATGGACACGCCAAGGACAGGTCCTCCCGCTCCGACGAGCGACCACCAGCCCATTGCCTTCACGCGCTCGCGCGGGGGGAACGCCGACATGATGAGCGCCATGGACGCAGTCCCCGTCGCGGCACCCTGGATGCCGTCTAGCGCCCGGGCCGCGATGAGGAGCCCAGCGGTCGGCGCGAGTGCGGTCGCCAGCGCCGAGACCATCGCGCCGGCGAGCCCGAGCAGGTACAGCCGGCGATGCCCGAAGACGTCGCCGAACTTCCCGAAGAGCGGCGCGGCCAAGCCGTAGGCGAGGAGCGGGCCGATCATCGTCCAGGTAAGGACCGTGAGTGAGGTGCCGAACTCGTGCGCGACCCTCGGCAGGGCGACGATGAAGACGGTGAACGTGAAGTTGAGCGCGAGCAGCCCAGCGAGGAGCGAGCTCAGCACCCACCAGCGATGCCGGTCTGAGGAGAGCGCGCGGAGCTGCACGCGCGAGGTGAGCAGCGCGACCCAGTTGAGTTCGGATGACGCCTCTGAGCCGCTCGTGCCGAACGCGGCGGCCGCAGGATCCGCGCGCGAGTCGAGCAGCTCGTCGGGATCGTCGAGCCGCGTGCGCGTCCCACCAGGGTCTGGGGGGCTCACTGCAGGAGCTTGGGCAGCCCTGCCTCGAGCTCGTCGATCGTGAACCGATCGCCCTTCTCCAGCGTCTCGGTCATTGTCCAGTTCTGGAAAAGCCGTATCACGCCACCGTGAACGAAGAAGACCTTGCCCGACGCGGGGCAGTTCTCGGTTGCGAGCCAGGCGACAAGCGGCGAGACGTTCGCGGGGTTCCACAGGTCGAACTTGGAGACGTCCTCGGGCTCGGCGACCATGTCGGAGAGGCCTGGGGTGTTCTGCGTCATGCGCGTGCGCGCCGCGGGCGCGATGGCATTCGCTCGAACGCCGTAGCGGCCGAGCTCGTCGGCGATGATGACGGTGAACGCAGCGATGCCTGCCTTTGCTGCCCCGTAGTTGGACTGGCCGATGTTGCCGAGCAACCCCGATGTCGACGACGTGTTGATGATGCTCGCCTTGACCTCGTTGCCGTCCTTCGCGCGCTCGCGCCAGTACGCGGCGGCGTGGCGGCTCGGGACGAAGTGTCCCTTCAGGTGAACGCGTATCACGGAGTCCCAGTCCTCCTCGGAGAGGTTGACGAGAACGCGGTCGCGGAGGATCCCGGCGTTGTTCACGAGCACGTGGAGATCGCCGAATGCCTCGACGGCGACCTTGATCAGGTTCGCGCCGCCGTCCCAGTCCGCGACGTCATCGTGGTTCGCGATCGCTTCGCCACCGAAGGACTTGATCTCTTCGACGACTTGCTCGGCCGCCGACGCGGACTCAGCTTCGCCGTGGAGGCCGCCACCAAGGTCGTTGACGACGACCTTGGCGCCCTCGGCCGCGAACAGCAGGGCATGCTCCCGGCCAATCCCGCGTCCTGCGCCCGTGATAATCGCCACGCGGCCGTCCAGTGCACCCATTGCTGCCTCCTCGTCCCGGCGCCAAGACTAGTGAGTGGCGCGCGCGCCCCCTGCGGTGCGGGGCCATGTCAAGGGCCAACGGCCGAGGTCCTACGCGGACGTCGGCGGCGTCGACTCGGACACCGAGTGACCCGGGGCCGATCGCCTGATGCTGGAGAACGTCCGCAGGCTCGCCGGGGCGAACCGCTGATGGTACGAGAAGATCGCGGCGCCAAGGATGACGAGCACGAGGGCGTCGAGGATCCCACGGCTCGTGACCGTCCTGCTCGAGCTCGCGAGGAAAATCGTTGGCGAGATCAGCCCGAACACCAACCACAGCGCGACGATCAGGGCGAGCACGACGATGAGGATCGCAATGAACGAGACGAGCGCGACGTAACTGCGCATCACGCGCTTGGTGGGCCCGCTCGGGTTCGCCTCGGCATCGGCCAGCGCGTTGCCTTTTTGGAGGTGCAAGAACCCGGCCCCTCCGGCGAAGACGACGAGCAGTGCCCCGAACACGCAGGCACGGATCGCCTCGTTCCCGTAGGAGACGGTCTCAAAGAACGGAGCGGCCGGGTGACCTCCGATCAGGTTGATGAGCGAGAACGCGGCGGCGGCGATCCCGAAGTAGGCGATCCAGATGAAGAGGAACGCCCCCGAAAACAGGTACGCGGCGATCGGCCGGCTCCCGGTCGGATCCGCGTCGCTCCGGTTGCCGATCGCGACGATAAAGAACGCAAAGGCGCTGACGATCACGACGAAAAAGACGACTTCTACGACCGTCTCGACTAGCGAGAGCGCGCCGAGACTTGATGACAGTAAACTCTGCATGCACCACCCCCAGTAGCGGACGCCTCTCGGAGCCCATTTGAGACGTTACGAGTGGGTCCTCGAGGTGGCGGGGATGGTCTCAGCGCGCTCGCTGCATGAACCGAGGCCAGAAGTCGAGGTCCCGTGCGTGCGCGTGGTAGTGGTCCGGAATGTTGCGCATGTGATCGTCAATGCGGTAACCGCCTTGCCCGAAGCGCTCGTCGGCGACCACTCGCAGCCGAGTCGTGAGCGCCTCGAGCACGTCGTCGGGCGGCACGGACCCGTGCACGCGCCAGACCACCATGGGCACCTCGCAGATCTCGCAGTCCGCGATCCAGCAGAGCTCGTCGTCGTAGTACCAGGTCGTCATTCGAGCTGCCTCGCACAGCTCGCAGCGCTCCTCGGGCACCGGGTTGCCTAGTGCCCGTACAGCGCGACCCCGGAGCCCTGGGGGACGACGGTCCCGGCGGGGGGTTCGGTCGTCCAATGGTGCGACTTCGTCGAGCCGTGCACCGCGATCACCAAGAGGCCGGCGTTGCTGATCCACCGCTGAGCCTTGAAGAGCGACAGGTCGCCCAGCGAGGGAACCGTGGCAGGCGGACCCTCGGAGACCACGACGTTCACGACCTGGCCCGGTTGGAGCCGCGCCTGCGCCGCGGGCGTCGTGGAGATCACGTTGCCGGCGCGAATCGAGCGCGAGTACGCATGCGACACCTCGGGCACGAAGCCCAGGTTGCTCAGCGCGTTCGCCGCGGACTGCCCGGGATGGCCCACCTCGTTCGGGATGGGCACGGGCGGCGGGCCCTTCGAGAGCACCAGGGTGAGACCGCTGCCGTAGGCGGCCGTCGCCGGGTCCACGCGGTTGCCCGCGTAGACGGCGAGCACACGGCCTGCGGGGACGGACGACGAGTACGACTCGAACGAGATCGGAATCGTGGCGGAGAACCCTGCGGTAGCGAGCGCTGCGAGCGCGCCCGGTCCGGTCCGCCCGAGGACCGATGGCAGGCGTTCGGGCGGCGGTCCCGCCGAGGAGACGACGTGGATCACGCCGCCGACTGGAACCTTGGCGCCGATGGTCGGGTGCTGGCGGACGATCTGGTCGAAGGGCACCGTCTTTGACGGTTGGTAGCTCGTGACGGCAATGGTGACGTGGTCTGCCGCGAGCAGCGTCCGTGCCTGCGCCACGGTGTCGCCGACGAGCCTCGGCATGGGGAACGTCGGGGTCGCCGTGCCTTGCGACGCATAGACGCCACCGGCCGCCCCGACGGCGAGCACCACGAAGACCACCGCGACTGCCGGCCAACGACGACGCGCGCGCGTGCTCACGAAGGGAGCGGAGGGCGGGGAATCGCCCCCGCGCGTCGCGGCGGGCGCGTTGGGCGATCCCACCACCGTCACGTCGGTAACGAGGGGCGAGCCAACCATCGTGGCGTCTGTGGCGAGCCCGCCCACGGTCGTGACGTCGGGATCTGGGGCATTGCGCGACGGAGGCGTCATCGGCTCAATGGGGGCCGCGATGGTCGGCGGGTGCGTCGCCGTCAACCTCGAGGCTCGCACGACGCGATGCTGGCCCGTCAGCTCCTCGGTCGTCGGAGGGTGGAAGCCTATTGAAGCCGCGTGCCGCGAACCGCGTGAGCCACCGGGATCAGGGAGCGACCGGGCAAGCTCGGCGAGCCGCGCCGCGAGCGCCGTCGCGTCGATCCGCGCGGCGGGATCCGGTGCCGCAGCAGCGACGAGCACCGCGCTGATGGGCCCGAGCGCGGGGTGGTCGGGGAGCGCGGCGTCGACACGGGCCGTGAGAGTCGCGACCTGGGAGTCAGCGGCGAACGGGACGACACCCGTGAGGCACTCGTAGAGAACGAGCGCGAGCGAGTACACGTCGGCCTTCCCGTCGACCGCGAGTCCGCGTGCCTGCTCGGGTGACGTGTACCGGACGGTCCCGATCAGTCCCTCGGGCTCGGTCCAGGCAGCTTCGGCGAGCGCGCGCGCGACGCCGAAGTCGGTGATCCTGATCCGGCCGGCGTCGTCGAAGAGCAGGTTCGAGGGCTTGACGTCGCGATGGACGAAGCCTCTGGCGTGCGCGTAGGCGAGGCCGTCGGCGGCCTGTGCGCCGATCGACACCGCTTGTTCGATCCGAAGGCTGCCCTGATGGTCGAGGACGTCGCGCAGGGAGCCCCCCGCCAGGTACTCGGTGACGAGCCAGGCCTCACCGTCGGCCTCCCCCCAGTCGAAGACCCGCAGCACGTGCGGATGGTTAAGACCCGCCACCGCGACGGCTTCTGCGCGGAATCGCTTGAGGAATGCGGAGTCCGTGGTGAGCCCCGTTCGCAGCACCTTGACCGCGACCTCACGGCGCAGCGATCGGTCCTCAGCCAGGTAGACGGTCGCAGCAGAGCCCGCACCGAGCGGGCGCGTGAGCAGATACCGGCCACCGAGAAGGGTGCCGGTCGGAGAGTCGGTCGTGCGCATGGTTACCCGCGTCCAAGATACTGATCAGTTCCACTGATTCGGTGGACGACCTCAGGCGACGCCCGTCGCGAGCAGCTCGTCGAAGCGCTCCCCCGGAATAATCGTCACCCCGAGATCAGTCGCCTTCGTGAGCTTGGACGCACCAGGGCTCTCACCCACCACGACGCAGTAGGTCTTCTTCGACACCGATCCGGGCGACGTGCCACCTCGCGCTTCGATCGCGGCGATCGCCTCGTCACGCGAGTACCCCGGCACGGTGCCGGTCACGACGATCACCTTGCCCGCGAGCGTCGGTGCCGCCGCGGCACCGGGTGACATCTCGACGGTCGTCAGGCCCTGTGCGAGGAGTCGATCGAGGACCGCGGCGTTCAGGGGGTTGCGGACGAACGTCGCGATGCTCTCGGCGATGACCTCGCCGATGCCCTCGACGGCTGCGAGGACGACGAGGTCGGCCTCGCGAATCGCCTCGAGGGAGCCGATCACCGATGCGATTGCCTTGGACCCGGTCGGGCCGAGGTGGCGAACGCCGAGGCCGACGAGGAGGCGGTTGAGCGGCCGCGAGCGTGACTCTTCGATCCCCGCGACCAGGTTCGCGGCCGAGAGCTCGCCCATCCCCTCGAGTCCTCGCAGCTGCTCAGCGGCGAGCTCGTAGAGGTCCGCGACGTCATTGACCAAGTTCGCCTCTATGAGCTGGAGCACTCGTTGCTCGCCGAGGCCCTCGATGTCCATCGCGCTTCGTGACGCGAAGTGCGCGATGCGCTGCACCCGCTGGGAGGGACAGTCGAGGTTGGTGCAGTACGTGTCGGACTCCCCCTCGAGTCGCACGAGCGGTCCCCCGCACGCGGGGCACGTCGAGGGGAAGTGCCACCGCCTGGGGCGCCGACCCGTCGCGACGACGGGACCAACGACCTCGGGGATCACGTCGCCCGCCTTGCGGACCACGACCGTGTCCTTCGGGCGGACGTCCTTCGCGCGCACCTGGTCCTCGTTGTGCAGCGTCGCCATCGACACCGTCGAGCCGCCGACGAAGACCGGATCGAGTACCGCATAGGGCGTCGCGCGCCCCGTCCGACCGATCGAGACCTCGATCCGAAGCAGTGTGGTCGTCCGCTCCTCAGGCGGCAGCTTCCGCGCGATCGCCCACCGGGGTGCCCGTGAGGTAGCGCCCGCGCGCTCGCGAAGATCAAAGTCGTCGCACTTGACGACGACGCCGTCGACCTCGTAGTCGAAGTCGTGTCGGCGCTCCTCGATCCACGCGCATCGCTGGATCACCTCGTCGATGCCCTTGATGCTGACCGTCTCGGCGGCCGTGTGGAATCCCGCGTCGCGCAGCGCGGCGAGGGCTGCAGCGTGCGACTTCGTCGCGAAGGCACTCGACGCGGATGCCTCCAGCGCGCCGAGCTGGTAGGCGATGAACGCAAGGGGGCGCGAAGCGGTCACGGACGGGTCCTTTTGGCGCAGCGAGCCGGCTGCGGCATTGCGAGGGTTCACAAAGAGCCGGAGGCCATCGGCCGCCTGGCGCTCGTTGAGCGCGGCGAACTGGGCAACAGGGAGATAGATCTCGCCTCGCACCTCGAGCACGCGCGGCGCGGTGCGTGCACGGATCGTGAGGGTCGTTGGCACCGACGGAATCGTCGCGACGTTCGCCGTCACGTCCTCGCCGACGAGGCCGTCCCCGCGCGTCGCTGCCTGGACGTAGCGGCCATCCTCGTACGTGATCGACATGGCGAGCCCGTCGATCTTGGGCTCAACGGAAAAGAAGACCTCGTCGAGCGAGGCGAGGGACAGCACGCGCGAGAGCCGCTCGGACCACGCCCGCAACTCGCCGTCGTCGAACGCGTTGTCAAGGCTCATCATGGGGACCCGGTGATGAACCGAGGAGAACGTCGTGCTCGGGGCCGATCCGACTCTGGTCGTGGGCGAGTCCGCGCCGGTGAGCTCGGGGTGCAGCGACTCGAGCCGACGCAGCTCCACGACAAGCGCGTCGTAGTCCGCGTCGGGAATGGTTGGTGCGTCCTCGCCGAAGTACGCCTCGTTGTGTCGGGCGATCTCCTCTCTGAGAAGGGCGATGCGCGCCGCGGCGTCGCTCACGCGTTGCCGGGAGCCCGACGTGCGATTGTCGCGGCTCCCACGACGAGCTCAGGGTCGTCGGTGCTGTAGAGGACCGCAAGCTGGCCTGGAGCGACTGGCCGAATGGGCAGATCGAAATCGAGGCGGGTGCTGGCATCAATCCGAAGCGTCGCTGGCGCCACGGCGCCATGCGCGGAGGACTGGACCAGGACCCGGTCGCCATCCTGGAGCACCCGACGCGCCCAGGCGACCGAGCCGCGGTCTACCTCGAGCTCCGAGACGACGACGTCGCCGCGGCGACCGACGAGGACGGTTCGCGCAGTCACGTTGACGTCGGCGACGAACCGGGGCTCCCCGTCCGGACCGTGCCCGATGCCGCGGCGCTGGCCGACCGTCATGAGCTCGAGCGCGGGCACGGTGCCAAGGTGTGCCCCGGTCGCGCGATCGACGACTGCCCCCGACGTGAGCGTCGTGCGCGCCGCGAGGAAGCCATCGCGACGCCCTCGTGGGATGAAGCACACGTCTTGGCTGTCCGGCTTGGCCGCGGTCCGCAGGCCGAGGGCATGGGCACGTGCTCGAACCTCTGCCTTGGTCATCGTCCCGATCGGTAGCAGCACCTTCGCAAGCACGTCGCTGTCGAGGAAGCCAAGCACGTAGCTCTGGTCTTTGGACGCGTCGCGACCGCGGCGCAGCTCGAAGCCCTGGTCCGACGCTGACACGCGCGCGTGGTGTCCGGTCGCGAGCCGCTCGAAGCCGAGGCGCGTCGCACGAGCGAGGAGCGCGCCGAACTTGATCGAGCGGTTGCACTCGACGCAGGGGTTGGGGGTTCTGCCGCTTGCGTGCGCCGTGACGTAGGGGCCGACGACGTGCTCGTCGAAGTCGTCCGCGAGATTGAAGACGTGGTGGTCGATCTCGAGGACCTGTGCGACTCGCCTCGCGTCATCGACATCTGCGGCCGAGCAGCAGCCCGAGTCTGACTCGCCTCCCCACAGGCGCAGGGTGCACCCCACAACCTCGTGGCCCGCGTCACGCAGCTCCGCCGCGGCGACGGACGAATCGACGCCGCCCGACATCGCGACCAGAACTCGCACGCGCACATTGTGCCAGAGCGTTCCGGGGACCTGACCTCGGTTAGGCGTGGGCGGCTCGAAGCCGCGAGACGGCAGCGTGCACGATCGTCGCCGCCTGCTCGATCTCGCTGTCCGTGGTCTCGGCGCCCATCGACAGGCGAAGCGACGCGCGGGTGGTCGCGTCCGTGCCACCCATCGCTTCGAGGACATGGCTCCTCGTGGCCGCGCCGCTCGAGCAGCTCGACGCCGCCGACACGCAAAGTCCCGCCTCGTCACACAAGAACACGAGCTCCTCGCTCGAGACGCCATCGATCGTGACGTGACACGTGCCGGGAAGCCTCCTCGCACCTCGCGCGGTGACGTGCAGGTGTTCGACCCCGGCGACAAGGAGGTCGGTGAGGCGGTCGCGTCGCGCTGTCGTGCACGCGACGGCCCTCACGCGCTCGTTGCTTGAGAGCCGAAGCGCGACGGCGAGTCCGACGGCAGCGGCGACGTCGGGCGTTCCCGCCCGGCGGCCCCGCTCCTGACCGCCGCCGACGATGAGCGGCACAAGGGCGATTTCGCGACGGAAGCACAGCGCTCCGACGCCAATCGGTCCGCCAAGCTTGTGTGCACAGATCGAGACGAGGTCCGCGCCCGCTGCCTCGACACCGAGGTCGAACCAGGGCGCGGCCGCCACGGCGTCGGTGTGGATGACCACGTCGGGAGCGATCTCGCGCGCGAGCCTCGCGAGCTCAGGGATGGGCTGGATCGTCCCCACTTCGTTGTTTGCCGTCATCACCGAGACCAGGTCTGCGCCAGCGAGCAGCGACGCCGCGATCTCGAGGTCCACGGTGCCGTCGGTCGAGACGGGGATCCGCGCGACGTCGGCAGGTGTCGCAAGCAGCGGGCGCTCGAGCCTTGCCGCGGCGTCGAGCACGGCGTGGTGCTCGATCGAGGACACCACGAGTCGGGCGCGATGGCCGCGACGAGCCCGGTCGGCCGCGACACCGAACACCGCGAGATTGCATGACTCGGTCCCCCCGCCCGTGAAGACGACCCCGCCGGGCGCAGAGCCAGTGAGCTCGGCTACTTCTTCACGGGCGTCGTCGAGCACCCGGCGTGCCGCGCGCGCGGAGCGGTGCGAGCCGGTGGGATTCCCGACCGTGCCGCTCAGGTACGGGGCCATTGCCTCGAGGACCTCTGGACGGCGCGGTGCCGTGGCGGCGTGATCGAAGTAGAGGAGGGACGGATCGCCGTCAGATGAGGTGGGCCGCTTCGTCCCTGTGTGCGTCACGTCGCGGCGACGAAGAACGTCTTCACGTTGGTGAACTCCTGGATCCCGTGCGCGCCGAGCTCGCGGCCGTACCCGGAGAGCTTGATCCCGCCGAAGGGAAGCTCAGGTGTCGAGGCGACCATCGCGTTCACGAAGACCATGCCTGCCTCGAGCTGCTCGATGCCTCGCTGCTGCTCGGCGTCGTCTTGGGCCCACACCGACGCACCGAGGCCCCACGGGGAGTCGTTGGCGATCGTGATGGCGTGATCGAGGTCGTCGGCGACGAGCACCACCGCCACGGGGCCGAACAGCTCCTCGCATCCCGCGCGCATGGACGGGTCCACGCCGGTGAGGACGGTGGCAGGATAAAAGAAGCCGGGCCCCTCGGGCACGGTGCCGCCGGTCGTCGCGGTCGCCCCCTTGGCCAGCGAGTCGGCGACCTGGCCCGCGAGCTCGTCACGCTGGGCTTCGGAGACGACAGGTCCGAGCACGGTCGCGGGGTCGAACGGATCGCCCATCACGGACTCGGACATGGCGGTCGTGAAGCGATCCACGAACTCGTCGGCGCGCGACGACACGACGATGAACCGCTTCGACGCGATGCAGGACTGGCCGTTGTTCTGGAGGCGCGCCGTGACCGCGAGGGGCACGGTCCGCTCGAGGTCCGCGCTCGGCGCGATCACGAAGGGGTCCGCCCCGCCGAGCTCGAGCACGGTCTTTTTGAGGCTCTGCCCGGCTGTCGCTGCGACGGAGCGGCCCGCGCGCTCCGAGCCCGTGAGGGTGACGGCTGCGATGCGGTCGTCGGCGATCACTCGCGCGATGTCCTCGACCGTGGCGAACAGATTCGTGAAGACGCCCTCGGGAAAGCCGGCTCGCACGAAGAGATGCTCGAGGAAGTCCGCGGTGCCCGGGACGTTGGAGGCGTGCTTGAGCACACCCACGTTGCCCGCCATGATGGCGGGCGCGGCGAAGCGGATCACCTGCCACAAGGGGAAGTTCCAGGGCATGATCGCGAGAACCGGACCGAGTGGCTCGTAACGCACGCCGCTGCGTGCCGCCGACGAAGGGATCTGCTCAGTCGCGAGGTAGCGCTCTGCGTGCTCTGCGTAGTAGCGCATCGCCAGCGCGCACTTGGCGACCTCGCCCTTTGCCGAGGCGAACGTCTTGCCCATCTCAGTCGTGAGGATCGTGGCGACGGTCGGGAGCTCGGCTTCGAGCACCTCGGCCGCAGAGGTCATCAGCATCGCGCGCTGTGCGAAGGGAATCGTCCGCCATGTTTGCCAGGTCTCGTGCGCTCGATCGAGACGCCTGTCGATCTCGGCGGCGTCGTGGTAGTCGAAGCGGACGACTTCTTGGCCGGTGGTCGGGTTGATCGCGACGTAGGACATGGCACCATCATTGCCGTGCCAGAGGCCCATGGCAGGCTCCAGGCGTGGATGACCTCGACGTCGCGCGCGGGCTGCTCGAAGCAGCCGACCTCGTCAGCGTGCTCACGGGGGCGGGCATCTCGACGGCCTCGGGCATCCCGGACTTCCGCGGTCCTGAGGGGGTGTGGACCAAGGACCCCGCTGCAGAGGCCCTTTCGTCCTACGACACGTGGATCCGCGACCACGACGTCCGACGACGCGCATGGCGTCGGCGCCTCGACGTGAGGGGCGTCCGGCCCGTGCCCAACGACGGGCATCGCGCCCTGGTCGAGCTCGAGCGCTCTGGTCGGCTCGACGTGCTGGTCACCCAGAACGTCGACGGCCTGCACGCCGACGCAGGCACCGATCCGGCGAGGCTCGTCGAGATCCACGGCTCGAGCCGAGAGGTGGTGTGCCTCACGTGCGGGGACCGTGGACCTGTGGACGCGGCGCTCGACCGGGTCGCCCATGGGGAGGAGGACCCGACGTGCCTGGCGCGTGTCAGCGCACGCCACTGTGGCGGGATCCTCAAGTCTGCGACGATCTCGTTTGGTCAGTCTCTGATCGCGAACGACCTTGAGCGCGCCGACGCCGCGGCGTCACGCTGCGACGTGCTGCTCGCTGTCGGCTCGACGCTGTCAGTGTGGCCGATCGCCGGGATGGTGCCGCGTGCACGCGAGTCCGGTGCCGACGTCATCGTGGTGAACGGCGCCGCGACCGCCATGGACTCGCTCGCGACCGTGCTCGTCAGCGGGGCGATCGAGGTGGTGCTCCCGAGACTCGTCGAGGGACTCTCGACGCGATGACGGGGAAGATCGTGTACCCCTACTCGTCGGCCTCGTCGTCGTGCCGGCGACGGGGCCGGTAGGCGAACCACCAGACGCTCGCGATCGCCGCGATCGCGCCCAGGATGCCGATGGCGGGCTTTGTGACGTTGCGGTGCTCGTCGGCCATCGCCCAAGCGTACTGACCGCGACACCACGGGTGGCCTGTCTCGCCGCCCGCGGTGCCGCTGCCCCAACGCAGTCGTGCAGCCTCAGGCGCTCTTGCTTGCCTGGACCTCGATCTCGAGATCGATCTTGTTCCCGAGGACGAAACTTCCGTTCTCGATCGCGCCGTTGAAGTTGACGCCGAAGTCTCGACGGTCAATCGACGCGGTGGCCTCAAACCCGGCGAGCGTCGAGTTGGGTGCCATGCCAGGCCCGGTGCCGAGGAACTCGAGGTCGAAGACGACCTCTTTGGTCGTTCCCTTGATCGTGAGGTCCGCCGCGAGGTCGTAGTGGCCGTCGCCGCGCGAGCTCACGCGCTTCGAGACGAGCGTCAGCTCGGGGTACGTCTCGACCTCGAAGAAGTCCGAGGATCGCAGGTGCTCGTCGCGCTGGTCCTGATTCGTCTTGATCGTGGAGGCCTTGGCCGCCGCGCGGACAGAGGAGGACTCTGGGGTCTCCCCGATCACGATCGTGCCCTCGAACCCGGTGAAGCTGCCGCGGACCTTGGCTGCCACCAGGTGGCGTGCCACGAACCCCACGTGGGAGTGGCTCGGGTCGACGGTGTAGGTCCCTGGGGTCGGAAGCCCGGTCGTCTGGTTGGTCTGCTCTTGGGTGGTGGTCATTTTCTCGCTCCTTGTTGGTCCTCGGACCAGTATACTTGCTGCTACAGATACTGTGCAACAAGATTCTGACTCGAAAGAGAAGAGTCACTGCCAGGCGAGCAGGGAGTGGATTGGTACCGTGACCATCGTGCCCGAAACCCAGACGACGCCAGCATCCTGCGCCGATCAGCGGGTGCTGCTCTTCGGGCTGCTCATGGAGACGAACGCCCGCTTGGAGCGTCAGCTCGGCGCCGCCATGGAACAGGCGATCGGCCTGCCCTTGGCGTGGTTCGAGGTGCTCGTGCGCGTCCAGCGGGCCGAGCGCGGGTTCCTGTCGATGTCCGAGCTCGCGGGCCAGACCGTCTACTCCTCGGGAGGGACCACTCGGCTCGTGGACCGCATCGAGCGAGAGGGGCTCGTCGAGCGCTTCGCGTGCCCGAGCGACCGTCGCTCGGTGCACGTCCGGATCACCGAGGCCGGCGAGCTCGTCCTTGCCACGGCACTCGAGGTCCATGCGGGTCACCTCGACACCTACGTCACCTCGAAGCTGTCCGACGAGGAGCGCGAGATCCTCGAGACCGCGCTTCGCAAGCTGAACGGCGGCCCGCCCTCGTGCGCGTCTAGTTAACGACCGACAGCCACACGGTGGCAACGAGGTCGTCGGCGAGCTCCATCACGACGCCGTCACCCTCGCCTGCAGCAGCATGAACCTCGTCAGCCAGTACCTCGCGGGCGAGGAGGCCGCGCTCGGCGTCGTCGAGGTCGATGCCAACGACCCACAGCTCGACGTGATCGGTCACCTCGAGCCCTCGCTCCTTGCGCAGCTCCTGGACCTGTCGGACGAGCTCGCGCATCGCGCCCCGGCGCCGCAGGTCGTCGTCGAGCTCGAGGTCGAGCGCGACCACCTCGGCGCCCGCGCGCGACACTGCGAAGCCCTCCTCGGCGCGAACGCGTAACTCGACATCGCCGCCGTCGAGGTCGATGCGTTCGCCGCCGATCTCGACGCAGACCGTGCCGCCTGCTTCGAGCGTCCGACCCGCCTCGGCGGCATCGAGGCCCGCCAGCGCGGCGCGCAGCGACTGGGCTCGCTCGCCGAGCTTTGGTCCGACCGACCTGAAGTTGGGGTGCAGCTCGTAGGTGAGCACGTCGGACATGGCCGCGGAGTACTCGACGTGGTCGACGTTGAGCTCGTCCTCGACGATCCCCGACGGCGGCAGCGCGGCACCAGGCGGCAAGAAGACGAGCGCGCGGCGCAGCGGCTGGCGGACCTTGATCCCGGCCTCGGCGCGCGCTGCGCGGCCGAGCGAGACGACCTCGCGCGCCACTGCCATGCGGGCCTCGAGGTCCATGTCGATCAACGCCGAGTCGACCTCGGGCCAGTCACAGAGGTGCACCGAGTCAGTCGTCGTCGTGTCGACGAGCTCGGTGTACAGGTAGTCGGCGAGGAACGGGCACATCGGCGCCATGAGCAGCGCCACGCGCACCAGCACTTCGTGGAGCGTCGCGTGCGCGGCGAGTGAGTCCGAGGCGGGCAAGCTCGGGTCGGTCCGCCAAAACCGGCGTCGAGACAGGCGCAGGTACCAGTTGGAGACGTCGTCGATCAACGACGCGATGGCCACTGCCGCCGGAAGAGGCTCGTAGCCGTCGAGCGACGAGCTCGCCGCCTCGGTCGCGCGCTCGAGCCTCGAGAGCACCCAGCGATCGAGCTCGGGTCGCTCGGCGGGCTCGGCGATCTCAGTGTTCGCCGGGTCGAACCTGTTGATCGACGCGAAGGTCATGAAGAAGCTGTAGGTGTTCCAGAGCTTCACGAGGGAGTCACGCGTCGTCGCGTCGATTGCCTGCAGCGAGGTCCTCGTCGGCGTCCACGGTGAGCCCTGTACGAACATCCACCACCGCAGCGGGTCCGCGCCCCGGGTGTCGAGGATCTGCCAGGGGTCGATCACGTTGCCCACCGACTTGGACATCTTTCGGCCGTCCTCGTCAACGATGTGCCCGAGGCACAGCACGTGACGGTACGCCGCCTCGTCGAAGACGAGCGAGTTCACCGCGAGCAGCGAGTAGAACCATCCGCGCGTCTGGTCAATCGCCTCGGCGATGAAGTCCGCGGGGAACGTGAACGCCGCCTTGGACCCCTCGACGTGCGGGTAGCCCCACTGGGCCGCGGGCATCGCGCCGGAGTCGAACCACGCGTCGATCACGGGCAGCACTCGCGTCGCGGTCTCACCGCACGCCGGGCACGCGAACGTCACCTCGTCGATCACCGGCCGGTGCGGGTCGATGTCCGACACGTCCGTGCCGGTGAGCTCGGAGAGCTCCGCCCGCGAGCCCACGCAGGTCACGTGGCCTGACGTGCAGCGCCACACCGGCAGCGGCGTCCCCCAGTAGCGATCCCTTGACAGCGCCCAGTCCACGTTGTTCTCGAGCCACTCGCCGAATCGTCCGTCCCGGATGTGCTCGGGGTGCCAGTCAATGCCCGCGTTCTCCCCGAGTAGGTCGTCGCGTCGCTGCGTCGTCGCCACGTACCAGCTGGGCTTGCCCCAGTACAACAGCACGGTGTTGCAGCGCCAGCAGTGCGGCACGGAGTGGTCGTACCACTCGGCCCGCTCGAGCAGGTCGCGCTTGGAGAGCTCGGCCACGATCCGCTCGTTGGCGTCGCGGACCCCTTGCCCGACGAGCCACGCGACCGCAGCCGTGAACCGCCCGTCCTGGCCGACGGGGTTGAGCGTCGCGAGCCCGAACTCCTTGCCGACCAAGCGGTCGGCCTCGCCGAACGCAGGCGACAGGTGGACGAGCCCAGTCCCGTCGTCCACGTTGACGTAGTCGGCGGGCACGACGACGCCCGCGTCGCCGTTCTCGATCGGCAGGTCGTTGAAGGGCCGGAGGTAGCGAAGGCCAACCAAGGACTCGCCCGAGACGGTGCCGGCCACGACGGCCGCCTCGCCGAAGACGGACCCGACGAGGTCGGCCGCGACGACGGTGCCGTCGACGACGGCGTAGGTGAGGGCCGGGTTGACTGCGACGCCAACGTTGCTGAGCAGGGTCCAGGGCGTCGTCGTCCAGACGAGGAGCGACGTGGCGCCCGGCGGCGGCGAGACCGTGCCCTCCGCGAGCGCCAGCCGGACGTACGCGGAGAGGTCGGCCTCCTCGGTGTAGACGTCGGGCTGCCCGAGCTCGTGGCTCGACAGCGGCGTCTCGCAGCGCGGGCAGTACGGCAGCACCTTGAGGTCCTCGTAGAGCAGCCCCGCATCAAAGATCGTCTTCAGGTGCCACCACACCGAGTCGACGTACTCTGGCGCGTAGGTCCGATAGGCGGCGTCGAAGTCGAGCCAGTAGCCGATCCGTCTCGTCAGCTTCTCGAAGTCCTCCACGTAGACCTCGACGGACTCGCGGCACAGCTCGACGAACCGGGCGATGCCGATCTCGTCTTCGATGGCGCGCTTTCCAGAGATCGCGAGTCGTCGCTCGACTTCGACCTCGACGGGGAGCCCATGGGTGTCCCAGCCCGCCCGTCGCTCGACGAAGTGCCCTCGCATCGTCTGGTAGCGGCAGAACAGGTCCTTGTAGACACGTGCCCACACGTGGTGCAGCCCGGGACTCCCGTTGGCAGTCGGCGGTCCCTCGTAGAAGACCCACGGGGTCGCGTCGGCGCGCTGCTCGAGCGAGCGCTCGAAGATCCGGTGAGCGGCCCAACGCTCGAGCACGTCGGTCTCCACCGACACGAAGTCAGGGTTCTGGCTCACGGGGCGGAACAAGTGCTCTCCTGGTGCGCTCGGTCGTATGAGACTAGTGACCGACCCGCGTGTCACTCGACGATTGCTGCGCCGTACGATTCGCTGGTGCCCGACGGCGAGCTCGCCATCGCCCCTGAGGCGTTCGACTCCCCCGGGGTCCAGAGCATCGTGCTCGCCGCCCTCGACGAGTTCGACCATCTGTACGGCATCGGGAACCGCGGCGCGCACGACCTCGGTTCGCACGACTTCGACCCGCCGCACGGTGTGTACGTCGTGGCGCGCACCGAGGACCAACTCGCCGGCGGCGTCGGCATCCGACCGATCGTCGATCCCGGGCTGCGCATCGGCGAGGTCAAGCGGCTCTGGGTGCGACCCGACCTCCGCCGCTCGGGCGTCGCGAGGCGACTGATGGACGCGGTCCTCCACGAGGCCGTCGCGCGCGGCTACCGCGAGCTGTTTCTCGAGACCGGTCCGCGCCAGCCCGCCGCACGACAGCTCTACGAGCGCCTCGGCTGGGAGCGCGTCGACGGGTTCCCCGAGGGCGCGCACGTCCACGACACCGGCTTTCGGTTCCACCTGGCGCTCGCGAGGTAGCGCGCGACGTCGGCGACTAGGAGCCGTCCCAGCCGTCGACCTCGGCGCGGAACGGATCGAGGCCCATCGGCCCGAGGCCGAGCGCGTGGGCGTGGAAGCGCTTCAGGTCGAAGCTGTCCCCGAGCCTCGCGCGCGCGTCGGCCCGCGCGGCGAGCCAGACCCGCTCGCCGACCTTGTAGGAGATCGCCTGGCCCGGCATGCTCAGGTAGCGGTCGACCTCGGATCGGGCCATCTCTGGGTCGGTGATCGCGCGCTCCTCGAGGAGCGCGACCGCCATCGCGGGCGTCCAGGGCTTCGACGAGCAGTCGCCCAGCGCGCCCAGCGTGCCGAGGTCGCTCGGCGCGGGGAACCCGAGGTGCAGCCCCAGGTCCACGACGATCCGAGCGGCGCGCAGCGACTGGCCCTCGAGGTACCCGAGCTCGTCGGCTGGATCCGAGAAGCCGCCGAGCTCTTCCATCAGCCGCTCGGCGTACAGCGCCCAGCCCTCCCCGTAGCCGCTGATCCAGCCCTCGAGTCGCTGGAACCGGCTCAGGCGATCCGCCAGGAGCAGCGAGCCCGCGCCCTCGAGGTGGTGGCCCGGCACGGCCTCGTGGTACCAGGTCGACGCGATGCGCCACCACGGGAACCTCGTCCGGCCGAGCGTCGGGTACCACGTCGTGCCCGGTCGAGACAGGTCCTCGCTCGGGGAGATGTAGTACGGCGCGGCCGCCGAGCCCTCCGGGGCGAGCCGCGCGTCGCAGCGCTGGATTCGGGGGTCGATGTCGAAGTGGACGCCGTCGAGCGACTGGATCGTCGCGGCAGTGAACGCCTCGAGCCGTTCGATGAGCGCGTCGGTGCCCTCAATCGCGCCGTCGTCGTTCGCGTCGAGCGCGTCGGCGACGTCGGCGAGCCTCGTCGCGCCGGGGAGGAGCTCTGCGGCGAGCTCCCACATCCGCTCGTTGATCCGCTGGAGGTCCTGCCATCCCCACGCGTAGATCTCGTCGACGTCGAGGTCCGCGCCCGTGAAGTACCTCGCCCACCGCACGTAGCGATCCTTCCCGCACGACTCAACCTCGGTCGCCTTCGGCGCGAGCTCCATCACGAGGTACTCGCCGAACTCGCCGCACGCCGTGTCGGCGTCCTTGGCGGCCGCGCGAAGAGCGTCGGGGTCGTCCGATCGCGCCGCGAGGGGGTCGATGAAGCGCTCGTACCCGCCCGATGCATACAGCGCAGCCTGCTCGGCGATGCCGACGAGGTGACGCCGCGGTGCCAGCTCGCCCCGTGCTGCGACCGACTCGAGGCCGTCGCGCCAGCTCGACAGCGCCTGGCGGACGCTCAAGAGGCGCGCGCGCACGTTCGCCAGGTCCTCGTTCGTCTCGGTCGCCATGAGCTCGAAGACCTGACGGATCTCAGAGATGGGCGAGTTGATGACGCCGACGGTCCGGGCGAGCTCGCCGGATCCCTCGAGCTCAGCCCGACTCGCCAGGCGCTCTTCCATCACGGACTTCGCGATCCGATCCGCGTCGTCGGTCGGCACAATGGCACGCACTGCGGCGAGCGACGAGCGCGAGAACGCGGCGTCTCGCTCCCAGCGGTCGTCGGAGAACTCTGGCAGCTGGTCGTCGTAGCCCTTGATGCCGAAGTACGTCGCGACCATCGGGTCGAGCGCCGCGTGGTCCTGGACCAGCTGCTCGGCGAGCTCGAACAATGGTGATCGTGCGGGAGCGTCCTGTGCCATCGGTCCTCCAGTGGTCGCGAAGGACGCTACTGGGGACCGGGTCGCTCGTTCCCGGCACGTCCTGCGACCGCAGTCGGCTCGAATCGGGTGGTGAGCCACGACGCGTCGAGGTCGGCCAGCGAGTCGAGCACCAGCGTGGCGCTGTCGAAAGCCGCGTGAGCGCGCTCGTCGGCGGCGGGCACGGCGACGCAGCCCATGCCGGCAGCGGCCGCGGCGACGACGCCCGCTGCCGAGTCCTCGAAGACGAGGCAGGCGCGTGGCGCGATGCCCAGCGTCGCCGCGGTCGTGAGGAACACCCCCGGATGTGGCTTCCCGAACGGCTCGTCCTCTGCGGAGTGGATCACCTCGAAGGACTCGTCGAGCCCGAAGTGCCGCAGCGTCCGGTCGATCAGCCGCCGAGGCGTGGAACTCGCGAGCGCGATGGGACCGAGCGAGGCGCAGAGCGACAGGGCGCGCGTCGCCCCTGGCAGCAGGCGACCGACGTCGTCGACTAGCTCCCCGACGCGGTCGAGGACCAAGTCGACGACCTCTCCGATGCTGGGCGCGTCCCACGGGGCGAGACCGTGGTAGTGGTCCACGACCTCGCGGACGAACATCCCCTTGGTCGCACGCGTGGCGTCGGGATCGATCGGCGCGCCCAGGGGCACGAGGATCTCGAGCTCGGCTCGATGCCAGAGGATCTCGGAGTCGACCAGAAGGCCGTCCATGTCGAAGATGGACGCCGCGTAGGCGGGCACGTCAGGCAGGCAGCAGCTGCTCGATCGCCTCGGTGAGCGCGGGGTCCTCGGGGGTGACCACGGGGCTGAACCGCTGGACGATTGCGCCGTCGGGTCCAACCAGGAACTTCTCGAAATTCCAGCGGATGTCACCAGCGTGTCCCTCGCCGTCGGCAACCTCTTCGAGCTCGGCATAGATCGGGTGACGGTGCTCGCCGTTCACGTCGATCTTCTCGAACATCGGGAAGGTGACGCCGTAGTTCGTGGAGCAGAACGTCGCGATCTCCTCGGCGGTGCCCGGCTCTTGCTCGCCGAACTGGTTGCAGGGGAACCCGAGCACGCTGAAGCCGCGGGAGGCGTACTTCTCCTGCAGCGCCTCGAGGCCCGTGTACTGCGGTGTGAGCCCGCACTGCGAGGCGACGTTGACCAGGAGGAGCGCCTTGCCCTCGAACTCCTTGAGTGACGTCGTGTCGCCGCTGAGCGTGTTGATGGGGTAGTCGTAAAGGGCCATGGCGCGACGATAGTGGGACGCGCGGCGTCGGGAGGCGGCCGCCACTCGGCGTCGCGGACCATCGAACGTTATGGTCGAATCCGTGCGGGCACTGGACCGCACCTCCGAGAGAAGGGCGTCGGATGGCAAGTGACCCCGGTCGCCGCTATGACCAGATGAGCTCGAAGGCCTACGAGCACCCCGCGGACCGAGCGGCGACGTCCGCGCTGCGGTCGATCCCGCTCATGGACAAGGCGATCAAGCGGCTGACCCACCTCGCCATGGAACGCCAGCTGCACCAGATGCTGGTGGGAAACGCCGTGCGGATCGGCGAGCACCAGGTGCCGGCGCTCTTCGCTTCGTACCAGCGCTGCGCCATCGCCCTCGACATCGAACCCGCCCCCACGCTCTACATCACCCAGACGCCCCTCGCGAACGCGATGACCGTGGGCGCGCAGCGACCGGTGGTGCTCATCTACTCAGGACTCGCCGCGTCCTACGATGCCGACGAGGTCCAGGCGATCCTGGCCCATGAGCTCGGCCACGTGCTCTCGGAGCACTACTACTACACGACCGCGTTCGTGCTGGTCGCACAGATGCTCACGTCGTCGCTGCCCGGCGGGGTGACTGGCCTCCCGGTGATGGCGCTCTACATGGCCCTGCTCGAGTGGTCTCGGGCCGCCGAGCTGTCCTCGGACCGAGCGAGCGCGCTCGTGATGGACGATCCGCTCACGACGTGCCGGATGCTGATGCGGATGGCGGGCGGTGCCGTCGAGGGCATGAATCTCGACGCGTTCATCGCGCAGGCGACGGAGTACGAGGAAGAAGACGACCTCTTTGCGCGGTGGGGCCGGGCGATGGTGGAGCTCACTCGGACCCACCCGTTTGCGGTGCGGCGGGTCCGCGAGCTCGTCGCCTGGGTCGAGGCGGGCGACTTCGACCGGATCCGGTCCGGAAGCTACGTCCGCCGAGGCAGCGAGCCGCCGCCGTCAGCGGAGTTCGAGGCGGCCGTCGCGCACTACCGAGCGCGCTTCACGAGCACGCTCGAGCGCACGACGGGCGGCGTGCAGCGGCTGGTCAGCCAGCTCGAGGACTGGTTCAAGGGGACCGACGCGCACGACGGCGAGGACGACGCCGACGCTCAGGGCGTCAGCTGACCGTCACACGGGCAGCCGGCTAGACGCCGTCCCGGCGAGGAGCCGATGGAACGCGCTACGTCTCCTTGGGATACTCGTCGATGCCGAAGAGGCCGACCTCCCTACCAAAGTCCTCGGGAACGAGCGTGGGCGTGTCGGCATTGAGCACCTCGCCACGGAAGAAGGCTGGTCGGATCGAGCGGTAGACCAGCATCAGCACGACGCCCAGGATGAGCGCGATCATGTCGATGACGAAGACGCCGCTCATCTGCCAGTGTGGCCAGAAGGACAGGTCCCACTGCGTCGCGCTGCCGGAACGCGAGGGGCTCCAGTAGTACCAGAGGTTGTACCCGAGGGCCCCCCAGAGCATCACGAAGCCGAGGAGCGGCAGGATCCCGCGCAGCAAGAGGTTTCTCGCGCTGGCGAACAACGAGCTTCGGAAGAACCACACGCACTCGAGCCCAGTGAGGCCGTAGTAGAAGGCGATCATCACCCCGAGTGCGGACACCGAGTCGGCGATCACCGAGCCCGCGGAGATGTAGTTCATCGCGACGTAGAGCACGATCGAGACGAGGCCCATGATCACCGTCGCCCACGTCGGGGTGAAGAAGCGACGGTGGGTCTTCGCGAACGCCTTCGGGACTGCCTTGTAGACGCCCATTGCAAGAACGGTCCGTGCCGTCGGCAGGATCGTGGTCTGGGTGCTGGCTGCCGCCGAGCTCAGCACCATGAGCAGCAGCAAGTGAAACAGGACGTTGCCGAAGGAGCCGGACCCGAAAACCGCGTGGCCGAGGACCGAGAGCACGTCGTTCACGTTGCTCGGGTTCCCGAGCCCGACGCCGGTTTGCCCGACACCAGCGAACGACTGGACGGAGACGACCACGAGCACGTAGGTCGCAAGCAAGATCAGCGTCGAGAGGACCGCCGCTCGTCCCGGCGTGGTGTGGGGATGTGCCGTTTCCTCGTTGACCGAGACCGTTGTGTCCCACCCCCAGTAGATGAACAGCATCAGCAAGACGCCGTTGATGAACGCCGAGGGACCCGAGATGTCGAACGGGTTGAACCACGACGCTGCGATCGCGAGGTGGTACGAGGGCGCCGTGCCGTTGCCAACCTTGATCAGTGCCCACACCGACAGCACGACCAGCATCGTGAGCTCAATGCTGAGCAGCACCTTCTGGAAGTTCGCCGAGACCTCGATCCCCACGTAGCAGATGAGGGTCATCACGACGATCCAGGCGATGCCCACGAGCAGCACCCAGACGCTGCTCGCGTTGCCGCCAATCGAGCCCGTGTTGAAGAGGAAGAACACGTACTGCCCAGCAATCTGGGCGAGGCTTGCCATGACGAGGACGTCGGCGGCGACGATGCCCCATCCACCCATCCACCCCGTCATCGGGCCGAACGCACGCGTACCCCAGGTGAAGGTCGTCCCGCAGTCGGGGTCCTTGGAGTTGAGCTCCTTGTACGCGTAGGCGATGCACAGCATCGGGACGAACGCGATGATCGTCACAATGGGCGCCTGAAGGCCGATCGCGGCAACCACGAAGCCAAGCGTGGCCGCGAGGCTGTAGGCAGGCGCCGTCGAGGCAACACCGACGACCGTGCTTGAAATCAGCCCGAGCGCGCCTCGCTTGAGACCCTTTTGCAAATGATCCGACGTGCCGTCCACTATTTCCGTGGTCACCGCAACCTCCCCCGAGGCACCGCTGCCGCGTCCCGTCGACTCGGCACGTCCAATGGCAAATGGAACCTAGTGCACGACGCTGCCCGCGGTCGGTACTCGACGGCCAGTGCGACCTTCATGGGCTTCGTCGATCGAGGCGGCCACGGTTCGTGGCGCAGCGGTGATGTTGCCCGGCGCGTCGGCCGTGCTGATGCCTACAGGACGGCGCCGAGCTCGACGACCGGCAAGTCGTGCGCGTCGCCGACGGGCCCGCAAGTGAGTGCGCCCTCGACGACGTTCACGCCTTCGGCGAGCGCGCGATCCTCGCGGACCGCATCGCGCCAGCCCTTACGCGCGATCGCCATCGTGTACGGGAGCGTCGCGTTCACGAGCGCGTGCGTCGAGGTCTCGGGCACGGCGCCCGGCATGTTGGCGACGCAGTAGAAGATGCAGCCTTTGTGCTCGAACACAGGGTCGGAGTGCGTGGTCGGGTGCGTGCCCTCGAAGCACCCCCCCTGATCGACCGAGATGTCGACCAGCACCGACCCAGGCCGCATGCGCGACACGAGGTCGTCGCTCACGAGCTTGGGTGCCTTCGCTCCGAAGACGAGCACGGCCCCGATCACGATGTCCGCACTGATGCACGCCTCTTCGATGGCGTGCACGGAGGACGCGACGGTCTCGACCTCGCCTCGGAAGTGGTGGTCGACCTGCCGAAGGCGTTCGAGGTTCTTGTCGAAGATGTGGACGTTGGCGAGCATCCCGACTGCGACGGTCGCCGCCGCCATTCCCGAGACGCCGGCCCCCAGCACGATCACGTTCGCAGCCGCGACCCCCGGCACGCCGCAGACCAGCGTGCCTCGGCCGCCCCCAGAGCGCATGAGGTGGTGTGCGCCCATGAGCGGTGCCATGCGCCCCGCGACCTCGCTCATCGGCGTGAGCAGCGGGAGGGAGTTGTCCGGGAGTCGGACGGTCTCGTACGCAATGGCCGTGTTGCCTGCTGCGAGCAGCGCGTCGGTGCACGGTCGCGACGCGGCGAGGTGCAGGTACGTGAAGAGGACCTGGCCCGTTCGCAGTCCAAGGAGCGGATACTCGGACTTCACGGGCTCTTTGACCTTCAGCACGAGATCCGCAGTGGACCAGACGTCGACCGCCGTCCCGACGATCGTCGCTCCCGTGGCGGCGAAGTCATCGTCTCGGATGGAAGAGCCAGCCCCGGCGCCTGCCTCGATCAGGACCTCATGACCCGCGCCCGTGAGCTCTCGAGCGCCGGCGGGTGTCAGCGCGACGCGGTACTCGTCGTCCTTCACCTCGCTGGGGACCCCGATGATCATGTCGTGGCTCTGCCCCTCACTCGCCCATGAAGTGCATCACGTGCTTGACCCGCGTGTAGTCCTCGAAGCCGTAGACCGAGAGGTCCTTGCCGTAGCCCGAGTGCTTGAAGCCGCCGTGCGGCATCTCGGNNGTGTTGATCCAGACGCAGCCGAAGTCGAGGTCACGCGCCATCCGCAGCGCACGACCATGGTCCTGCGTCCACACCGAAGAGGCGAGCCCATACTCCACGCCGTTGGCGTAGGCGAGCGCCTCGGCCTCGTCGGTGAACTGCTGGACCGTGATCACCGGCCCGAAGATCTCCTGTTGGATCATCTCGTCGTCCTGCTTGAGGCCCGCGACCACGGTCGGCTCGATGAAGTAGCCGCGGTCACCAACTGCCGAGCCGCCGGCCGCGATCGAGGCGTGCGATGGCCGCCGACCGAGTATCGCCGTCACGCGCTCGAACTGGTTGACGTTGTTGACCGGGCCGTAGAGCGCGTCCTCGTTGTCAGGGCCGCCCGTCACCGTCCCGCGAGCCTGCTCGGCGAGCGCGTCGACGAAGTCGCCGTAGACCTTTGGACCGGCGAGCACGCGCGTCGCCGCCGTGCAGTCCTGGCCCGCGTTGAAGTAGCCGGCGATCGCGATGGACTCGGCGGCCGAGGCGAGGTCGACGTCGTCGAAGACGATGACCGGTGCCTTGCCGCCGAGCTCGAGGTGCACCTTTTTGAGCGTCGCCGAGGCCGAGGCGGCGACCTCCTTTCCGGCGCGGACGGACCCGGTGACCGAGACCATCTGGGGGATCTCATGGTCGACGACCAGTCGACCCGTGTCGCGATCGCCGCAGATCACGTTCATCACGCCCGGCGGCAGGATCTCAGCCATGAGCTCGGCCATGAAGAGCGTCGACACCGGTGTCGTGTCCGCGGGCTTGAGGACGATGGTGTTGCCCGCCGCGATCGCGGGCGCCCACTTCCACACGGCCATCATCATCGGGTAGTTCCACGGGGTCACCGCGGCACAGACGCCAATCGGCTCGCGTCGCACGTACGAGGTGTGGCCGGCCATGTACTCGGTCGCGCCGCGGCCCTCGAGGATCCGAGCTGCGGCGGCGAAGAATCGGATCTGGTCGACCATCGGCGGGATCTCCTCAGAGAGGGTGAGCCCGATCGGCTTGCCGGTGTTCTCGGACTCGATCTCGACGAGACGCTGGGCGTTTCCCTCGACGGCGTCGGCGATCTTGAGCAGTGCGTTCGAGCGCTCCGAGGGCGTGGTCCTGCGCCAGGTGGCGAATGCCTCGTGCGCGGTTCGACACGCATGGTCGACGTCCTCGGGGCCTGAGATCGGGCTCTCGACGAACGCCTCGCCGGTGCTCGGGTTCACGAGCTCGACGTAGCGACCCGACTTGGGCGCGATCTTTGCGCCACCCACGAAGTTCTCGAGCCGATCCATGAGCCCCCCTTGCATCCCCGGAATCCCGCTTGCGGTGGTGACATTCCCATATCCGTGGCCAAAAGGCAAGAATCATCGAAAAATTTCGCGAACTGATGGACTAAAGACTGGATTCGGATCGGAATGCCCGTTATAGTGTCGGTATCCGCAACGGCCGCTGAACACGGTGTCCGGCGGATCGCGACCATGCCACCACGAGTGACACAGAAGAGCGGGGCGAGTCCCTCGAAACGGCGCTCCCAGGATGTCGCCATCACCTCACCCGTGAGCCTTGACGACGTCGATCGCAAGATCATCGGCGTCCTCCAGGGCGACGGCCGGTGCCCCTATGGCACGATCGCCGACCAGGTCGGGCTCTCCGAGGCCGCCGTGCGTCGCCGCGTCCAGCGCCTTCGTGAGGGGGGGATCATGGAGATCGTCGCGATCACTGATCCGCTGCAGCTCGGGTTCACGAGGGAGGCCCTCGTCGGCATCCGCGTCCGAGGCGACGTGCGCTTGGTCGCCGACAAGATCGCATCGATCAACGAGATCAACTACGTCGTGCTCTGCGCCGGGAGCTTCGACATCATCGCCGAGCTCATCACCGTCGACGATGACAGCCTCGTGCACCTGCTCAACGACTCCATCCGGAGCATCCCGGGCGTCACCGAGGTCGAGACCTTCATCTATCTCAAGCTGGCAAAGCAGACCTTCAACTGGGGGACCCGATGACAACCACCGAGCACTACACCGACGGCCTCGTGAGCACGATGCTCGACGACGAGACGCACGCGATGTCCGAGCGCGCGCGCCGGCACCTCTGGATGCACTTCTCCAACATGGGCTCGTACTCGCCCGAGGTCGAGATCCCGATCATGGTGCGCGGCGAGGGCGCCTACGTCTACGACTCACGCGGCAAGCGCTACCTCGACGGGCTCTCGGGCCTCTTTTTGAACCAGCTCGGTCACGGCCGGCGTGACCTCGCCGAGGCCGGCGCACGCCAGGCCGCCCAGCTCGCGTACTTCCCGCTGTGGACCTACGCGCACCCGACAGCGATCGACCTGGCCGAGAAGCTTGCGTCGCTCGCCCCCGGGGACATCAACCGCGTCTTTTTCACGACGGGCGGTTCAGAGGCGGTCGAGAGCGCCTGGAAGCTGGCGCGTCAGTACCACCGGCTCCAGGGCGACCACGACCGCTACAAGGTGATCAGCCGTGACATCGCGTACCACGGCACCACGATGGGCGCGCTCACGATCACGAGCGTGATCCCCTATCGCACGCCGTTCGAGCCGCTGGTGCCCGGCGCGATCAAGGTCCCGAACACCAACATCTATCGGGCCCGCGAGCATGGGGACGACCCGGTGGCGTTCGGGATCTGGTCCGCTGACCAGATCGAAGAGGCCATCTTGCGCGAGGGACCCGAGACGGTCGCCGCGGTGTTCTTGGAGCCCGTCCAGAACGCAGGTGGCTGCTTCACGCCGCCGCCGGGCTACTTCCAGCGCGTCCGCGAGATCTGCGACCGCCACGGCGTGCTGTTCATCTCTGACGAGGTGATCTGCGCGTTCGGTCGCCTCGGGACGTGGTTCGGCGCGGACAAGTACCACTACGTCCCCGACATGATCACGTGCGCAAAGGGCATGACGAGCGGCTATGCGCCCCTCGGTGCGTTGCTCGTGAGCGATCGGATCGCCGAGCCTTTCCTCCGCGACGACAACACGTTCCTGCATGGCCTCACCTTCGCGGGACACCCCGTCAGCTGCGCGGTGGGGCTCAAGAACATCGAGATCTTCGAGAACGAGCGGATCCTGGAGCACGTCACCGAGATGCAGAGCTACGTCGAACAGCAGCTCGAGGCGCTTCGGGAGCTCCCGATCGTGGGCGACATCCGGGGCACGGGCTACTTCTGGGGCATCGAGCTCGTCCGCGACCAGGACACGCGCGAGACGTTCGAATCCGAGCATGCCGAGCGTCTCTTGCGGGGTTTCGTCTCGCCGGAGCTGTTCAAGCGCGGCCTCATCTGCCGCTCGGACGACCGAGGCGACCCCGTCGTCCAGATCGCGCCACCGCTCATCTGCGGCAGGACCGAGATCGATCTCATCGTCGGGATTCTGCGAGACGTGCTCGCCGAGGCCGTCTCGAAGCGATAGCCGGTGGGCTCCCCCCACGCGTCGGTGTGGTGGGCGACGCTCGAGCAACCTCCCGCTCGTCGTGCTCCGCTCGACGGCGACCTCGACGTCGACGTCGCCGTCGTGGGCGCGGGATTCACGGGGCTGTGGACCGCACTCTTCCTCGCGCGGGGCGACCCGACCCTGCGCGTGGCCGTGCTCGAGGCCGGCGTTGCCGGTGCCGGCGCGTCGGGCCGCAACGGCGGCTGGGCGTCGGCGCTCTACCCCGTCTCGTTCTCGAGGATCGAGTCCGCGCACGGCCGTGACGCGATGCTGGCGCTGCGAGCCACGCTGCGCGACGGCGTCACCGAGCTCGACGAGGTCGCTCGCAGCGAGGGCATCGACTGCGACTACGAGCGAGGCGGCTCGCTCACGCTCGCGCGCTCTGCGCTACAGGCGACGCGACTCACCGCCCAGCTCGACCGCGACCGTGAGCTGGGCGGTGGCGCCGACGACCTCGAGTGGCTCGACGAGGCAGCCGCGCGCGCTCGGTGCGCGGCACGCGACGTCTGCGGCGCGTTGTTCACGCCTCACTGCGCCGCCGTGCACCCCGCGAAGCTCGTGACCGGGCTCGCCGATGCGGTGACGCGCCGGGGCGTCGCCGTCTACGACGACACGATGGTGACCGCCATCGAACCGGGCGACCGCTGGCGCAGGCCGCGGGCTCTCACGTCACGTGGTGCGGTCCGAGCCGACGTCGTCGTTCGCGCGACGGAGGGCTATACGTCCAGCTTCCCCGACGCGCGCCGGGCGGTCGTCCCGCTGTACTCGCTCGTCGTCGCGACGGACCCGCTGCCCTCGTCGTTCTTCGATCGCGTGGGGCTCGCACACCGCGAGACGTTCTGCGACGCGCGACACCTCATCATCTACGGGCAGCGGACCACGGACGACCGCCTCGTGTTCGGCGGTCGGGGCGCGCCGTACCACTTCGGATCGCGCGTCGACGCGAGGTTCGACCTCGAGCCCGGGGTGTTCGCCAAGCTCGAGTCGACCCTCGTCGAGCTGTTCGGCGAGATCCCGGCCGCCATCCCCTTCCACTGGGGTGGACCGCTCGGCGCGACGCGCGACTTCTCGCCCTACGTCCGCTTCGACCGCGAGCGAGGGCTCGCCGTCGCCGGCGGCTACGTCGGCGACGGCGTGGTCCTGAGCCACGTCGCGGCGCGCACGCTCGCCGACCTCGTCACCGGCGAGGCCACCGATCGCACCTCCCTCCCGTTCGTGGGGAACGCCCCTCGTGACTGGGAGCCCGAGCCGCTGCGCTGGCTCGGGATCAACGCCGGTCTGCTCGCCGCGGACCTGGCCGATCGGCGCGAGGGGGCGACTGGCCGGGCCTCGGGCTTCGCGCGCGTGCTCGACCGACTGCACGGCGACTGAGTCCCAAGAGCACGCGGTTGGGGCCGACCGCCTCGTAGCATCGACCCACCGTGGCACCCCCAGAAGGACACGAGGTGCCCGCCGGAGCTCCCTCGGCAAGGGCTGCCGAGCACGACGCAGGTCGGACCGACGGCGCGGCCTACACGAGGCGCTCGACCGCCTGGGGACTACTGGCTGTCGTGCTCGCCCCGTTCCTCGGCAACCTGCCCGCGATCCTCCAGCTCACCAAGTACCAGCCGGAGTCCAAGTCCTCCGGGATCGCCTTCATCACCAAGCTCGGCTACCTGCCCGGCCAGTCCTACATCGACCCCAACGTCGGCTACAACTCCCAGGCGTTCGGCCACGCCGCAGCGCTCGCGTGGCTGCACGGGCACGTCCCGTGGTGGGATCTCCGCGCGGGGCTCGGGATGCCGCTCGCCGCGAGCATCCAGAACGCGAGCTTCTTCCCGCTGGTGCTCCTCCAGGCGCTGTCGAACGGGTCTTTGTGGTTCCACGTCGGGCTTGAGTGCATCGCCGGCGTCGCGACCTTCCTGCTCCTGCGCGAGCTGCGCTGCACCCCGCTCGCCGCCGCCGCGGGAGGGATCGCGTTCGGCCTCTGCGGCTCGCTCGCGTGGCTCACGAACGCGCCCGCCAACCCGCTGCCGTTCCTGCCGATGTGCCTCCTTGGGATCGAGTACGCGGTGAACGCCACGGGTGCGCGGCGCCGTGGCGGCTGGATCGTGCTCGCGCTCGGCGTGTGGCTCTCGATCGTCTCGGGGTTCCCCGAGGTCACGGTCATCGACGGCGGCGTCGTCGCGTGCTGGTTCTTGCTGCGGCTCGGCCAGCACCCGCGCGAGTGGCGGGGACTGCTCACGAGGGGTGCGCTCGGCGTGGGCGTCGGCGTCTTGCTGGCCCTGCCGGTGCTCAACGCGTTCGAGCGGCTCATCCATCACGGCCAGATCGGCTCGCACACGCTGCCCCTGGCGACGCTCAACCTCCCGAAGGCCGGCCTCACGCAGTTCGTCGCGCCCTACCTCTTCGGGGGCATCTTCGACAACACCGACCCGACGCTCGTGATGTCGTGGTCGAGGACCGGCGGGTACTCCGGGGTCATGCTCTTCGTGCTCGCGGTCGGCGGCGCCGTCGGTGCCCTGTGGCACAGCCGCGAGCGGCTGCTGCGCTGCGTGCTCGCCGGCTGGGCCGTCTTGTTCCTCGGCGCCTCCTACGGAGTGCCGGGCCTCCACCAGATCGTGGAGAACGTCCCGGGGCTCCTGCACATCGCGACCTTCCGCTACGCGACCGGCTCGGTCCTCTTGTGCATGTGCGTGCTCGGCGCTCTGTGCCTCGACGACGTCCTCACTGCCAGGTCGGTCCGCGCGATCGCCCAGCTCGTCCCGGGCATGGTGGCGGCCTTGGCGGCCTTCGCGATCGGCTTCATCGCCACGCCGAGCGGACGCGCGTGGGCGCACCTGCACCTCCCGACCTGGTACTGGGGCAGCATCGCGATCTTCGGCCTCGGGATCATGGCCGTGCTCGTGTGCGTCGCCGTTGCGCACCTCGGGAAGCGGCCGTTCGCCTACCTCATCCTCTGTGTGCTCCTCGTCGGGGAAACGCTCGGCTTTTTCCTTGTGCCGATCCTCGCGTGGCCGAGAGCGGTGCACTACGACACCGAGTCCGTCGCGTACTTGAAGGCACACCTCGGCACACAGCGCTACTACTCGATCTCCCCGATCGCGCCCAACTACGGCTCGTACTACGGCGTCGCGTCCCTCGACGCCTCGGACCTGCCGGTCCCGGAGAACTGGAGCAACTTCGTCGCGACCCGGCTCAACCCGTGCATCCTGCCGTGGCAGCTTGGCAACGGCGGCCCGGTGGCGAACTGCATCCCGCCGCTGTTCGAGTTCATCAAGCACAACGCCTCCTACGAGCAGGCGGGCGTGAAGTACTTCCTCATGACGTCGCACTTGCTGCTTCGGGGGTTCCTACAGCCCCAGCACGAACGCAAGATCGGTGGCCCGACGCCCGACGGCGCCGCGACCATGCAACTCAGCTGGCAGGCACCGGCGTACTACCCCGGTGGCGTGCTCACCGCGATCGACATCGACGTCGCCGGCGCGGTGCCCAGCCTGCTCACGACGACCGTGTGCACGAACCACGTCTGCACCTCGGCGTCCCCCCGTGCCCCCACGGGCAGGGGCATGCCGTTCCAGCTCGCCGCGCCCCTCACGCTGGGTCCAACCCTGTCGGTCACCCTGACTGCCTCGAACCTCTCACCCATCAGCGTGATCACGGTGCCGCAGGACTACGAGTCGCCGGCGAACGTGATCGCCGACGGCACGCGACTCTTCCGCCAGGCCGTCGTCAGCTTCGTCTACGCGCCGACGTCGATCCCCATGCTCGTCGGTCGCACCCCGAGCACCAACATCTACTTGATGCCGCACGTGACGCCGATCGCGACCGCGCCTGGCTGCGACGTGGCGGCGCACTCCATGACCTCGTTCACGGTCGCGTGCCCGAAGGCGACGGTGCTCACCTACCACGAGCTCGCGGACCCCGGCTGGAAGGCGTCGGTCAGGGGGACGTCCGCGCCGATCACGACGTACCAGGGCGTCTACCAGCGCATCGCGGTTCCCAAGGGCACCTCACGGGTCGAGTTCAGCTACGCGCCGCCGGACGCGACGATCGCGTGGCTTGCCGCCTTGCTCGGGGTCCTGGCGATCGCGGCGGGGCTCTTGCGCCGTCGCCTATTCGGTGCGTCGACCCACGGGCGAGGGGCCCACGCCGCCGGAGCACCGGGAGCACCGGGAGCACCGGGAGCCGGCTAGCGGTTCAGGCGCCGCGGGCCAGCCTCGCGCCGAGCTCGACCAAGAGGCGCTCGGTCGCGGGGTAGTTCGCCCCGAGCAGCGCTCGCGCGCGCGTCTGGGTGAGCGGGGCCACCGAGCCAATCGGTGGCGCGTCGATGACGACGGGCACGCCGTAGTCGGTGATCGCGAGGTCGAGCCGGTTGACGCCGCCGTCGCGGCTCGTGAGCGTGGCGTCGAACGAGAGCACCTGGCCCTGGGTGCCGGTCGTGACGGCGACGTCGAGGCGACCCCGCCTCGGCAGCGTGATCGGCAGGCCCGCGGTCGAGGGCAGCCGCACGTCGTCGAACTGGAGCGTCGTGGTCGCCGTCGTCTTGGTGTGGGTCACCGAGACGCGGCGCGACGCGGCGCGCTCGAGGTCGGGGTGGCGCAGCATGAGCGCG
This sequence comes from Acidimicrobiaceae bacterium, assembly GCA_003162395.1. Taxonomy (GTDB): domain Bacteria; phylum Actinomycetota; class Acidimicrobiia; order Acidimicrobiales; family RAAP-2; genus Palsa-459. The sequence goes on from PMON01000041.1 coordinate 70,990, forward strand.
AGTTCGTGGAGCTTGCCGCGGGCGGCCGGGAGGTTCGTCGTGAGCCAGGGCGCACCAAGCAGCGAGGACATCGAGGCGGCCTCAAGGTAGAGGGCCTGGCCGACGAGGCGGCCCTCGATCGTCACGCTGAGGATGCTCAGCGAGTCGGACGCGACGACGTCGGCGGTGCCGTGGACGAAGTCGAACTCGCAGCTGGCGGTGACCGAGACGCCCGAGCTGTCCGAGAACGTGAGGAGCCCCGTCGCGGTCCTCGGCGGGCCCGCGCCGACGCCGAGGTGCTCGACGGGCGGGCCGCTCGCCGTGCTCGAGGTCGCCGCGAGCGCGGCCGCGGCCGCGACGAGCGCGACGAGGAGGAGCACGGCGGCGACCGCGACGACTCGTGTACTTCGCACGCACCCTCCTTGAACGAGCGTACCGTCAGCGGAAATCGCGCGAGGCGGCGACCGGCGCGCCGAGCTCCAAGGCGGCCACGTGCTCGGCGGTCACCGCGAGCGCGCCCTGGGCTCGCTCTAAGCGGCCCCGGATCACGAGTGCGGGTGCGGCCTCCGCCACGTGGCGCCACCGCGCCCACGCGCCCTTGGAGAAGATGACGTTGACGTGGCCCGTCTCGTCCTCCAGGTTCACGAAGACCGCGCCGTGCGCGGTCTCGGGGTGCTGGCGGTGCGTGACGACGCCGGCGACCGCGACGCGCTCTGCCTCCGCGCCGAGCAGCGCGGCAGCAGGGAGGACCCCTTTTTCGGTGAGCCCCGGACGGGCGAGCGACATCGCCGTTGCCTCCGGGGCGAGCCCGAGCGCCCAGAGGTCGTCGGCGACGACCTCGAGCGCGGTGGGCTCGTCGAACGCCGGGGCGATCGTGCCCGTCACGATGCCCTCGAGTCGGTCCGGGGCGGACTGCGCTGCCGCGCCCGCGGTCCACGTGAGGGCTCGACGGCTCGCACCCGTTGCGTCGAGCGCCCCGGCGGCGGCCAGGGCCTCGAGCTGGGCGCGGCTCACCCCCGCGCGTCGGACCAGGTCCTCCTGGCCGTGCCACGGCGCGCCGGCGCAGATGCGCTCGGCCACCGCGCGGCCGAGCCCGCGCACCGTCGTGAGCCCGAGGCGCACGCACAGCCCGTCGCGCTCGTCGCAGTGCTCGAGCGTCGCGTCGGGTCCCGAGCGATCGACGTCGGGACGCGCGACGTCGACGCCGTGGCGGCGCGCGTCGGCGACCAGGCTCTGGGGCGACCAGAACCCCATCGGCTGGGCGTTCAGCAGCGCGGCGAGGAACGCGGCGGGGTGGTGGCGCTTGAGCCACGCCGAGCAGTAGACGAGGTGGGCGAACGACACGGCGTGGGACTCGGGGAAGCCGAAGTTCGCGAACGCGGCGAGGGCGGCGTAGATCCCGTCGGCGGCCTCTGCGCTGACGCCGCGGTCCGCCATCCCCGAGTAGAGGCGGTCCTTCAGGCGCAGCATGCGCAGCTCGGAGCGCTTGGCCGCCATCGCCTGGCGCAGCTCGTCGGCCTCGGCGGGGCTGAACCCCGCGACCGCGACGGCGATCTCCATGAGCTGCTCTTGGAAGAGGGGCACCCCGAGCGTGCGCTGAAGGATCGGCTCGGTGAGCGGGTGCAGGTAGGCGACGGGCTCCTCACCGCGGCGGCGTCGCAGGTACGGGTTGACCGCGTTGCCCTGGATCGGGCCGGGCCGGATGAGGGCCACCTCNNCCTCGATCACGAGGTCGTAGAAGCACCTCGGGCGCAGCCGCGGCAGCGTCGCCATCTGCGCGCGCGACTCGACCTGGAACACCCCCACGGTGTCCGCCGAGCACAACAGGTCATAGACGCGGTCGTCCTGGGGCAGCTGGGCGAGGTCGAGCTCCTCGCCGGTGGCGTCGGCCACGAGGTCCACGGTGCGGTGCAGCGCGTCGAGCATCCCGAGCCCGAGCAGGTCGAACTTCACGAGGCCGATCGCCGCGCAGTCGTCCTTGTCCCACTGGAGCACCGTGCGGCCCTCCATGCGCGCCCACTCGACCGGGCAGACCTCGACGACGGGGCGGTCGCAGATCACCATGCCGCAGGCGTGCAGCCCCAGGTGCCGGGGGCGGCCCAATGCCTCGGTCGCGAGCGCGGCCACGAGCGGTGAGATGCCGGCGCTGGCCGCGGCGTCGCCGTCGAGGACGTCGTTGTCGTGGCCCCATCGGTGCTCCACGCGCGAGGCCGTGTCGGCGGCGCGAGCCGCGGTGTCCCCGAGCGCGCGCGCGACGTCGCGCACCGCGGAGCGCGGCCGGTACGTGATCACGTTCGCGACCTGCGCGGCGTGGCGGCGTCCGTAGCGCGCGTAGACGTACTGGATCACCTCCTCGCGCCGCCCCGACTCGATGTCGACGTCGATGTCGGGGGGGCCGTCGCGCGCGGGCGACAAGAACCGCTCGAAGAGCAGCCCGAGCGACACGGCGTCGGCGTTGGTGATCCCGATCGCGTAGCAGGCAGCGGAGTTCGCGGCCGAGCCCCGTCCCTGGCAGTAGATGCCCTCGCGGTGGCAGAACTGCGTGATGTCCCAGACGATGAGGAAGTACCCCGCGTAGCCGAGCGAGCCGATGACCGCGAGCTCGTGGTCGAGCTGCGCCCACGCCCCCGCGACGCGCTCGGCGTCACGGGTGCCGTAGCGCTCGATGGCCCCCTGCTCCACGAGCCGTGCGAGGTACGCCTGCTCGCCAAGCCCGTCGGGGGTCGGGAAGTCAGGAAGCCTCGGCGCGACGAGGCGCAGGTCGAACGCGCACTCGAGCGCGAGCTCGGCGGCCCGGTCGGTGGCGCCGGGGAACCGCGCGAACCGGCGAGCCTGCTCGGCGGCGGAGCGAAGGCACGCGGCGGGGGCGGGGGCGGTCCAGCCCTCCATCTCTGCAAGCGACCGGCGCGCCCGCACCGCCGCGAACGTGCTCGCGAGGCGGAACGACGCGGCGGTCGCGTAGTGGACGTTGTTCGTGACCACGACGTCCACGTCCGCGTGGAGGCCGATCGCGGCCAGCTCGTCGTTGCGCGCCGTGTCGAGCGGGTCCCCGTGGTCCCACAGCTCGACGGCGACGTTGCGCGCGCCCACCGCGTCGACGAGCCGGTCGAGCTCGCGGCGCGCGGCGCGCGGGCCGTGCTCCACGAGGGCGACGGGGACCGTCCCTTTGCGGCACCCCGTGAGCACCAGCCAGTGTCCCCCGTTGCGGTCGGCGAGCTCGTCGAGCCCCACGGTGGGACAGCCCTTCTCGCCGAGTCGCAGGTGCGCGTCGGCGAGCAGCACCGACAGGGCGGCGTAGCCCTCGGGGTCGCGCGCGAGCACGACGAGGTGCGCCCCCGTGGGATCCTCCACGCCGGTGCGCGGGCCGCCGCCGAGGAGGGTCAGCTCTGTCCCGAAGACGCTCGGCACCCCGAAGGCGCGTGCTGCCTCCGCGAAGCGGACCGCGCCGTAGAGGCCGTGGTGGTCGGTGAGGGCCAGTGCCTCCAAGCCGAGCGCCGCGGCGGTCGCCACGAGCTCTTCAGGATCCGACGCGCCGTCGAGGAAGCTGAAGCCCGAGTGCGCGTGCAGCTCGGCGTACCTCGCCATCAGTCGTAGATCCCCGACAGCCACCACCGCGACCGCTCCGCGCGCAACAGCACCGCGAGCCCGTCGTCGCAGAGCACCTGGAGGTGCGCGCGACGACGCGACACGCCCCACCACCGCTCCGCCATCGGCCACGGGCCGCAGTGCGCCGCGACCACGCGCGGCCGGCCCGCCTCGAACTCGAGCCTGGCGGGCACCGCGCTCAGGAGGCCGGTGCTGCTGACGGTCACGCGATGGCCGTGCTCGTCGAGCAGTGCGATCGCGAGGGGTCGCGAGGGGATCGACGCGGGTGACGGGGACGGGAGCCGACCCGGCCAGGGGGCGACGTGGTCGCGACCCTCGATCACGGCGTCCGCGCTCCCCCACGGCACGAGTGCGGCGCGGTCGTCGGGGGTGCGCCCGCCGCCGAGCCGGGCGACGGTCACCGCCCCGTGGCCCAGGCGCTGCTCGAGGCGCTGCACGGCCGCGGCGGCGCGAACGTCCGCGCCGCCGCGCTCGCCGAAGAACCCCCGCTGGACCTCGCTCGGCTCGTCGCGATGGCGCACCGCGTCGAGCCGACGCAGTGCCGCGTAGTCGCGGAGCCCCGGCAGCTCGCCGTCCACGCCGCGAGCGACCCGGTGCCGACGCACCGCGTCGAGGCCGAACCGCTCGAGCACGCGTGCCTCCTCCAGCCCTGCGAACCGTCCCAAGGTGTGCAGCCCGAGCCGCTGGCACGCCGCGGCGAGGTCCGGGTCGCGCAAGGTCGCGATCGACCACGGCGCGAGGAACGAGCCCGTGGCGCCCGGCGCGACGAGCACCGCGGCGCGCGCGGCAAGCACCGCGGCGAACAGCCCCTCTGCGGCGCCCACGCAGACGCGTCCCGCGCCGCCGAGGAGCGGCCCGACCACGCCCTGGAGGTGCTCGGCGAACACGGCCTCGCCCCCGAAGAAGCGGCTCGGCCCCTTGGACGGGATCGCGAGCACGCCCAGGCGCACCGGTCGCGCGAACGGGGCGAGCTCGACGGCCGCGTCGAGCACCTCGGCGAAGCGCCGGGGCTCTTCTCCTCGCGATCCCTCCCTCGAGAGCGTGGGACACCACAGCACCATGAGCCGCACCATCAGCAGGCCACGGCGACGGCTCCCTGGGCGCCGGGCAGCCACAGCGACACGTACCGCGGCCGACCGGTGATCCCGCGGCCGACCGCGCGGACGACCGCGCGGCGGCTGACGAGCCGTCCGTTCGCGTGCCACGCCGCCTCGGTGACCTCGAGGGCGATCTCGCTCGGCACCGGCCAGTCGTCGCGATGCTCGGCGAGCACGACGAGGACCGCGGCGCGGTCTCGCGCTCGAGCGAGGAGCCGACGGGCGGCGGTGTGCGCGACGCGCGCGGGCGGTCGGGCGAGCACGACGTCGACGCCCTCGAACAGCTCGGCGGTCGCGGCTGCCCATGCGCCGCGGGGACGGGGCACGAAGACGACGCGACGAAGGTCGACGCCGAGCTCTGCCATCGCGACGACACCGGGATCGTCGAGGCCGACCGCGGCGCACCAGTGACCAGACGTCGAGGCCGCGGTGAGGAGCGCCAAGCCGAGCGACGTCGCGCCCCACCCGGGCGAGCCGGTGACGACGACGGTGCCACCTCGTCGCAGCGCCCCGTCGGGCAAGAGCGAGCTGAGGGGCTCGACGACCGGCAGGAGGCGGCTCGACGCAGGGGCGGTCGGACGGATCGCAGTGGCGAGGGCGACGGCCGAAGCTGGCAGTTCAGGGCGTGAAGCGAACATATGTTCGTCACACTACCCACCGCCTCCGACGCTGGCCACTGGGGCAGGCGCCCGGGGAACCCCCAGTTCACGCCGGTGAGCAGCCCCTAGAACGCCCCAAGCCGATCGAGCAGCCGGCGGTAGGCGGCCTGGTCGCCCTCGACGACCAGGGGTGCGACCCCGAACCGATCCGCCCCGATGCCATCGAGGTCACGGCCAGAGGCCGCGAGCAGCAGCGCGGGTGTGGCGCCCCGCACGGTCACGTCAGGGGACCCGCCTGCCCTCGACCACGACGACGCGCCGTCTACAAGCGACACGAACCACGACCTCGCACCGTCCGTGAGCTCGACAGTCGACATCGTGGCGATGCCGTCAGTCTGCTCGGCCTCGTCGTTGTCGGGGTGCGAGAAGAACCACAGCAGCTCGTCGATGCCGTCCGCGCTCAGCACGTCGTCCATCACCGAGACGGCGCCGACAGCAAGCTCGGCGTCTGTTCGGTGCACGAGCGTCTCGAGTGCCATGCGGCGCCGCCAGAAGTGGACCGTCGTCGCCTCTGGCACGAACGTCAGCGTTGGCGCGTCATCGGGGCGGTCGCCCAGTGCGCGGTCGAGCTCGCCGGACCAGCGGCGAACCCACGCAACCGGGTCGTCGTCAGTCGAGCGTGTCAGGAAATCGACCTGATCGAGGAACGCGCCGTGCGCGATCACGTGGCCGCGACCCTGGTACGCGCGCGCGAGGTGGTCGCACAGCCCCGTGACGTCCCACTCGGGACACGTTGGCACCGGCGCAGTCAGGTCTGTCGCCGCCGCGTCGCAGAACAGCTGAAAGTCCGCGGCACGCAGCGCGTCGTAGGCGTCCCCGGCAAGCCAGGACGCGTCGATCGGTTCGGTCATGTCGTCTCCTTGTCAGAAGGACTCTAGGGTTGTCGTCGTCGTCAGAGGAGCCGTCATGTGCGGACGCATCGCGCTGTACACGCCGCCACGCGCCCTCGCGCGGCTGCTCGACGCCGCGATCGCGGCGGGACTCGACCTCGAGGTGGCGCCCAGCTGGAACGTCGGGCCGACACGCACGCTCTTCGGCGTCGTCGCCACTGGCGGATCGCGTGTCCTCGGCGAGTACCGGTGGGGGCTCGTGCCATGGTGGACCAAGGAGCCCGGTGCGGCGACGACGACGTTCAACGCGCGCGCCGAGACGGTCGCGACCAAGCCGTCGTTCCGCGACGCGTTCCGCTCCCAGCGCCTGCTGATCCCCGTCGACGGCTTCTTCGAGTGGGACCGGCGAGGCGACACCAAGGTGCCGCACTTCTTCACCCGGGCCGACGGCACGCCGATCGTGCTCGCTGGCCTCTACGACCGCTGGCGTGACCCACGCGCACCGGATGCTGCACCCCTCGTCACGTGCACGGTGCTCACGACGACCCCAGGTCCCGACGTCGACGGGATCCACAACCGGATGCCCGTCGTGATCGAGCGCGACGCGTTCGACCTGTGGCTGACGGCGCGCGACGACGAGCTCGACGCGGTCCAGGCGCTCTGCGCGCCCGCTGGCGCCGGCACGCTCATCCACCATGCCGTGGACACCAAGGTGGGCAACGTGCGAAACGACGGGCCCGAGCTGATCGTCGCCGCGGCGCAGGCCTGACTCAGGCCGAGCCGATGAGCTCGGCGAGCAGCGACGGGGTGATGTTCCTGCCCGTTGCGATCATGGCGACCGGTCCCTCGTCGAAGGGCACCATGCCGAGCTCGGCGGCCGCGAGCGCGATCGCCGCGGATCCCTCCAAGACGAGCCCGTGGTCCACGGCGGCAGTGCGCACGGCCGCTCGGATCTGCGTCTCCTCGAGCTTCACGACCTTGATGCCGAGATCGTTGATGATCCCGATCGTGATCGAGCCCTCCTCGATCGCCCCGGCGAGCCCGTCGGCGATCGTGTCCTGGAAGTCGATGTCGACGGCATGGCCGGCGAGGAGCGACGCGACCATCGCGGCGTAGCTCGACGGCTGCAACCCGAGCAAGTGGACGTTGCTCGGATGGTCCTGCAGCGCAAGCCCGATCCCCGACAGCAAGCCGCCGCCGCCGACCGGGACGAGCAGGTGGGCGACCTCGGGCACCTCGTCGAGGAGCTCGGTCGCGACCGTCGACTGCCCTGCGATCACGTTCGGATCGTTGTACGGGGAGATGAAGGTCGCGTGGCGCGTGTCGGCGAGCGAGAGCGCGAAGTCCTGCGCCTCGGCGAACGTCTCGCCGTGCTGCACGAGCTCGATGTCGAAGCCCTTGAGCTTCGCGACCTTGACCGCCGACGCGGTCGTCGAGAGCACGACGGTCGCGGGAACGCCGAGGAGCCGGGCGGCGTACGCGACACCGAGGCCGTGGTTGCCCGCCGAGCAGGTCACCACCTCGACGTCGGATCGCGCACGGATCGCCGCGGAGACCGCGGCGACCGCCCCGCGCACCTTGAACGAGCCCGTGGGCTGGAGCGACTCGAGCTTGCACCACAGCGTCCCGGGCCCCACCTCGAGGGGGACGACGGCGGTCGAGTGCAGATGACGGGCGACGGCCTCTCGCGCGGCCTCGAACTGCGCTGGCGTCGGCGGCCGGACCTCGCGTGTCATCGAATCACCCCAGTCGACGCTACTTGCGTTCGGGCCTGGGCACGCGAACACGGTGGTTGCCGGAGGTCGCACCGGGTTTGGCGCGCGGCCGCCGTCGGCTCAGGGGACCAAGGACAGGCCACCGTCGAGGTTGATGCCCGCCCCGGTGACGTAGGACGCGCGTGCCGACAGGAGGAACGCGCACAGGTCGGCGAACTCGTCGGCGAGCCCGAACCGTCCGAGCGGGACGCGTGCGGTGTGCGCGGTCGACTGGTAGAAGTCGGTGACCTTGGCGCCGGTCGCCGCCGCACGTCGCTCCCACTGGCCGGACTCCACGAGCCCGATGAGGATGGCGTTGACGCGGATGCCCCGCGGCAGAAGCTCGGCTGCGAGCGATCGCGCGAGTGAGCGAAGCGCGGCTTTGGCGGCCCCGTACGCGCTGAGCATTGGTATACCCTTCACGTTGGCGGCGGATGTCGTGAGTACGATCGCGCTCCCGCGAGGCATCAGCGGAGCAAGCTTCTGCGCCGCGAAGTACGGCCCTTTCATGTTCAGATTGAACATCTCGTCGTACACCGCCTCGGACGTGCCCTCGAACGGCACGAACTTTCCGTACCCGGCGTTGAGGAACAGAAAGTCGACCGCTCCGAACTCCGACTTCACGCGAGCGGCGAGAGCGTCGATGTCCGTCAGCACCGTCGCGTCACTCGACATCACGATGGCGTTCTTCCCAAGCTCCTCGCGAGCTGAGTCGAGCGCCTTCTTCGTGCGCCCCGTCACCAGCACGCGCGCTCCCTGATCAAGCAGCAGCTTCGCCGTCGCGAGACCGAGGCCGCTCGTGCCGCCGGTGATCACTACCCGTTTTCCGTCGTATTGTCCCATGGTTGCGGTCTCCTTCGTGCGACCTAAGAGTCGCCTCGCTTCTGATTCACGGCGTCGTGCGGAACCGCGCGCTCCGTCTTTTCCATTTAGAACCGATCGGTACGATAATACGCAGATGGTCACGCGCAAGGAGTTTTGAACTAAATGATCCTAAATGCCGCTGGGCCGCGCGGACGACCGCGCAGCTTCGACGAGATCGAAGCGCGGGAACGGCGACCCAGGACTCGCCAGCTCATTTGGGTCACCACGTTCAATTCAGTCGCGATCGGGTGCTCCCTCAGGACGCCGCGCTCAAGGGTGCTGCAGAGGAAAAGTCGACGCCGGAGACCTTGACGACGGCCTGCCA